>CAMPJI010000052.1 GCA_946886865.1 uncultured Lysobacterales bacterium | reverse complement strand
CCCTCGTGCGCCAGGGCGTCCGCTCGCTGCTGGCGCTGGCCGAAGGCATCGAGGTGATCGCCGAGGCCGGCGATGGCCGCCAGGCCATCGAAATGGTGCCCCAGGTCAATCCCGACGTGGTGCTGATGGACATGCGCATGCCGGTGATGTCCGGCCTGGAGGCACTGCAGGCGCTGGCACGGACCAACAGCCTGCCGCCCACCATCATCCTCACCACGTTCGACGACGACCAGCTGGTGCTGGCCGGACTGAAGGCGGGGGCCAAGGGCTACCTGCTCAAGGACGTGTCGCTGGAGCAGCTGGTCGGGGCGATACAGACGGTGTCGGCCGGGGGTTCGCTGGTGCAGCCGGCCGTGACCCAGCGGCTGCTGTCGGGGCTGGAGCACATGCGCAACGACTTCGTCAGCCTGGACCGGCCGGACCCGCTGACCGAGCGCGAGACCGAGATCCTGCGCCTGATGGCCGGCGGTTTTTCCAACAAGGAGATCGCCAATTCGCTGGGCGTGGCCGAGGGCACCATCAAGAACCACGTTTCCAACATCCTGAGCAAGCTGGGCGTGCGCGACCGCACCCGGGCGGTGCTCAAGGCCTTCGAGCTCCAACTGGTCTGAAGGCCGCATCCGCGGCCCGGCCGTCCGGGCACGCGTGCGTGTCGCCCCGTTGCGGCGCCAACACCGGCTCGTTCAGCTGGGCGTCGCCGGTGGCGTGGCGCGCTGACATCGCCGTGTCGTACCGTTCCCGCTCCCGGAGTCGAGGTGCCCGCCATGCCGGGCAAGGCCCTGACGCCCACGAGCTGTTCCACTGCTGCTTCGTCCCCGCCATCCTTGCTAGGATTATGGGTCTGCGTCCCGGTCTGGTCCCGGGTCGGCCCTGGAGAACCTGAATGACCCGTCTGATCGAGATCCTGATTTCGTTGGCCATCGTGGCCGCGCTGTTCCTGGTCGTGGGCGTGCTGCTGCCCGGCAGCCGCCACCACCAAGAGAGCGTGGAAACCAACCGCAAGCTGACCATCGTGTACGACACGATCAACAGCCTGCGCCGTTTCGAGGATTGGAACCCGCTGGTGCTGCGCGATCCGAACATCCAGATCGAGAAGTCGGGCCCGGACTCGGGCGTCGGCGCGCGCCTGGAGTACAGCTCCGACACCAACCTGGGCGAAGGCAGCTGGGAAATCGTCGCCAACGAGCCGCGCAAGAGCGTGAGCTTCGCGCTGACCGACCCGGAGCCGGGCAGCAACAAGCGCACCACCTACAGCCTGAAGCCGACCGGCCGCGCCGGCCGCAACGTCGAGATCACCCAGACCTACGACGTCGATTACGGATGGAACCTGCTGGGCCGCTACGCCGGCATGTACGTCAGCAGCAATGTCGGTTCGGACATGCGCCTTGGCCTGCAGCGCCTGAGCAACATGCTGGCGGCCGTGCCGAACTACGACTACGCCGACCTGAGCAAGGACGACCCGGAGATGGCGCCGCGCCTGCAGGACCGCCCGGCGGAGAACCTGCTGTTCGTGGCCGCGGCCGTGCCGCGTGACAACGAGGCGGTCGCCAAGCAGATGCTGTCGAACCTGGAGTGGATCCGCCGCGTGATGGCGTCCAACAACCTAGAGGCGGCGGGCCCGGTGCGCATCATCACCAACGAATTCGGCGCCGAGAGCTACTCGTTCGACGTCGCCATGCCGGTGCGCAAGCGCTCGGGCGGTTCGAGCGACGACGAGCAGGACGACAACGCCGACGCCGCGGACGAGGGCGACGAGGCCGCGGAGGCCGTCGAAACCGAAGTGACTGCGGTCGAGTACCCGGAGCTGACCGGCCTGAAGCTGGACGGCCCGGTCGAGTACCGCCGTTCGCCGGCCAGCCAGATCGCGATGGTGCCCTTCAAGGGCCACATGGCCAACCTCTCGGTGGTGCGCGACGCGCTGCGCGCCTGGGCGCTGACCCAGGGCTTCGAGACCGCCGAGCGTCCGTACGAGCTGTGGAAGTCGGGGATCGAGGGCGGCTTCAAGGAAGACGGCGAGTTCGAGGTCGTCTGGGCCGTTCGCTGATCCGCACCCGGAAATCGGCATGACCGGAAACGCCGCGCAGCCATGCGCGGCGTTTTCTTTTGGGGGGCTACGCCCCTGCAGGAGCGGCTTCAGCCGCGATCAGGCGTGCGGCGGAGTGCGTCCGCGGGTTCCTGCATGGCGACCGCATCGCACCACACGATCCGACCCCGCGCCGCTGCTATCGTGGGTGCCCGCCCTGCAGCCTGTTTCCATGTCCGACCTGACGACTCCGCTTCAGCGCGAAACCGCGTGGCGCCGCCTCCTTCCGGCTGCCGGGGCGCTGCTTGCCGCGGCGGCCGTCGCGCTGTCGGCCTACGCCGCGCATGCCAGCGACGGCGCGGCCCAGGCCCGGCTTCAACAGGCCGCGCTGATGGCGTTCGGGCATGGCATCGCATTGGCGGTGCTCGGCCTGCAACCCGCGAGGGCGGTCGTGCACGGGATGCTCGCCGCGATGCTGCTCGGCGTGTTGCTGTTTTCCGGCAGCCTGGTCCTGGCGCACCTGCTGAACTGGCCGACCCGGCTTGCGCCCCTGGGCGGGGGGCTGATGATCGTGTCGTGGATCGGCCTGGCGGCCGTCATCGCAAGCGGCCGGTGGCGTGACTGACATGGCACGCGGGTTCGACACCGATGCCGCGCATGCCTACCTGGTCCGTCGCGATCGCCGCCTGGCCACCTGGATGCGTCGGATCGGGCCGATCGCGGCGGATCCGCGCTGGCGCGCGCGCTTCGACCCGGTGGATGCGCTGGCGCGCGCGATCCTGTTCCAGCAGCTCAGCGGCAAGGCGGCCTCGACCATCGTCGGCCGCGTCGAGGCCGCCATCGGCAGCCGGCGTCTGCATGCGGACACCCTGGCCACCGTCGACGATGCCACCCTGCGCGCCTGTGGCGTCTCGGGCAACAAGGCGCGCGCGCTGCGCGACCTGGCCGCGCGCGAGGCCGCGGGGGAGATCCCGACGCTGCGCCGGATGGCCCGCATGGACGAGGAGGCCATCATCGCCGCGCTGGTGCCCACCCGCGGGATCGGCCGGTGGACGGTGGAGATGATGTTGATGTTCCGCCTCGGCCGCCCGGACGTGCTGCCGCTGGACGACCTGGGCATCCGTAAAGGTGCCCAGGTGGTCGATGGTGTTCATGCAATGCCCACGCCACGCGAACTGGCCGAACGCGGCGAACGCTGGGGCCCGTACAGGACCTACGCCAGCCTCTACCTGTGGCGCATCGCCGATGAGCGCGGGCCGGCGGCCAGGCAGACGCCCCGCTCGCAGGAGTAGCCGTCCTCACCCCGCGCTGTCAGCCCGGATGACGCAAGGGGCTGGCTTGCCTCGCTGCCCACTTTGGAGCGGATTCCCGGCCGTGCCCGGAATGGCAATGTGAAGTGGCCGCGATCCCGTCCGCCTGAGTCCACTGGCCCCGTCCGCAGCCATTCGCAGGCCGGGTTGGCTACGTCACGCCATCGGATGCAGGGGACGCAATGGGGCATGGGGCCCTCATGCGCCACGATCGGGTGACAGCGTCAGCCGGCCAGGCCTGCGCGCAGCAGCAACGAGGCCGGCCGTCCCGTATCCGGATGCAGCGGCTCCTCCATCGCCAGCAATTGCAGACCGCACCCGTGCAGCACCTTCAACCATCCGGACAAGGTGCGGAAGTACCAGGGAGCGGGGTCGGCGAAGTCGCCGTCGCAGCCGGCCCAGCTGCCTTCGCGCCAGCCATCCCGGTAGGACGCATCGCCGCAGGCCGTGCACGGGTGAAGCGTCTGCACCAGCACCTCGCCGCCGGCGGAAAGCATGTGCCGCATCGACGCCAGTGCAGCGCGGGTGCGTGTGTCGCCGATCAGCGAGAAGTTGAAGACGGCCACGTCGAACCGTCCGAGTCCCGCTTGCGCGAGACACGCGTAGTCGCACACATGAAACGTTGCGCGGCTGCCATGTCGCGCGCCTGCGGCGTCTACCAGTGCGGAGACCGTGTCCACGCCTGTCACCGTCCAGCCTGCCGCGGCGAACGCCCCTGACAGCCAGCCTTCTCCGCAGCCGGCATCCAGCAGCGTTCCCGGCGTGCGATGGCGCAGCGCCGCGAGGATGGCCCCGTCCGTCACCCGTCGCCGGCTCTCGATCCGTCCTGCACGCACCGTATCGGTCCACGGCTGCGCGTTGGCCTGCCAACTGGCGAGGATGCGGTGCTCGGCGTCCTCCGCCTGCGTGGTCATGGCGCAGCCGCTGGCTGCCAGCACCAGTGCCACGGCTCGTAGACGATGCCGTGCGGGTTGTCGCGCGGATAGCTCATGCTGAAACCGTGGGTGGAGGCGTTGTCGGTCAGCCAGCCGAACGCCGGCGTGGCCTCGAACGACTCTTCCGCGGCCGGCTCGCCCGGCATGCTGATATCAAGCGCGCGGCCGGAATGGTGTTCGCTGTAGCCGGGGGCGGCGTTGACGGCGAGCACCTCGTCGACGGTCTGCCCGCGTTCCAACTTGCGTTCGAAAATGCCCAGCTGGTAATCGTGGCTGCGGTAGCCCGAAATGGCCTCCAGCACAATGCCGTCGCGGCGCGCGGCCGCCTGCAGATGGGTCCACGCGCGCGCGGCGGGCTCGACCAGCCAGAGCGGACGGCGGTAGCGGTCGAACCCGGCCAGCGCCAGCCAGTCGGGTTCGGCGACCAGCGCCAGGCCGGTGCGCTGCGCGTATCCCTCGTCCAGACCCAGTGCATCCAGTCGGGACTCCAGCGCGTCGAGCGGCAGTTCGCGGATGCGTTCGATGCCCGGCCGTCGATGGGGCGGGTGGATCTCGATGGCGTCCAGCGCCTCGTCCAGCCCGGGCTCGTGCCGGAGGCGCGGCACCAGCGGCATCAACCCCTCAGACAGGTCCGCCGCCAGGAAACGGCCGTCGCGCTTGCGTCGCAGAACGTGGCGCGCACGCGACAGCAGGCGCGCATCGTGGCTGCTGCGCGCGCGCAACAGGCCGCCCGGCCAGACCTCGATCCGGGGCGTATTGATCAGGTGGAGCGGCTGGCCTCGCATGGGCTCAGGGTAGCGCCGGGGTGCCGGCGCCGCCACGGACCGGCAGCGGTCAGCCGGCCTTCTTGAACACCGCCAGCGCGGCCATCATCGGCCCGGTCACCGCGACGTTCACCAGCTCCCACCCCTGCAGTCCCATGCGGTTGAGCGTCTCTTCCATGGTCTCGGCCTTGAAGCCGCCCATGATGCCGGGTTTGATCTCCACCACCTTGTACGTCCAGCGTGCACTCATTGTCCTGCGTCCTTTTCGTCGTCTTTTTCGGGGGCCGGGGTCGGGATCCGGCCGGCTTTGCGCAGCGCGTCGCGCAGCACGTACTCGATCTGCGCGTTGAGGCTGCGCAACTCATCGTCGGCCCAGCGCTGGGCGGCCTCCAGCACCTGGGCATTGATCCGCAGCGGGTAGGCCTTCTTCTGGCTCATCGCCGGCCTGATCGCGTCCCGGCGCTGCGATCGGCCCCGTCCACGCGCGGGGCGCGGGCCACCGTCAGGATCAACGCGACCGCCAACCCGTTGACCGCCAGCAGCAATGCGATCACCACGCCGGTGATGCGCGCTTCGTCGGCACCGGCCCAGGCCAGGCCGGTGGCACCCAGCAGCATGCTGAAGCCGACCGCGGCCAGCAGGGCGCCCAGGCGCCGTGCGAGGCGGTCGGGGTCGCGGACACGGCGGGCATCCAGGCCGTTGACCAGATGCAGGCGCCCGCCGCGCACCAGCCCGGCGATCAGAAAGACCGGCATCGCACTCAGGGCCATGGCGGCGGGGGCGATGTAGCGTTCCCAGTCCATCGTCGGGTCCTCAGTACAGGCTGCCGGTGTTGACGATCGGCTGCGTGCTGCGGTCGCTGCACAGCACCACCAGCAGGTTGCTGACCATCGCCGCCTTGCGCTCTTCGTCAAGCTGCACGACATCGTTCTTCTGCAGTTCGGCCAAGGCCATCTCGACCATGCCCACGGCGCCGGCGACGATCCGGGTGCGCGCGGCGATCACCGCGTTGGCCTGCTGCCGCTGCAGCATGGCGTGCGCGATTTCCGGCGCGTAGGCCAGGTGGCTGATGCGCGCGTCGATGACGTCCACGCCGGCCTCGGTCAGGCGCTCGTCCAGCTGTTCCTTGAGCCGCTCGCTGATCTCGACCGGGTGGCTGCGCAGCGAGACCTGGTTCTCCTCGTGCTGGTCGTAGGGGTAGCTGGTGGCCATGGCGCGCAGCGCGGCCTCGGACTGGATGTGCACGAAGCTCTCGTAGTCGTCGACGTTGAACACCGCCTCGGCCGAGTCGACCACCTTCCACACGATCACCGCGGCGATCTCGATCGGGCTGCCGTCCAGCTCGTTGACCTTGAGCTTGCCGCTCTCGAAGTTGCGCACGCGCAGGGACACCTTGCGCTTGGAGAAGAAGGGGTTGTTCCAGCGCAGGCCGTTGTCGTGGACGGTGCCCACGTACTTGCCGAACAGGCTGAGCACCGCCGACTGGTTGGGCTCGACCATGTACAGGCCGAACAGCAGGAAGAACGCCACGATGCCGCCCAGCACCGACAGGATGGCGGTCGCCGGGCTGTCGCCGGCCACGCCGTTGAACAGCATCACCGCCGCGGCGACCAGGGCCAGCAGCAGCACGAGCAGCACCGGGATACCGGGCAGGGAGCGGGTGGGGTTCTCTTTCATGGCCGGCCTCGTCGGTTGGGATGGTTGATTATTGATATCAAATTGATATCACGTCAACAGCCGTTCGTCGGCATCGCCCCTGTGCCGCGGACGGGCTGTGGGGCGTCGCGGCTGTCGTGCGCACGCCCGCTTTCTAACGGCGTATCCGGTCACGGCCACGCCCGCCGCCGCTGCAGGGGCGGCGGAAGCCCCCGTGTTTCAGGGCGTGATGCGGTACAGCGGCGCGGGCACGAATTCGCCCGTGGCGTACAGCACGGACCCGTCGGTCGCCCAGCCCAGGGCCTCGGCCTGCGGCAGGGGCGGGAGGTCGCTGACCTGCGGCGGGCCGGCGACGGCCTCCCCCCAGCCGCCCTCACCGCGGCCATAGAGCAACAGGTATCGGTAGGTCATCACCGCCAGCATGCGCCCGTCGGGCGCGATGTCGGCGGCGGTGACGTGGCGGTCGTACTGGGCGCGGCCGGTGTCGTTCTGCTCGGCGGGCGAGGGCGGCGGCATGCCCGCCAGTTCGCCCAGCGGGCGTGCGGTCTGCATCTCGCCTGCGGTGGGGCGCAACGGCAGCGAGAAAAGTTCGGGCGGTTCGCGCTTCTTCGACACCAGCAGGATTTCGCCGCGCGCCGCGTCGACGGCGATGGCTTCGCAGTCGCGCGGCCCGTCCGGCCAGCGGAAGGCGATGGACCACGCCGGCGTAAGGCGCGCGTTCTCCAGGGCGGCCGGTTCCTCGATCACGTGCAGCTGCAGGCTGCGCCGCAGGCCGCCGTTGTCGCCGGTATCGGCCAGCATCAGGTAGCGGCGGCCGTCCAGTTCGAACGCGGCGATGTCCTCCCAGTCGGTCTTGGTCACGCCCTCGACATGGAATGTCGCCTGCCGCCGCCCGCCCGCGCTGACGGCGAACAGCCGCGCGGGATTGCCGCCGTCGTCGTGCAGCCACAGCACGCCATTGTGCCGGCGCGAGGCGGCCAGGCCGCTGATCTCGTCCATCTGCGGGTCCAGCAGCAGGCCGGCCAGCGTCGCGCCGGGCGCGCCGTCGTCGGGGCGCGCGCAGGCCGTTGCCAGCAGCAGCGCGGCGAGGGCGCAGGCGGTGCGCAGCCGGACGGTCCGGTGCGGGCGGTAGTGGGGTCCCCGTGGCATCGGCGGAAGCATCGCACGCCTCCCGCGCCGGCCAAAGGGCCCGTTGCAGCGACGGTAGACTGTGCGGCCGTCCGCATCCCTGTCCGGAGCCCCGATGACCACCCTCGGCACCCCGCTGTCCCCGCATGCCTTCCGCGTCCTGCTGCTCGGCTCCGGGGAACTGGGCAAGGAGGTGGCCATCGAACTCCAGCGCTTCGGGGTGGAGGTGGTCGCCGCCGACCGCTACGCCGACGCGCCGGCCATGCAGGTCGCGCACCGCAGCCATGTGCTGGACATGCTCGACGGCGCCGCGGTGCGCGCGCTGGTCGAGGCCGAGCGCCCGCACCTGGTCGTGCCGGAGATCGAAGCGATCCACACCGAAACCCTGGTTGCGCTGGAGCAGGCGTTCGAGCGCGAGGGGCGCGACACCCGCGTCATCCCGACGGCGCGCGCCGCGCGCCTGACGATGGACCGCGAAGGCATCCGCAGGCTGGCGGCCGAAACGCTGGGGCTGCCCACGTCCACCTACCGCTTCGTCGACACGGCCGAGGCCTACCGCGACGCCGTCGCGCAGATCGGCGTGCCGTGCGTGGTCAAACCGGTGATGTCGTCCTCGGGCAAGGGCCAGAGCCTGGTGCGGACCGCGGACGACATCGATCGCGCCTGGACCTACGCGCAGACCGGCGGTCGCGCCGGCGCCGGGCGGGTCATCGTCGAGGGCTTTGTGGATTTCGACTACGAGATCACCCTGCTGACGGTGCGCCACGCCGGCGGGACCGCGTTCTGCCCGCCGATCGGCCACCTGCAGCGCGACGGCGACTACCGCGAAAGCTGGCAGCCGCAGCCGATGTCCCCGCTGGCGCTGGAGCGCGCGCAGGCGGTGGCACGGGCGATCACCGACGACCTCGGCGGTTGGGGCGTGTTCGGCGTGGAGCTGTTCGTGAAGGGCGACGAGGTGTGGTTCTCGGAGGTGTCGCCGCGGCCGCATGACACCGGCCTGGTAACGCTGGCCTCCCAGGAGCTGAGTGAATTCGCGCTCCACGCCCGCGCGATCCTCGGCCTGCCGTTGTCGGTGGGCACCGACGGCAACGTGCCGCTCAAGACGGTCGCTGCGTCGTGTGCGGTGCTGGCCGAGGGGCATGGTGTACCCGTGTTCTCGGGTGTCGACGCCGCGCTCGCACGCCCGGGGACACACTTGCGGCTGTTCGGCAAACCGCGCGTGGAAGGCCAGCGCCGGGTCGCGGTGACGCTGGCCCCCGGCGAGGACGTGGACGCGGCACGCGCCGATGCACGCGACGCGGCGCAGGCGCTCCACGTCGAACTGCGGTGAGCCGCGCCCCCTTTTCCCAGGAGTTCCGATGAACGACCTCAACGGCTACGCCGTGTTCTTCTTTCCGCAGGCGCTCGAAGCGCTGGGCGACGCCATCAAGCCCTACCTACAGGAGGGCAAGGCGGGGCCTCACCTGTTGTGCCGGGAGATCGATACCGGCGGCGCGCTGGTCGAGATGACGCTGGATGGTCGGACGCCGCAGGGCCAGCCCGTCGACCTGGAACTGATGGTGCCCACCAGCATGGTGCGCATGATCGTGTCCGCACGCGGCGAGGAGGCCTTCGGCTTCGGGCCGCGCACCGCCGCGGTCGCGCCCGTGGTTGAAGAGGCGAATGCCCAGGCCGGGCAGCCGGCGCCCAATGACACCGGCTCGCCGGCCGATGCGGTGGCGCCTGCCGCGGTAACAGCGGGCGCCAAGCCCGCCGACGTGCCTGCAGCCGCGCAGCCGTCGACCGCAGCCGACAGCGCCGGCAAGGACGCCAGGAAAGAAGAGAAGGTCGGCTCGCACTAGGCGGACGGAAAGACACGGGCGCGCTGGCCGCCGCAACGGGACAGGCGGTACACGCCGCGCAGCTGTGCTTCTCCTCTCGGGAGCCGGTGGCGCGCCGCGCCGGATGAGGGGCGGCAACGCCAGCGTCGGGGTTGCCGCGTCGGCGCCGCGTACGTGCGTCGATCGCGAAGCCGCCGTACGCATGGGTGGCAGAGGCCTTCAAGTGCAACGCGTTGCATGGACGAGCCGGCCACGCAGCGTGTCGCTGCGGTGGGTGCGTCTACGGCAGTTCGAGATCCACCCACACCAGACGATGGTCGCTGGCCTCCGCGGTGGCCGCACCCGCCGACTCCGGCGCCGGCCAGAACACGCCCGAATCCACCGCACGCACGCTCCGGGAAGGCAGCACGTAGTCCAGCCGCAGCGTGCCCACGCGCGGGCCGAAGTCGCCGGTGTGCGTCGATGCATCGCCCGTGCGTGCCACGCCGTAGGACGCAGCGGCGGCACGCGCACCCTCGCTCCGCGGGACGATGGTGCCGTTCGCCCGCGGGTGGGCGAGCAGGTCGCGGATCGCGACATGGTGGCCCTCGCCGTCGTGCGGGTCGTTGTTGAGGTCGCCGGCGATCACGAAATGCGCGCCGGCCGGCAACCCGCCGCAGATGCCGCGGTCGTCGCACAACCAGTCCACGGCCTCGTTGGAGAGGTACTCGCGCCACAGCCGGATCTCGTCGTGGTTGCGCGCGCCGTTGCGGTCCTCGGGCCCGTCAAACACCGGGGGTGTGGGGTGCGAGGCCAGCACGTGGAGCGTGCCGCGCGGCGTGCGCACCGGCACGTCCCAGTGCGACTTGGACGACAGCCGCAACTGCGACCACACCTCCGATGGATACCACGGCCGTTCCGTGGCGGGGTCACGCGGCTGGCGCGCGCCCGGCATCGCACTCCATTTCAGTGTCTGGAACGTGCGTGCCGCCTGCGCATCGATCGGATGGCGCGACAGCACCAGCATCCCGTACTGCCCGGGGTGCAGGCCGTAGCCCCACGCATCGTTGCCGCGCGCGCGGTCCCCCGTGTCGCCGCCCCGCGCCTGGCCGTCGCGGTCCAGGTCCAGTCCGCTGGGCACCCCGGTGTTGACCGGGGCGAGGTAGCGATACGGGTAATGAAGCGCGTCGCCGCCACCGGGTTGCGGCTGCTCCAGGTAGCGTCGCTGGAAGAGGTCGGCGGCGCGCTCGCCCGTGTCGTAATCGAACTCGTTGAGCAGCACGATGTCGGGGCGCACGCGCTGCAGCACGGCCGCGACTGCAGAAGCCCTGGCGTCGCCAGCCTCCAGTCGTTGGATCAGGCCGCCGGCGGTTTCTTCATAGAGGGACGTGTTGTAGGTCGCCACCCGCAGTGGCGTCATGGAACGGAGGTAGGCATCGGGGTCGCCGTGGACATTGACGTGCACGCAGCCCGCCAGGGCGAGCGCCGCGCACAGGCCGACGAGTGCCAGCCGGAAATCGAAATTCATGGAAAGTCTGCCTCGTCGAAATCGCGCCAGCTGCGACCGTCGAACCGCTCCAGCGGACGGAAGCGGCGCTTGTAGTCCATCTTGGCGTGGCCGTCGATCCAGTAGCCCAGGTAGAGGTGCGGCCGCTGCTCGCGGCGGGCCCACTCGATCTGTCGCAGGATCGCCAGCGTGCCCAGCCCGCGCGAGGCCAGTGCCGGATCGGGGTCGAAAAAGGTGTAGACGGCCGACAGCGCGTCGTCGACCCGGTCGGTCACCGCCACCGCCAGCAGGCGCCCGTCCTCGCGCATCTCCAGGAAGCGGCTGTCGCTCCACTGGCCGATCAGGAACTGCTCGAACTCCACCGCGCCATGGCCGTCCATGCCGCCACCGGCGTGGCGCGCGGCGAGGTAGCGGCGGTACAGCGCCAGGTGCGCCTCGCTGCCCTGGGCCGGCTGCACGCGCGTCGTGACATTCCGGTTGCGCGACAGGCACCGGCGCTGCGCGCGGTCGGGCGCGAAACGGTCGACGGGAATGCGCACCGCGGTGCACGCGCGGCAGCGGCGGCAGTGCGGCCGGTAGACGATGTCGCCGGAGCGCCGGAACCCCCAGCCCAGCGCCATCGGATACCACTGCGGCAGCCGCGGGTCGCGCGGGTCCAGCACCAGATCGCGGGCGTAGCGGTCGGGCCAGTAGCCGCACGGGTGCTCGGCGGTGTGAAACAGGCGCAGGTCGTCGGTGTCCGGCGTGTTGCCCATGGCGGGCAGCATAGCGCCCGCGGCGCCCGCGCTGTCGGCCGGCTGAACATGATCGGACCCACGTCAACCGCGCCACGCGCCGCGCGTTGACTCCACCATCGGCGCAACGCCGCGCCCGACACTGGAGACGTGCATGAACCGTTACACCTTCCTGACCGCCGCCATCGCTGCCGCACTGGTTGGCGTGGCCGTCGCCGCCCCACAGGATGCCGCCGGCGGCAAGGCCGAGCGCGGCCAGCGCATGGCCAAGATCGACACCAACGGCGATGGCGCCATCGACCGCGCCGAGGCCGCCGCGCACCCGCGCCTGGCCCAGCACTTCGACACGATGGACAAGAACGGCGACGGCCGCATCGATGCCGGTGAGCGCCCGCAGTGGAAGAAGGGCCGCGGTGGACACCGGGGCGTCATGGGTCACGTGCTCAAACTCGACACCGATGGCGACGGCCGCATCAGCAAGGTCGAGGCCGCCGGCAACGCGCGGTTTGCCGCCCGCTTCGATGCGACCGACCGCAACCGTGACGGTTACCTGGTCCGCAGCGAGCTGATGGCGGCGGCCGAGGCCCGCCGCGCGGAGTGGCAGGCCAAGCACGCCGAGCGCGCACGGCAGAAATTCGTCGAGGCCGATGCCGACAAGGACGGCCGGTTGAGCCGCGCCGAGGTCGAGTCGGGCATGCCGCGCATGGCGAAGATGTTCGCTTTCATGGACGAGGACCGCGACGGCTACCTGACACAGGGCGACCTGCAGCACCGTCCGCGTCGCTGACGCCCGGTTGCGCGAAAACCGGACGCCCGCGTCGCCAACCGGCGGCGCGGGCTTTTTCATGCGTCGTCGTCCGGTGCCGGGTGCACCCATGCGCTCGACCGGATGACGGATAGGGGGTGCGGGCAGGGTCGTGCTCAGATCCGCCCGGAGGACACTAGGCCCAGCAGCAGCCCCCCGATACCGCAGGTGCAGCCGACGACCGCACCGATCCACGCAATGGCCTTCTCGCGCCGCCTGCGCCGCGCGGCTCCGACGGGGTCCAGAGCGGCCTCGCGCGCATGCCGCCGCTGCAGCGCGCGCGGTTGCACCACCATCGACTGGTGGACCACCGTGGCCATGAACACGGCGGTCGCCACCACCGGCCCCAGCCAGCCCTCGCTTTCGGCCGCCATGAAAGTAATGGCGACCGCAAACCCGACCGACGCCAGCGCGCACACGACCGCGCTGCGGATCAGCGCATGCCGCTCGGCCGCATCGATCGCGCCCTTCAGCTGCCGCCGCAGGCCCAGGTACACCCCGGCGAGTGCCGCGAGCAGGGCGAAGCCGACACTGCCGGCCGCGCCCAGCAGCACCTTGCCGAAGGTTTTGGCGCCCGCCGCCGCGCCGATCGACAGCAGCCCGGCGGCCGCGGCAGGCGGGCTGGCCAGCACCAGCGCGCTGGTGACGATGCCGGTGAAGGCCGCGCCCGGGGCCGAACTGCGCGCGAACTCGCCGAAGCGCGCCAACAGCTCGTCGCGTACCGTGGCCCGCGCACGCGACAACCGTTTGCGCACCGCCGCATCGCTCAGGCCCAGCAGCGCGGCCACCTGCTGCGAACGCTGGCCCTCGCGGTAGTAGAGCAGCAGTACTTCGCGGCTGTCGTCAGGCAGGGCGGAGATGAGCTCGGCCGCCATCGACTGGCGTTCGTCCTCCAGCGCCTGGTGCAACGGGTCGAGTCCGGGGTCGGCCGCCGCCTCGATCACCGCATCGGCGTCGTCGACCGGCACGCCGCCGCGGCCGCGCGCACGCAGGTGGTCGCGCGCCAGGTTGCGGGTGATCTGCCGAAGCCAGGGCAGGAAACTGGACGGGTTCTGCAGCCGCTGCAGGTGGCGCCAGGCGCTGATGAAGGCGTCCTGCGCGATGTCCTGGCTGGCCGGAACGTCGCGCACGATGGCCAGCGCGATGGCCGTGACGGGGTTCTGGCAGGCGGCGACGATCCGGCCGTAGGCATCGGTGTCGCCGCGCGCCGCGGCCGGCAGGTGCTCGCGGATGACCGCGTCGACATCGGTCGAGGGCGCAAGGACGGCAGGCGAGGGGGCGAGGGCGCTGGGCATGGCGGGCTCCATCAGGGTGCGGACGGGATGCCTTCAGGACGCGTCGCGTCCGCCAATGTGACCGGTCCGGCGGACGCGGCGCGTCGCGCTCAGCTGGACACGTGGCGGACCACCTCGACCACCTCCCAGCGGCCGTCGACGCGCCGCACCCGCAGCGTCTTGTAGTCGCCGAACATCCGGTGGTGGTAGGCCGTGTACTCGACCTCGCCCTCGTCGGGGGCCGTGGGGCGGAAGCGCGTCACGTCCAGCAGCAACGCCTCGCGGCCGCTGCGGTGCTGGCTGCCCACGTCCTCGTCGGGGTTGCGCACGCACGTCGACCCGGGCGCCACCACCATGCCCTCGCGGTACAGCGCTTCCAGCATCTCCTGCGGCGCGTCCTTGCCGTCGATGCTCAGGCACACCGTGGGCAGGCGCGCCGATGGCAGTTCGTGTTCGAACACCGCGCGCGCCACCGGCAGCAGCACCGGCGAGGCGCTGCCGTCGAACGGCCCGGCGGCCTCCTGCTGGGGCGGCCGGTTGGTCAGCATGTGGTGGACCATGAAGGCCACGCCGATGGCGATGCCGCCCAGCAGCACCAGCTTGATGCGCGCGGCGCGGCTCTGGACGCCGGATTTGCGCGGCCCGGCCGCCGGCTCGGTGCGGAAGGTCGGGGCGAGGTAGCTGTCGGTGGGGCGGGTCGAGTCGATCAGCCCGGCATCGCGCAGCAGCGTGCGGGCGCGGACCTGGTCGTCCGAGCGCACCACCCACACCGCGGGCCTGGCGTCGGCATCGGTACTGCCATAGCTGAAGTTGCGGCGGCGGTTGCCCTTGTACGAGCGACCGTCGGTGATGCGGGTCTCGATGCCGGCGTCTTCCAGCAGTCGGGCCACCTGCTCGACGTTTTCCAGCCGCGGGCTGCTGAAGACCTGGCGCATCGTCGTCCTCAGTCCCTGGCCGGCACGTGCGCGGCGGCCTTGGCATCTTCGACCACGCGGATCAGCCCTTCCTGCGCGGTGCTGGCCACCAGGCGGCCCTGGCGGTCGAAGATCTGCCCGCGTGCCAGCCCGCGCCCGCCCTGCGCGCTGGGGCTGTCGATCGAATACAGCAGCCACTCATCGGCACGGAACGGGCGGTGGAACCAGAGCGCGTGGTCCAGCGAGGCCATCTGCACGTTGGGCTGGTAGTAGCTGATGCCGTGCGGGAACGTCG
>CAMPJI010000051.1 GCA_946886865.1 uncultured Lysobacterales bacterium | reverse complement strand
GCAGCCTGGGCTTGGTGATGCGCTCTGCTCGCGCATCACGCCGACATCCAGCGGTACGGACAAGGGGCCCAATGGGCCCTTTGTCGTTTCCGCCCTCCGGCGGTCGCGGCATGTCGCAACCGTGGATTGCACGGGGCGCCATGGCCATGCCGGATGTCGCACGACACCGCCGTCGGAGTTTCCGCCAACCAGTCGCAGGAGTTCGAGCGCGTGACGCAGAAAGCGAACGAAATCGCCGCCTTGCTGGCCCCGACGGTGTCGTCGCTGGGGCTGCAGTTGCTGGGCATCGACTACCTGCCGTCGCCGGGCGGCGCGGTGGTGCGGTTGTACATCGACCTGTCCGAGCAGGACCTGGCGGCCGACCCGGAGCGCATGGTGTCGATCGAGGACTGCGAGACCGTGAGCCGCGAGGTCTCGGCCCAGCTCGACGTCGAGGATCCCATCAGCGGCAACTACACGCTTGAAGTGTCGTCCCCGGGCGTCGACCGTCCGCTGTTCACCCCGGCGCAGTTCGAACGCTTCATCGGCGAGTCGGCCAAGGTCGGGCTGAAGCTGCCGCAGGACGGGCGCCGGCGCTTGCAGGGCGTGATCGTCGCGGTCCGCGGCGACACCGTGGTGCTGGACGTGGACGGCACGCAGGTCGAGGTATCGGCTGACAACATCGACAAGGCCCGCCTGGTCCCCGACTGGGCGGCGCTGGGCCTAGCGCCCACCAAGCCCGGCAAGGGCAAGGCCGGCGAGGGCGGCAGCAAGACGCCTGCGCGCGGTGCGCGCGGCAACAAGACAGACGGGGCGTCCGGCGATGCCCCGACGGATATCCACCACCACAAGCCGGCGGCCGACAAGCCGACCCCGGCGGAGTAACGAGATGAGCAAGGAACTGTTGCTGGTCGTCGATGCGGTCGCGAACGAGAAGGGCGTGCCGCGTGACGTGATCTTCGAGGCCATCGAGGCCGCGCTGGCGTCCGCCGCCAAGAAGCGCTATCACGACGAGGACGTGCTGGTGCGCGTGTCGATCGACCGCAAGGATGGCAGCTACGAGACCTTCCGCCGGATGGAGGTCGTGGCCGACGACGTGGTGATGGAGTCCCCGGACCGCCAGATCCGCCTCATGGACGCGGTCGACGAGGCCGAGGGCGCCGAGGTCGGCGATTTCATCGAAGAGCAGATCGAGAACCCCGACTTCGGTCGCATCGCCGCGCAGGCCGCCAAGCAGGTCATCGTGCAGCGCGTCCGCGAGGCCGAGCGCGCGCAGGTCGTGGACCAGTGGAAGGACCGCGTCGGCGAGCTGGTGACCGGCATCGTCAAGCGTGTCGAGCGCGGCAACATCTATGTCGACCTGGGCGGCAACGCCGAGGCGATCATCTCCAAGGACAAGGGCATCCCGCGCGACGTGCTCCGCGCCGGCGACCGCGTCCGCGGTTACCTGTTCGACGTGCGTTCCGAGCCGCGCGGCCCGCAGCTGTTCATCAGCCGCGCCGCCCCGGAATTCATGATGGAGCTGTTCAAGCTGGAGGTGCCGGAAGTCGGCCAGGGCCTGGTGTCCATCAAGGCCTGTGCCCGCGACCCGGGCGACCGCGCCAAGATCGCCGTGCTGGCCCACGACAACCGCACCGATCCGATCGGCGCCTGCATCGGCATGCGCGGCTCGCGCGTGCAGGCCGTGAGCAACGAGCTCAACGGCGAACGCGTTGACATCGTGCTGTGGTCGGACAACCCAGCGCAGTTCGTGATCAACGCGATGGCGCCGGCCGAGGTGCAGTCGATCGTCGTCGACGAGGACAAGCATTCGATGGACCTCGCGGTGGCCGAGGATCGCCTCGCCCAGGCCATCGGCAAGGGCGGCCAGAACGTGCGCCTGGCCAGCCGCATGACCGGCTGGCAGCTCAACGTGATGACCGCCGACCAGGTGCAGGCCAAGAGCGAGTCCGAGCAGGCCGCCGCGCGTGAACTGTTCCAGGCCAAGCTCGAGGTCGACGAGGAAATCGCCGGCATCCTGGTGTCGGAGGGTTTCAGCACGGTCGAGGAAATCGCCTACGTGCCGGTCGGCGAGCTGCTGGCCGTGGAGGGCTTCGACGAGGACATCGTCGAGGAACTGCGCGCCCGCGCCCGCGACGCGCTGCTCAACGACGCGCTGGCGGCCGAGGAGGAGCTCGACGAGCACCAGCCGGCCGAGGACCTGCTCACCCTGGAAGGCATGGACGACGAGCTGGCCTACCAGCTGGCCGCGCGCGGCGTCGTCACCCGTGACGACCTGGCCGACCTGGCCACCGATGAGCTCACCGACATCGATGGGATGGACGAGGAGCGCGCCGCGGCGTTGATCATGGAAGCGCGCAAGCACTGGTTCGAGTAAGCGCCACGCATCGGACGGGCAGGGGCCCGTCCGCGTCGAATGTGCGGCGGGTCACGGCCCGTCCTACAATCGCCCACTTGGCCGCCCCCGCGGCGGCCTGAAGAGAACGGATACCGAATGTCGCAGCAAACCACCATCCGCAAGCTGGCCGCCCTGGTGAACACACCGGTCGAGAAGTTGCTGGAGCAGCTGGCCACCGCCGGCATGCCCTTCAGCGACCCCGACCAGGTCGTATCGAGCACCGAGAAGGTCAAGCTGCTGGGCTTCCTGCGCCGGACGCACGGCAAGACCGATACGGCCGACGCGGCCGGCGAGGCGCCGAAGAAGATCACCCTCAGCCGCAGCCGCAAGCAGGAGCTGACGGTGGGGGGCGGCAAGAGCCGCTCCACCGTCGACGTGGTCGTGCGCAAGAAGGTCACGCTGGTGCGGCCGGATTCGGCCGAGGCCGCGCAGGCGGGCGGCGACGACGAGCGCGCGGAGATCCTGCGCAAGCTCGAGGAGTCGCGTGCCCGCAACGCCGCCGAGCAGAAGGCGCTGGAGGAGTCCGACAAGCGCCGTGCCGAGGAAGCCGAGCGCGAGAAGCGCGAGGCCGAGGAGGCCGCCCGGCGTGCCGCCGAGGAGGCCGAGCGCGCCGCCGCCGAGCCGGAGGTCATCCCGGTCACCGAGGACCCGATCCGCAACCAGCCCAGCAGCCACGGCCACGGCCATCCGCCCAAGCCACCGGCGCGCAAGGCGCGTACCGGCGGTGCGGCCGAGGACGAGGATCGCAGCCGTCGCTTCGCCGGCCAGATGCACCTGAGTGCTTCCGAGCGCGCGCGTCGCTCCAGCAGCACCCGTGGCAAGCCCAAGTCGCGCCGCCAGTCCGACCAGGCGCGTACCGGCACCGGCTTCACCCGGCCGACCGCGCCGGTCGTGCGCGACGTCGCCATCGGCGAGACCATCACCGTCGCCGAACTGGCGCAGAAGATGGCGCTCAAGGGCGGCGAGCTGGTCAAGACGCTGTTCAAGATGGGCGTCATGGCGACCATCAACCAGGTGATCGACCACGACACCGCCGCGCTCGTGACCGAGGAGCTCGGCCACAACGTGGTCAAGGCCGATGAGGCCGACGTCGAGAACGCGCTGATGGCGCACGTGGAGGAGTCGCAGGGCGAGAAGGCCGCGCGTCCGCCCGTGGTCACCATCATGGGCCACGTCGACCACGGCAAGACCTCGCTGCTGGACTATATCCGCCGCACCAAGGTCGCCACCGGCGAGGCCGGCGGCATCACCCAGCACATCGGCGCGTACCACGTCGAAACCGACAAGGGCGTCATCAGCTTCCTGGACACCCCGGGCCATGCGGCGTTCTCGTCGATGCGCGCCCGTGGCGCCAAGCTGACCGACATCGTGGTGCTGGTGGTCGCCGCCGACGACGGCGTCAAGCCGCAGACGATCGAGGCCATCAAGCATGCGAAGGCGGCCGGCGTGCCGCTGATCGTGGCGGTCAACAAGATCGACAAGTCCGGCGCCGACCCGCTGAAGGTCAAGAACGAGCTGCTCGAGCAGGAAGTCGTGGCCGAGGAGTTCGGTGGCGACACGCAGTTCGTCGAGCTGTCGGCCAAGACCGGCCAGAACATCGACGGCCTGCTGGACGCGATCTCGCTGCAGGCCGAGGTGCTGGAGCTGCAGGCGGTGATCGATGGCCGTGCCACCGGCGTGGTGATCGAGTCCTCGCTGGACAAGGGCCGCGGCCCGGTTGCCACGGTGCTGGTCCAGCAGGGCCAGCTGCGCAAAGGCGACTACCTGGTCTGCGGCGTGCAGTACGGCCGCGTGCGTGCGCTGTTTGACGAGACCGGCAAGCAGGTCGATTCGGCCGGCCCGTCCATCCCGGTGCAGGTGCTCGGCCTGTCGGGCGTGCCCGATGCCGGCGACGACTTCGTCGTGGTCGAGGACGAGCGCCTGGCCAAGGACGTCGCGCAGCAGCGCGACACCAAGCGCCGCGACTCGCGCCTGGTCGCCCAGGCGGGCAACCGCATGGAAGACATCATGGCGCAGATGGGCCAGGCCGAGGGCCAGCTCTCGCTCAACCTGGTGGTCAAGGCCGACGTGCAGGGTTCGGTGCAGGCGCTGAAGGAAGCCCTCACCGCGCTGTCGACCGACGCCATCCGCATCAACGTCATCGGTTCGGGCGTGGGCGGCATCACCGAGTCCGACGCACAGCTGGCGTCGACCTCCAAGGCCACCATCATCGGCTTCAACGTCCGTGCCGACGCCTCCGCGCGGAAGGTCATCGAGACCAACGGTGTCGATCTGCGGTACTTCTCGATCATCTATGACGTGATCGACCAGGTGAAGCAGGTCGCGTCCGGCATCCTGGGCGTGGAGATCCGCGAAGAGATCATCGGCACCGCCGAGGTGCGCGATGTCTTCCGCAGCTCCAAGTTCGGCGCCGTCGCCGGCTGCATGGTGGTGGAAGGTGTGGTCAAGCGCAGCAAGCCGATCCGCGTGCTGCGCGACAACACCGTCATCTTCGAGGGCGAGCTGGAATCGCTGCGCCGCTTCAAGGAGAACGTCGACGAGGTGCGCGTCAACACCGAGTGCGGCATTGGCGTGAAGCAGTACAACGACGTGCAGCCGGGCGACCAGATCGAGTGCTTCGAGCGCGTCGAGGTGCAGCGGACGCTGTGATAGGCCCGGGACGCGGACCGGAACCCGGATGCCGTAGCGCATCCGGTACCGGGCCCCAGGTCCCACCCGCCAGCCACGAGTCCCCGAGAGCCATGAAGAAGTCCTTCCACCGCACCGACCGCGTCTCCGCCCAGCTCCGCCGCGAGCTGGGCACGCTTGTCCACGAAGCCGTGCGCGAGCACGGGCTGCCGTCGGTCAGCGTGTCCGACGTCGAGGTCACGCGCGACATGGCGCATGCCAAGGTCTTCGTGACCGCGCTGCAGGAAGAGCGTTCCGCCGAGGCGGTCAAGGCGCTGAAGGAACTTGCGCCGGATATCCGCTACAAGCTCGCGCGCGCGGTGAAGATGCGCCACGTGCCGGAGCTGCATTTCCACTACGACGACTCGGTCGACCGCGGCGAGCGCATCGACACCCTGCTGCGCGATAACCCGCCGATGCCGGACGACGCCACCGACTGACGTCGGTTTCCTGTCGACTCCGGGGTTCCTGCAGGAGCGGCTTCAGCCGCGAAATGACCGGAGAGCCACGACGGTCGGGCCGACGGCAGCGGTGCCCGCGGCCTGCGAGCATAGGGCGTCGCGTGCAACCGCCGACCCCCGAGGCGCCTACGTCTGCTTGGACTATCGGGGAGGATGACATCCGGTAGCGTCGACCGTCCCATCGCGGCGAAGCCGCTCCTACAAGGGCCTTGTGCCGGCCGACCGATGAAGAAGCCCCAGCGCCCCCGCACCGTGTTCCGCCCGCTCGACGGGCTGCTGCTGCTGGACAAGCCGGCAGGGCTGAGCTCCAACCAGGCCCTGCAGCAGGTGCGCCACCTGTTCCGCGCCGCCAAGGGCGGTCACACCGGCAGCCTCGATCCGCTCGCCACCGGCCTGTTGCCCGTGTGCTTCGGCGAGGCCACCAAGATCGCGGGCCTGCTGCTGGGCGCACGCAAGGCGTACCACGCCACTGCCGTGCTGGGCGCCACTACCGACACCGACGATGCCGACGGCGCCGTGCTGCGCGAACGCCCGGTGCCGGCAGGGCTGTCCGACGCCGATATCGAGGCCGCCCTGGTGCCGCTGCGCGGCCGCATCCAGCAGCGCGCGCCGGTGTACTCGGCGCTGAAGCAGGGCGGGGAGCCGCTGTACGCCCGTGCCCGCCGCGGCGAAGCCATCGACGCGCCCGTCCGCGAAGTGCAGGTCGATACCCTGCAACCGCTCGGGAGTGACGGCCCCCGGCTGTCGCTGCACGTCGAGTGCGGGTCGGGGACCTACATCCGGAGCCTGGTGCGCGACATCGGCGAAGCCCTGGGGTGCGGGGCCCATGTCGCCACCCTGCGACGGCTGTGGGTCGACCCGTTCAGGCAACCCCGGATGTTCACGCTGGAGGCATTGCGCGCCCTGCGCGAGTCCGATGGCGAGGCGGCGCTGGACGCCTGCCTGTTGCCGGTGGAGGCCGGGCTGGTGGACTTTCCGTCGATCACGCTCGATGCGGCCGCGGCCCACGGGCTCGGGCACGGGCAGGCACAGCAGGTGGATGCCCCGGCGGCCGAGACCGCCGTCGCCTGCGATGCGCAGGGCCGGGCGCTGGGCATCGTCACGGTCGACGGGCACGGCAGGCTGCAACCCCGGCGCCTGTTCGCATGGGCGTCCCCGGGCCGGGCCGGGGCCGCCAGCTGAACGGCGTGCCGGCCTGAATCCCACGGCATTTCCGGCTTGTACCGCATACCACGCAGGCGCTACAATTCGCGCGCTTTTTCACAAGCATACGACGGCGGCCTCCGGGCCCCACTCCCAAAGCACACAGCAACAGGCGGGCCAGGCGGTGCGTCGGTGCGGCCAGTTTTCCGTTCCGACACGCGTTCTGCCGGCTTCGCGTCCAAGAGGCCATACATGTCGATCGACAGCAGCAAAATCATCCAGGAACACGCGCGCGGCACCAACGATACCGGCTCCCCGGAAGTCCAGGTCGCCCTGCTCACCGCCCGCATCGAACTGCTCACCGGGCACTTCAAGCAGCACAAGCAGGACCACCACAGCCGCCGCGGCCTGTTGATGATGGTCAACCGCCGTCGCAGCCTGCTCGACTACCTGAAGCGCAAGGACAACGAGCGCTACAAGGCCCTGATCGAGAAGCTCGGTCTGCGCCGCTGACCCAGTACCCACCGCGGCGCAGTGATGCGCCGCGGTTTTTTTTGGGCCGACCCGCGACGGGCGGCCACCAGGCTGCGCTCCCGCAGCCGACCGGGCCAGGCATGGGCCTGACCCGGCACGCATCGCATCGAAGGAAACCAACGTGTCGAAAATCACCAAGACCTTCCAGTACGGCAAGCACCAGGTCACCCTGGAAACCGGCGAGATCGCCCGCCAGGCCGGCGGCGCCGTCATCGTCAAGGTTGAGGACACCGTGCTGCTGGTCAGCGCCGTCGCCAACAAGACCGCGCGCGAGGGGCAGGACTTCTTCCCCCTCACCGTGGACTACCAGGAGAAGTTCTACGCCGGCGGCCGCATCCCGGGTGGCTTCTTCAAGCGCGAAGGCCGCGCCACCGAGAAGGAAACGCTGATCTCGCGCCTGATCGACCGTCCGATCCGCCCGCTGTTCCCGGACGGCTTCCGCAACGAGGTCCAGATCATCGCCACGGTGATGTCGATGAATCCGGAGATCGACGGCGACATCCCGGCGCTGCTGGGTGCCTCGGCCGCGATGGCGCTGACCGGCGCCCCGTTCCAGGGCCCGATCGGCGCGGCGAAGGTCGGCTACAAGGACGGCCAGTACCTGCTGAACCCCACCAAGTCCGAGCTCGAAGACTCCCAGCTGGAGCTGGTCGTGGCCGGTACCGCCGACGCGGTGCTGATGGTGGAGTCGGAAGCCGACATGCTGTCCGAGGACGTGATGCTCGGCGCCGTGATGTTCGGCCACCGCGAGATGCAGGTCGCGATCAACGCGATCAACGAGCTGGTCGCCGAGGCCGGCAAGCCCAAGTGGGACTGGCAGCTGCCGGCCGCCGAGCAGTCCATGGTCGACGCGCTCAAGGGCGCCATCGGCAACCGCCTGTCGGAGGCCTTCCAGATCCGCGACAAGCTGCAGCGCCGTGACGCCATCAGCGCCCTGAAGAAGGACGTGCTGGCTTCGCTGGAGTCGCAGGTCGAGGCCAACGGCTGGAACCCGGCCGAGGTGTCGAAGGAGTTCGGCGAACTCGAATACCAGACCATGCGCAACGCGGTCCTGGAGACCAAGGTCCGCATCGACGGCCGCGCGCTCGACACCGTCCGTCCGATCAGCTCGAAGGTCGGCATCCTGCCGCGCGTGCACGGCTCGTCGCTGTTCACCCGTGGCGAGACGCAGGCGATCGTGGCGGTCACCCTCGGTACCGCACGCGACGGCCAGATCATCGATGCCGTGTCGGGCGAGTACAAGGAACACTTCCTGTTCCACTACAACTTCCCTCCGTACTCGGTGGGCGAAGCCGGCCGCATGATGGGCCCCAAGCGCCGCGAGATCGGCCACGGCCGCCTTGCCAAGCGCGGCGTGCTGGCCGTCATGCCGACGATGGAAGCCTTCCCGTACACCATCCGCGTGGTCTCGGAAATCACCGAGTCCAACGGCTCCTCCTCGATGGCCTCGGTCTGCGGCAGCTCGCTGGCGCTGATGGATGCCGGCGTGCCGATCAAGGCGCCGGTGGCGGGTATCGCGATGGGCCTGGTGAAGGAAGGCGGCAACTTCGTGGTGCTGAGCGACATCCTCGGTGACGAGGACCACCTCGGCGACATGGACTTCAAGGTGGCCGGTACCGACAGCGGCATTACCGCCCTGCAGATGGACATCAAGATCCAGGGCATCACCGAGGAGATCATGAAGACCGCGCTGGCCCAGGCCAAGGCCGGTCGCCTGCACATCCTCGGCGAGATGCAGAGCGCCCTGACCGCACCGCGCGCGGAGCTGAGCGAGTTCGCGCCGCGCCTGATCACGATCAAGATCCACCCCGACAAGATCCGCGAAGTGATCGGCAAGGGCGGTTCGGTGATCCAGGCGATCACCAAGGAAACCGGCACCCAGATCGACATCCAGGACGACGGCACGATCACGATCGCGTCGGTCAACGCGATCGCCGGCCAGGCTGCCAAGGACCGCATCGAGCAGATCACCTCCGACGTCGAGCCGGGCCGCATCTACGAAGGCAAGGTCGCCAAGATCATGGACTTCGGTGCGTTCGTCACGATCTCCCCCGGCAAGGACGGCCTGGTGCACGTCTCGCAGATCTCCAGCGAGCGCGTCGAGAAGGTCTCCGACAAGCTCAAGGAAGGCGACGTGGTCAAGGTCAAGGTGCTGGAAGTCGACAAGCAGGGCCGCATCCGCCTGTCGATGAAGGCCGTCGAGGAAGGCGAGGGCGTGCCGGCCGAGTAAGCCGCCGCGCTGTCGCAGCACTCCGGAAAAGCGGGCTTCGGCCCGCTTTTTCTTTGCGCGTCCGCAGGCGGCGGCGTAGTTCCGGACCCGGCCACGCGCGACGTGTCAACGGGTTCCGCCACCGCGCCTGCGTTGCCACAATCCACGTCCCGCCGCCGACGCGCGGCCGCAGTGACTGACGACGAATGCCCCAGATCGACCCCGTGCTCGCCCGCCGCATCGCCTCCACCATCGCCGACGAGATCGGCGCGCAACCGGCGCAGGCGCAGGCGGCCATCGGGCTGCTGGACGAAGGGGCGACCGTGCCGTTCATCGCCCGCTACCGCAAGGAAGTCACCGGCGGGCTGGACGACATCCAGCTGCGCGCCCTGGAGACGCGGCTGTCGTACCTGCGCGAGCTGGAGGACCGGCGCGCGGCGGTACTGGCCAGCATCGACGAGCAGGGCAAGCTGGGCGACGCCCTGCGTGCCGACATCGAGGCCGCCGACAGCAAGTCGCGGCTGGAAGACCTGTACCTGCCCTACAAGCCCAAGCGCCGCACGCGTGCGCAGATCGCCCGCGAGGCCGGCCTGGAGCCGCTGGCCGATGCGCTGCTGGCCGACCCGTCGCAGGCGCCTGAGGCGGCCGCCGCGGCCTATGTCGACGCCGACAAGGGGGTCGCGGATACGAAGGCGGCGCTGGAAGGCGCACGCGCCATCCTGATGGAGCGCTGGGGCGAGGACGCCGCGCTGGTCGGCGGCCTGCGCGGCTGGCTGCACGAGGTCGGCGTGATCCGCGCACGCGTGGTCGACGGCAAGCAGGACGCCGGCGCCAAGTACCGCGACTACTTCGACCACGCCGAGGCGCTGGCGAGGATTCCTTCGCACCGCCTGCTGGCGCTGTTCCGGGCGCGGCGCGAGGAGTTCATCACCCTGGACCTGGACCCGGGCAGCGACGCCGAGGCCGGGCATGCGCAGGCCGAAGGTCGCGTCGCGGTGCACGCCGGTATCCGCAACGAGGGGCGCCCCGGCGACAAGTGGCTGCTCGATGCCTGCCGCCTGACGTGGAAGGCCAAGCTGCACCTGCACCTGATGCTGGACCTGTTCGCGCAGGCCCGCGAGAAGGCCGAGGCCGAGGCGATCGACGTGTTCGGCGACAACCTCAAGGACCTGCTGCTGGCCGCGCCGGCCGGCCCCAAGGCGGTGCTCGGGCTGGACCCGGGCCTGCGCACCGGCGTCAAGGTGGCCGTGGTCGACCGCACCGGCAAGCTGGTCGACACCGCCACCATCTACCCGCACGAGCCCAAGCGGCAGTGGGATCCATCGCTGCACGTGCTGCGCGCGCTGTGCACGAAGCACGGGGTGGAACTGATCGCCATCGGCAACGGCACCGCCTCGCGCGAGACCGACAAACTGGCCGGCGACCTGATCAAGCAGGCGCCTTCGCTTGCGATGCAGAAGATCGTGGTCAGTGAGGCCGGCGCGTCGGTGTATTCGGCCTCGGAGTTCGCATCGAAGGAATTCCCCGGCCTGGACGTGTCGCTGCGTGGCGCGGTGTCGATCGCACGCCGCCTGCAGGACCCGCTGGCGGAGCTGGTGAAGATCGAGCCCAAGGCGATCGGCGTAGGGCAGTACCAGCATGACGTCGACCAGTACCGGCTGGCCAAGGCGCTGGACGCGCGCGTTGAGGACTGCGTCAACGCGGTCGGCGTGGACCTCAACACGGCGTCGGCCGCACTGCTGGGGCGTGTCTCGGGCCTGTCGTCGACCGTCGCCGAGAACATCGTGGTGTACCGGGACCAGAACGGGGCGTTCGCCGACCGCAAGGCGCTGCTCAAGGTGCCGCGGCTGGGCGAGAAGACGTTCGAGCAGTGCGCCGGCTTCCTGCGCATCACGGGGGGCTCGCAGCCGCTGGATGCGTCGTCGGTCCACCCCGAGGCCTACCCGGTGGTCGAGCGGATCGTGCGCGACTGCGGCCGCGAGCTGAAATCGCTGATGGGCGATGCCGCGTTCCTGCGGGGCATCAGGCCCGAGGCGTACACCGACGAAACTTTCGGCGTGCCCACGGTGCGCGACATCATCAAGGAGCTCGAGAAGCCCGGCCGCGACCCCCGCCCGGAGTTCAAGGCCGCGCGCTTTGCCGACGGCGTGGAGGACATCAAGGACCTGAAGCCCGGCATGGTGCTGGAGGGCGTGGTCAGCAACGTGGCCGCGTTCGGCGCGTTCGTCGACATCGGCGTCCACCAGGACGGCCTCGTGCACATCTCCGCGCTGTCGGACCGCTACGTCAAGGACCCGCGCGAGGTGGTCAAGGCGGGCGACGTGGTCAAGGTGCGGGTGCTGGAAGTCGACGTGGCGCGCAAGCGCATCGCATTGACCCGGCGCCTCGACGACCCCGTGCCGGCACCAGGGGCGCCGACCGCGGCGGGCGACAACCGCGGCGCTCGCGGCCCGCGGGAGGCGCGCGATGCCCGCGGCAATGGCGGGCGCCAGGGTGCGCCGCGGGGTGCGGGTGGCCATCCCACCCCGCGCCCCGGCACCGCCGCGCCGCCGGCCAACAACGCCTTGGCCGCGGCCTTCGCCAAGGCCCGCAAAAGCTGAGCCGTTGCGGGATCGGCTTCGGCCGCGATTTCAAGCCGGCGCGCCCGGTTGTATGCCCCGTTCTCGGCTGAAGCCGTTCCTACAGTCCGACTGCAGTGCGGCACGGGCCTTTTGTAGGAGCGACGTAAGTCGCGACCGTCGGCAAGGTTCCGGTGGCGACTCACGTCGCTCCTACATGGGGGACTGCGCTTCCGGCTCGAACAGTCCGCTTTGCTGGGCGTGGCTGTCGGCGTCCACGAAGCCCGACAGCCCCACGCCCACCAGCCGGTAGCGCGTGTGTGCCGGCAGCTCGACGCGGCCGCGAAGCTCGCATGCCAGCGCACCGAGCGACGCCGCCGAATCCGGCATCACCGCCGGCGTCAGGCTGCGCGTCAGGATGCGGAAGTCGGATGTCTTGAGCTTGAGCACCACCGTGCGCGCCAGGCGCGGGTGCGGTGATTGCAGTTCGCGCTGGTAGCCGGCCCACGTTTTTTCCGCCAGCCGCAGGATGTCCGGTGCCAGGGCGTCCAGCAGCTGGTCCTCGGCGAAGGTGTCCTCCGACGAGATCTGCATGGTCGGGCGTTCGGGCTGCACCGGGTGGTCGTCGATGCCGAGCGAAAGTTCGTGCAGCCGCCGGCCCCAGCGGCCGAAGCGCTGCTCCAGCTCGGCCGCGGCAATCGCGCGCAGGTCGCCCACCGTTGCCACGCCCAGTTCGGCCAGCCGCCGCTCCATCACCTGGCCGACGCCCGGGAGGCGGCCGACCGGAAGTGGCGTCAGGAACTGCTCGATCCGATGCGGGCGCAGCACGAACTGCCCGTCCGGCTTGTTCCAGTCGCTGGCGATCTTGGCGAGGAACTTGTTGGGGGCGACGCCTGCCGATGCGGTCAGCGACGTTTCCTCGCGGATCTGTGCGCGGATCGCGTCGGCGGTGGCCGTGGCGGTGGGCAGCCCCGTCTTCGTCGCCGTCACGTCGAGGTAGGCCTCGTCCAGCGACAGCGGCTCGACGAGGTCGGTGTGGCGCTGGAAGATCTCGCGTACCTGGCGCGAGACCGCCTTGTAGCGGGGGAAGTCGGGCGGCACGAACACCGCCTGCGGGCAGAGGCGCTCGGCCCGCACCGCCGGCATCGCCGAGCGCACGCCGAACGTGCGGGCCTCGTAGCTGGCCGCGCACACCACCGAACGCGAGCCACGCCACGCCACCACCACCGGGCGGCCGCGCAGCGACGGGTCGTCGCGCTGCTCGACCGACGCGTAGAACGCGTCCATGTCGACATGGATGATCTTGCGGGGGGCGGGCACGAGGGACGGAAGGCGGGTGTGGAGGACGTCGGCGCCATGGTAGCGGCCGCGGGCGGCGGGCACCGGCGCCTGCACGGCACGGCGTGCTTGGGTGCGCACGGGCAAGCCGGCACACTGCCCGCATGCCTGTCCACGCCCGTTCCCCCCGCCTCACGCGCCTCGCCACCTGTCTGGCGCTGGCCCTGCCCACGCACGTGTCCGCACAGGACGCCACGCCCGACGCGGCCACGCTCGACCGGGTGCAGGTCATCGGTGCCCCGCGCCCGCTGTCGCACTTTCCCGGTTCAGTGGACCTCGTCGACGGCGCGGATCTGCGTAGTGGACAGGCCCAGGTCAATCTCTCGGAGGCCCTGTCGCGCGTGCCTGGCGTCACGGTGCGCAACCGCGGCAACTACGCGCAGGACCTGCAGGTGCAGAGCCGCGGCTTCGGTGCGCGTTCGACCTTCGGCATCCGCGGGCTGGAGCTGGTGGTCGACGGCATTCCCGCATCGGCCGCCGATGGGCAGGGGCAGGCTGCCAACGTCGCGCTGTCCTCGCTGGACCGCATCGAAGTGCTGCGCGGTCCGCTGGCGTTGCAGTACGGCAATGCGGCCGGCGGGGCGATCATCGGCTACACCGAACCGGGTGACCGGCGGGCGCATGAAGTCACCGGCTGGGTGGGCAGCCATCGCAGCCATCGCGTCGGCGTGCGTGCCGACCTGCCGGACGACGACGCGCGCTGGCGCAGCCGCTGGCATGCCAGCCACTTCGCCACCGGCGGGGAGCGTCCGCACAGCCGCGCCGAGCGGCTGCACGGCGGCGTGGTGGCGGACTGGCAGGCGACGCCGTCGGGCCGCCTGCGACTCGTGGCCGACGTGCTGTCCCAGCCGTGGACGCAGGACCCGCTGGGCCTGACGCGCGAGGCCTGGGCACGCGACCCGCAGGGCACCGACCCGGTGGCGCTGCGGTTCAACACGCGCAAGCGCATCGACAACCGCCAGGCCGGCCTCCAGTGGGAGGTAGCGGGCGAGCGGCGCGCGTGGTGGCTGCATGGCCACGGCATCGCGCGCGACATCCAGCAGATCCTGTCGATCCCGCCGGTGGCGCAGGCCGCGCCCACCAGCGCGGGCGGTGTCATCGACCTGTCGCGGCGCTCGGCGGGCGTGGATGCCGGCCACCGCTGGATCGGCGACCGCGCCGCGCTGTCGCTGGGCGTCTCGCTGGCGCGGCTGGACGAGGCGCGTCGCGGCTACGAGAACTTCGTCGGCGACCAGGTGGGCGTGCGCGGCGCGCTGCGGCGCGACGAAGACAACCGGGTGGACAGCCGCGACCTGCACGGCACCGTGGACGTCGCCTTGGATGCGGCATGGACGCTGCTGGCCGGTGTGCGCCACAGCCGCCTGGTATTCGAGAGCCGCGACCGCTACATCGCGCCGGGCAATGGCAACGACAGCGGCGCGCTGGCCTTCATTGAGACCTCCGGCTCGGTGGGCATCGCACGCACGCTCGGCGACGGCGAGGTGTTCGCCAGCGTGGGCCGGGGCTTTGAAACCCCCACCGTCAACGAACTGGCGTACCGACCCGGCGGCGGACCCGGTTTCAACCGGCTCGATGCGGCGCGCTTGGACAGCGGCGAGCTGGGGCTCCGCTGGCGTTGGACGGGCGCGCGCCTGGGCGCGACGGCGTACCGCATCGACGGGCGCGGCGAGATCGTGCCGGCCGACAGCCGCGCCGGGCGCTCCAGTTTCGCCAACGCGGGGCGGACGCGCCGCGACGGCATCGAGCTGTCGCTCGACGGCGATCTGCCGCGCGGGTGGTCGTATGCGGTGGCCGCCAATGCACTGCGCGCGCGCTTCCGCGACGCGTACACCTACACCGCGGCCAGCGGCGGGGCGACCGAGACGCGCACCGTGTCGGCCGGCAACCGCGTGCCCGGCATTCCGCGCACGGATGCGTTCGTCGAACTGGCTTGGCACGAAGACACCGGCAGCTGGGGCGCCGCACTGGAGGCGCGCGCCAGCGGCCCGGTCGCGGTGGACGACCGCAACACCGACGCCGCGCCCGGGTATGCGCGTTTCGACCTGCGCGTGGAGTGGCGGCCGCGCGCGCGCGGCTGGTTCGGCTTCGCGCGCATCGACAACCTGCTGGACCGGGACCACGTCGGCTCGGTCATCGTCAACGACGGCAACGGCCGGTTTTTCGAGCCGGGGGCGGGGCGGGCGGTGATGGTA
>CAMPJI010000050.1 GCA_946886865.1 uncultured Lysobacterales bacterium | reverse complement strand
GTCAGGTTGACGCCCTGGCTCAGCTTGGCGGTGACGGTGGTCTTCATGGTGATCCCCTGGAGCACGGCGCGCGGCGCCGCTGCGAGTCCCCGTGGTCCCCACGCATTCGTCCGCGTGGTCCACGGCTTGCATGCTGCGCCTGGCGCGCCGGCAAGCGAATCGGGGCAAACCCGAGGGGTGTGGGGGCATCCCCCAGTGGCGTGTCAGGGTTTCCCCTACACGGCGCCGGAATCCCGGCGCGGGGTCACAGTTCGTCGTGCAGGCGCATCGCGGTGCGCAGCAGCTCGACGGCGTTGCGGCAGCCCAGGGCCTCCATCAGCCGGGCGCGGTGCGTCTCCACGGTCTTGACGCTGATGCCCAGGTCGCCGGCGATCTGCTTGGTCGTGCGGCCCTGGCCGAGCATGGCCAGGATCTCCTTCTGGCGCGGCGGCAGCGTGTCGGCGGCCTGGCGCGCGTCAGGCTTCTCCGGCCGGGCGCCGCGCAACTGCGGCGCCGACACCTGCGGGCTGAGGTACGTGCGGCCGGCGGCCGCGGCGCGCAACGCGATCTCCAGCTCGGCCGGCGCGGCCTCCTTGACCACGAAGCCGCTCGCGCCGCGCGCCAGCGCCTCGCGCACGTGGGTGGCGTCGTCGTGCATCGACATGATCACCACGGCGGTGTCGGGGCAGACGCGGCGCAACTCGTCCAGCGCCTCGAAGCCGCTGCGGCCCGGCATCGACAAATCAAGCAGGATGGCCTCGGGCTGGTGTTCGCGCGCGCGGATCACGACCTCGTCGGCGCTGGCGGCCTCGGCCACCACCTGCACGTCATCGAACGATTCCACCAGGCGCCGGAGGCCGGCACGGATCAGGGTGTGGTCGTCGCAGATCAATACCCGCACGTATCAGGGCTCCGGCCGGGCGTAGGCGGCGGTGCCGGCCACCTTAGCCGACGGGGTGGGGCGGTGCCAGCGGAAGCCTCGCCCGACTCGCTGTGGTCCTGCCCACTGTAGGAGCGACGTGAGTCGCGACATCGCCAGCTGCCGAGCGTTGTGGGTCGCGACTTATGTCGCTCCTACAAAGGTGGTGTGGGCTCGCGGCGAACCGGCTTCGCGGCTGAAGCCGCTCCTACAGGAAGCGGGTGGGGCGCATCAGCGCGGCCGGCGGGACTCCGCGATCGCGCGGCGGTGCACGCGGAACAGGTGGCGTTCCAGGGCCGATTCCAGCGCCGGGGTCAGCGGACCGAAGCGCAGCCACAGTTGCGGGCCGGCGCCGTCGGTGACGCTCGCCAGCACGGTGGCCGGCAGTTCGAGCGATTCGGGCAGCCAGTCCGACGGCTGGATGCGGAAGAGGCCGGTGGTGCCCGGCGCCGCGGCGGCATCGCTGGAGACGCACACGCCCAGCGCCGACCAGCGCAGCGCGCGGACCGGATCGGCCGGCTCGTGCGTGCGGGCAAGGCGCGCCACCAGCGCGGTCAGCAGGTCGACCTTGGCTTCCAGGCGGTTGAGCGCCGCGGTGCCCGGGTCGTACTCCTCGTTTTCCTCCACGCCGCGGCTGTCTTCCACCACGGCGAGCGCTCGCAGCAGGCCTTCCGAGCGCAGGCAGGCCGCGCGCAGGCGCTCGGGTTCCGCGGTGCCGGGGTGGAACGCGGCCGGCCGTGCCTCTTCGCAGGCCAGTGCGTCGCCGAAGACTTCGCCGCGTGCGGTGTCGGCATTCATGCCGCTCAACCGCCCGCGAGGTAGGCCTGCACGCCGCGCTTGTCGCGGCCCAGTCGGCCGATCGCCGCGGCGGCTTCGTCGCGGGTGACGGCCAGTTCGGCGAGGAACGCCTGTTGCGCGTTCAGAAGTGCGAGCAGTGCGGCGCGGTCGCCGCCCCCACTGTCGAGGGTCTTGCGCAGTTCGACTTCGTGGTCGCGCATCAGCGCCGCGGCGGCGTCCCAGTCGCCGGCGTCCAGCGAGGCGCGGATCGCGTCGGCGGGCAGTGCAGGGGTCATGCGCCGCGGCCGGCCGGCTGGGGCTGGCCCTGGCCGATGGAATTCCACGCCGTCTCGATGTCGGCCAGCAGGGCGTCGACCTCCTGCAGCGGCGCGGTCTGGTTGCCGGCGTTGGCCTCCAGCAGGCGGCGCTGGGCGTAGTCGTAGAGCGCGGCCAGTCCGTCGGCGATCTCGCCACCGGCTTCGTGGTTGAGCGACCCGTTGAGGCCGCCAATAATCGCGCTGGCGTCGGAGATGGCCTGCGACTTGCGCAGCAGGTCGCCGCGCTCCAGGCACGCCACCGCCAGCCGCGCACGCTCACGCGCGCCCGACAGCATCAGCCCGATCAGCCGGTGCGGATCGGCGTCCAGCACCGCGCTGGACACGCTGGTCTGGCGGTACTGGTTGGCGAGGTTGTGGGCGCTGTACATGGGGTAGACCTCAGAATCCGGGCAGGTTGGCGAGTTGTTGTGCGAGGTAGTTGCTGGTGCTCTGGAGCTGCGCCACCAGCCCGTCGAGGGCGACGAACTGCGCGCGGTAGCGGGCTTCCACCTGCTCCATGCGGCGGTCCAGCGCCAGGCGTTGCGAATCCAGTGCCTTGGTGCGCGCATCCAGGCTGTCGCTGCGGCTGTCCATCAGGCCGTCGTCGTCGAGCAGCGTGTCCAGCGTGCGGGTCACGCCCGCGCCGATGCCGGCCTCTTCGTCGAACAGCGCCGACACGGCAGCCGGGTCCTCGGCGATCGCCTTGTTGAAGGCGGCCTCGTCGATCTTGAGCTTGCCGTCCTTCTCGACCGTGATGCCCACGGCCTTGAGTTCGACGACATGGCTGCTGAGGTGGGCGCGCAGGTCGCGGCTGGCGCCACGCACCATGGCGTCGCCGTTGAGCGCGGCGGCCACCTGCGTGCTGGTGTTGTAGGCGGTGGCGCTGGCGATCGCGCCGTGCGCGCCGTTGTAGGCGTTGACGAACGCCTTGGCCGCGTTGCGTTGCGCCGACGGGTCCGAGGCGACGCCGAGCGTGAACGCCGTGCCGGGTTCGGCACGGGTCAGCTCGACCGTGACGCCCGGCACCAGGTCGGCGATGCGGTTTTCCGACAGGGTTCGCGTCAGGCCGTCGATATGCACGACGGCATCGGCGGCCGCGGCCTGCTGCTGCATGCCGCCGGTGGCACCGTCGAAGGTGAAGGCCGACAGGCCGCCGTCGCCGCCGCTGGTGGTGACGGTGATGGCATTGGCGGTGCCGGTCTTCGTGGCGCTCAGCACCAGGTGCGCGCCGGCGTCGGATTCGATGATGGTCGCCAGGATGCCTTCGCCGCCGGCCGCGACGTTGATGGCATCGCGGATCCCCGCCAGCGAGCTGGCCCCGGCCTCGATCTCGATGTCGAGCGTGGTCTCGCCGAACGCGAGGGACAGGGTGCCGGTGCCGACCGCGGCTTCGCTGTCGGGAAAGCCGGCGGACGCCAGTTTCTGGGCGGCCGCCAGGGCTTCGACCTCGACGCGGTACTGGCCCAGCGCGGCGCCGGCGGTGGCCGTGGCGGTGAAGCCGGCGTCCTTCTCGACCGTCACGTTGCGCGCGTTGCGTGCGCCGTTCGAGGACAGCGCTTCGGCGGACGTGCGAAGCGTGGAAAAGGCGCTGCGCAGGCTGCCCAGCGCGGAGATCTGCGCCTGCAACTGCCTGCTGGTGCGGTCGTTTCGCGCATCGGTGGGCGCGCGCTCGGCGGCCACCAGCTGGCTGACGATGCCGTTGACGTCCAGGCTGGAGCCGATCGCGCTCATGGCCTCGTTCCCGGCGTGGAGGTCGCGCACGGCGACGGAATGGTGACGCGGCAGTCGCTCATGCCGGCGTCCATGCACGCGCCGTGCCGCACGCCCGGGGCGTGTGTGGCGGCAGTGCGGTGGACGGGGCGGGCGCGGCGCATCGGGTCACCTCATCAGCGCAGCAGGCTCAGCACGCCCTGGGGCGCCTGGTTGGCCTGGGCCAGCATCGCGGTGCCGGCCTGCTGGAGGATCTGGTTGCGGGTCAGCTGGGCGGTCTCCTTGGCGAAGTCCGCGTCCTGGATGCGGCTGCGGGCCGCCGACAGGTTCTCGGCGTTCGACGACAGGTTGGCGACGACCGAGCTGAAGCGGTTCTGCACCGCACCCATGTCGGCGCGGGCGGTGTTGAGCGCGTTCAGGGCGGCGTCCATGGCGAGCATGGCGTCATCGGCGCCGGCGGTGGTCGAGATGTCCAGGTCGGCGAAACCGGTCTGTTCTCCAGAGATCGAATGAACTCCGATGCTGAAATTCGTGCTGCTGAAGCCCCCAGTGCCCGCATCGTTGCGCACGGTCAGCTCGAACTCGGCGCCATCCAAGCGTGCAAACGACAGCGTCCCGGCAGCGGCCGAACCAGTGACGGTCATTCCGAGCGAATCCAACTGGTCTTTACCGTAGGATCCGTCTCCCAGCTGGGAGTCAATGTCTGCGGCGCTGATAGTGGCGCTGGTGGCCGCGAGGTAGAACAACTCCGTTCCATCGACGGACATCGAGTACGTTTGAGTGCCCGACCCCGTCCCCAGAGTGAAGCTCTGGAACGCCCCCGAAACCCCGGTTGACGCCGGTCCCCCGGTCCACGTTCCCAAGGCGCTGGAAGATGCATCGACGATGCTGGCGAGGTCGATCGTCTCGCCCTGGTTGGCGCCGACCTGGAAGGTCTGGTCCTGGAACGAGCCGTCGAGCAGCTTGACGCCGTTGAACGAGGTCTGCGTGGCGACGCGGTCGATCTCGGCCTTCAGCTGCTGGGCTTCCTTGTTCAGGGCTTCGCGGTCGGAGGCGGAGTTGGTGGCGTTGCGCGACTGCACGGCCAGCTCGCGGATGCGCTGCAGGTTGTTGCCGATCTCGCCCATCGCGCCTTCGGCGGTCTGCGCCAGCGAGATGCCGTCGTTGGCGTTGCGGGCAGCCTGGTCCATGCCGCGGATCTGGGTGGTGAAGCGCTCGGAGATGGCGAGGCCGGCGGCGTCGTCCTTGGCGCTGTTGATGCGCAGGCCCGAGGACAGGCGCTGCAGGCTGGTGGCCAGATCCGCACCCGTGTTGGACAGGTTGCGCTGCGCGTTGAGCGACATGATGTTGGAGTTGATGACTTGCATCACGGGGCTCCGGGGCGTCGACGCGCAGCAGCGGAATGGGTGGGACGCGGGTGAGTTGGATCACCCGCGCCCTGCAGGTCCGGAAGGCGCGGCGGGTGCCGCGCCTCCGGGGTCGATCATCAGCGCAGCAGGCTCAGCACGCCCTGGGGCGCCTGGTTGGCCTGGGCCAGCATCGCGGTGCCGGCCTGCTGGAGGATCTGGTTGCGGGTCAGCTGGGCGGTCTCCTTGGCGAAGTCCGCGTCCTGGATGCGGCTGCGGGCCGCCGACAGGTTCTCGGAGTTCGACGACAGGTTGGCGACGACCGAGCTGAAGCGGTTCTGCACGGCACCCATGTCGGCGCGGGCGGTGTTGAGCGCGGTCAGCGCGCCGTCCATCGCCAGCATCGCGGCGTCGGCACCTTCGACGGTGGAGATGTCGAGGCTGGCGAAGCCGGTCTGGGCGGCCGCAGCGGCACCGTTGTCGACGGTGTTGTCACCGGTGGCGAAGTCGGCGCCGGCAAAGCCGTCGGCGCTGGAATCGTTGACCACGGAGACGTCGAACGCCGAGCCGTCGGCCTTGCTGAAGGCCAGGTCGCCGTCAGCGGCGCTGCCGGTGAAGGTGATGCCTGCAGCTTCCAGCGTTGCGGCGTTCGAAGCCAGCTCGGCGTCGATGGCCGCGGCGTCCACCACCTCGCCATCGGCGGCGGCGGTGATCGCGACAGCCGTTTCGCCGTCGACGGTGATGCTGAATTCGTCACCGGTGGTGGCCAGCGTCACATCGGCGAACGCACCGGACGAGGCCGTGGCGTTGGCGGTGGCGACCGAATTCCAGCTGCCCAGCGCATCGGAGCTGGCATCGGTGATCGACGACACGGTGATGGTCTCGCCCTGGTTGGCGCCGACCTGGAAGGTCTGGTCCTGGAACGAACCGTCGAGCAGCTTGACGCCGTTGAACGAGGTCTGCGTGGCGACGCGGTCGATCTCGGCCTTCAGCTGCTGGGCTTCCTTGTTCAGGGCTTCGCGGTCGGAGGCGGAGTTGGTGGCGTTGCGCGACTGCACGGCCAGCTCGCGGATGCGCTGCAGGTTGTTGCCGATCTCGCCCATCGCGCCTTCGGCGGTCTGCGCCAGCGAGATGCCGTCGTTGGCGTTGCGGGCAGCCTGGTCCATGCCGCGGATCTGGGTGGTGAAGCGCTCGGAGATGGCGAGGCCGGCGGCGTCGTCCTTGGCGCTGTTGATGCGCAGGCCCGAGGACAGGCGCTGCAGGCTGGTGGCCAGATCCGCACCCGTGTTGGACAGGTTGCGCTGCGCGTTGAGCGACATGATGTTGGAGTTGATGACTTGCATGTTGGCGTCTCCTGGAAGGTGTGATCCGGCGGGCGGCGAAGGCCTGGGGCCGGGTTGTCGCAGGGTGTTGGCGTGTATGCCCTCGCCGCTGCTGTGAGGGATAACGGCGTGCGGTTGTCAAGCTTTAGGGGCGATTTGCTGAAAGGCCCGACGAACGGTAGGCAGCGGGCGCGACGGAGCCGGATTCGCGCTGGAAACGAGTACTGCGTCGCGATCGCACGCCGGGATCGGCCGCACCTGGTGCCGTTGACGACCTCGAGCGCGGCTTCTTGAAGGCGCGTGCAGGCGCAGCGCGGCGCGGTCCGCGCCAACGGGGTCTGCATCCGGTACGCCGCGCGAACAGCCACCGCAGGGGACGCCGTGGCAGGCGCCGGCACCTGCGGCCCGGTGATGTGGCGCACTGCACCGCCGGATGCGGCGCCGCTGCATGGCGCCGCCGCGCGCACGCCCCGATGCAGTCGGTGCCCGCACGCGGCGTGCGTCGGCGCAGTGCGCGCCGGGCGCCGGTTCGGGCGGTGGTGCGGACGGGCCCTCGCGGCCCGCGGGCGCGTCAGCGCAGGCGGTCGAACAGCGACAGCCCCTGCACGCGCATCATCGTGGACTGCGCGGCTTCCAGTGCGGTGAGCTGCAGCGTGAGCTTGCTCGCGGCCTCGGCGAAGTCGACGTCGCGCAGGGACGACAGCGTGTCGCTCATCGAGACCTCGCCGGCCTCACGCGTATCGGCGGCCGCGTCGATCGCGGCCATGCGCGCGCCGGTATCGGCACGCAGGCGCAGCAGGTGGTCCTGCGCCGAGGTGATGTCCGCCAGCGACTCGCTGATGACGTTGTCGCGCTGCGCACGTTCGGCATCGGTGGTGGCCGGTGCGGACATCGCGTCGGTGAGGCGCTGCAGCGTGGTGAACACGTCCTGGTTGGGCGCGCGCTGCACGTCGAAGCCGTCGCCCGCAGCGGGCGCGCCGGTGATACGCAGCGTCACGCCGCCCACGTCGATCGAATCGCCGCTCTGGTAGGTGCCGCTCGAGAGGACGGTGCCACCGGCATCGAGTACGTCGTAGGTATCGGGACCGGTGAATTCCAGCCGCCGCGCCGCGCCGTTCCACTGCGCGCTGTCGGTGACGGACGTGGACTGCAGCACGGCGCGGCCGGTGTTGGCCGGGTCCGCGGCGCCGCGCACCTCGCCCGTGCCCGCGCGCACGCGCAGGAACACGTCGCTGCCGGCATCGGTATCGGCGACCGACAGGCCGGGGCCGATGTCGACCTGGTTCCGGCCGTCGTCGCCGGCGTAACTGACGTTGCCGGCCGACAGGGCGAACGGCGTCACGCCGTCGCGCGAGCCGGCAAAGAGCTGGCGGCCGTTGCCGTCGTCGCGATTGGCAATGCCCAGCATCTGCGCCTGCAATGCCTTCAGCTCGGCCACCAGCATGGTGCGGTCGCCGTCCGACAGCGAGGCATTGTTGCCCTGCAGGGCGAGTTCGCGTGCGCGCGTCAGCGTGTCGCCGGCATCGCCCAGTGCGCCTTCCTGCAGGCGCAGGCGGTGCTCGACCAGCCCGCTGTTGCGCTCGAACTGCTCAAGCGATGCCAGTGCATGGTCGATGCGCTGCGCGGACGCGGCGCCGGCCGGGTCCTGCGCCGCGCGCGTGAGCTTGTTGCCGGTGATCAGCTCCTGTTGGGTGCGGGCGATCTCCTGCTGGCGGCCGAGCATGCCGGCCAGGCCCTGCGCGTGCAGTTGCGCGGTGGAAATCCTCATGCCCGCCTCCCGTTATGCGTGGCGGCTGTCATCGGCGCACCGCGCCGAGCAGCGACTGGAACAGCGTGTCGGCCGTGGCGATGACCTGCGCGGCGGCCTGGTAGGCCTGCTGGTAGCGCAGCAGGTCGGCGGCTTCCTCGTCGAGGTTGACGCCCGACACGGATTCGCGCTCCGCCGTGACCTGCGCATCGATGGCGCTCTGCGCCTCCAGCGTCATGTCCGCGTGGCGCGCGTCGCTGCCGACGCGGCCGGTGAACTGGGCCAGGCCTTCGGTCAGGCCCACCGTGCCGCCGTTGAGCACGCCCGACGTGTCCAGGCCGGCGAGCACGCGCGCGTTGCCGTTGTCGGACGAGCGCGCGGGCGTGGGCGACAGGGTGAAGCTGTCGCCGGCCACCGGCGCGCCGTCGAGCTGCACCGACCAGCCCGTACCGGTGATCGGGGTGCCGGCGGTGTAGGGGTAGGGACCGGCGCCGTCGACCGTGTACTGGCCGGCGTCGATGAATTCGATGGTGGCACCGCCGAAGCCGGCAAAGGCGGCCGGGTCGGTGACGCGTGCGCCGCCCAGCGCCGCGTTGCCGAGGTTGCCGGTGTCGGCCGCGGTCTGCAGCGGCGATGCCGCGGCAATGCCGGCCGGGTCGGTCAGGGCGACCACCAGGCCGCTGGCCGCGCCGGAGGTCGGGCGCAGCGAGAAGCGGTCGCCGTTGGCGGGTGCACCGCCCACGACCAGTTCGACGCCGTCGACCACCAGTGGATCGGCCGCGGTGCCGGTGCCGGTCATCACGACGGGTTCGCCGGTGCCGGCGCGCGTCGCGCTCCAGGCGCCGCCGTCGAACCGCAGCGTCAGGTCGTGGCCCTTGAGCGCGCCGGTGTCGCCGAACGCGGCCGTCAGCGTCGCGCTGCCGGTGTTGCCGGCGTGGCGGTCGACCTTGGGCGCGGGGATCGAAAACAGATCCGCGCCGGGCTGGCCGTTGTAGTCGACGCCGGCGTTCTGGCCGGCATTGAAACTCTGCGCGAACGCGACCGCCAGGCGGCCGACTTCGGCGCGCGCCGGGTCCAGCACGCGGTTACGGAATTCCAGCAGGCCGCCGACTTCGCCCGAGACACTGCTGGTCGGCAGCTGCACGGACCCGTTGGGGCCGTCCAGCGCCAGTTGCAGGCGGTCGGGGCGGAAGGGGTCGGTGACGGTGCTCAGCGCCATCGCGCGGTTGCCCAGCACCATGGCCTGGCCGCCGGCGGTGAAGACGTTCATCGCGCCGTCGTCCTGCATCACCGTCTCGCCACCTACCAGGCCGGCCAGTTGCTGCACGCGCAGGTCGCGCTGGTCGAGCAGTTCCGGCGTGGCGTTGCTGCCGGCGGCGACGATGTCGCGGTTGAGGTTGGCGATCTCCGAGGCGATGCGGTTGGCCTCGCCGACCTGCGCGGTCATGCGCTCGTTGGTCTCGGTCTCCATGCCGGCCAGGCTCTGGTCCATCGAGCGCCAGCGCGCGGCCAGCTGCTCGGCCGAGGCCAGCACCTGGCTGCGTGCGACCGTGGACGTGGGTTCGGCGACCACGCCTTCGACCGCGCCGAAGAAGCCCGACCACGGCGCGGACAGGCCGGTGGCGGTGTCCGACACCAGCCCGTCGATGCGACCCGACAGCGACGACAGCTGCTGCAGGCGGCCCAGTTCGCTGCTGCTGTCGACCTGCCGCGCGAACACCAGGCTGTCGGCCAAGCGCTGCAGCTTGGCCACGTCCACGCCGGTGCCGATGTGCGAGGCGCCGACGCCCTGGCCGGGTCGCGTCGCGAGTTCGACGCGCTGGCGGCTGTAGCCCGGCGTGGCCGAATTGGCGACGTTGTTACCGACGGTCGACAGCGCCCGCTGGAAGGCGAGCAGGGCGGAACTGCCGGTGGAGAGCATGGTCATGCGTCAGCCTCGCGTCGCGCCGGGCATCGAGGCCAGCGCGCGGTTGAGGGTGGGCCCGTTGACGATCGCCGAGATCTTGGCGGCGTAGTTGGGATCGGTGGCGTAGCCGGCACGTTGCAGGGCCGAGGCGAATTGCGTGGCGTCGGTGCCCGCTTCCAGCGCGCCGGCATAGCGCGAGCCGCGCAGCAGGCGTGCGTAGTCGGCGAAGCTCTCGTGCGCGGACGCGTAGGCACGGAAGTCGGCGGTCTCGTTGCGACGCACGCCGTTGACGTACTCGTGGGTGCCGGAGCTGACGCGTGCGCCGTTCCAGCCGGTGGCCTTGATGCCGAACAGGTTGTGCGAGTCCACGCCGCTGCCGCCGCCGACCAGCTTGCGGCCCCAGCCGGTCTCCAGCGCCGCTTGCGCGACCAGCGCCTTGGGCGAGACGCCCAGCTCGGCGGCGGTGCGCTGCGCATGCGGCCAGATCGACTTCACGAACGCCTCGGGGCTGGAGCAGTCCAGCGTGCCGTCGGCATCGCAGTGGGCCGCGTCCATCGACGGCACGTGGGCGGGGTAGTGCGGTTCGGGTGCCGGCGCGGCCGGCAGCGCCAGTGGATTGACGGCGGCCATGGAGATGCCGCTGGAGCTGGGCGCCAGCATCCCGGCACCGGCCGCGGGGAGTGCCATCGCCATGCCGGCGCCCGCGTTGGGCATCGCCAGCGGCAGCATCGCGCCGGGCGCGCGGCCCGGCATCGGCAGCGGGCCGCTGGCCGTTACGCCGGCCGGCGCCATCCCGCTGCTGCGCTCGAGCTGCTGCACGATCATCGGCGCCAGGCCCAGGCCGCGACCCTTGGTCAGCTCGCGCGCCAGTTGCTGGTCGTGCATGTCGCGGTAGGTGCTGTTCTCGCCGAACATCGAGTCGCCCATGCTGGTGGACCGCATGGTCTTGAGCATCATCTGGGCGAACTGCGTCTCCAGCTCGCGCGCGGCCGTCTGCAGCCGTTCGCGCGAGGGCTGCGCGGACGGCGTCATGGGCACGGCGGTGGCGGAGGGAAGGCGCATGGCGGGGTCAGTGCAAGGGCTGTGCCTGCATCAGATGACCTCGAGCTCGGCGCGCAAAGATCCCGCGCGCTTGAGCGCTTCCAGGATCGCGACGATGTCGCCGGGGGCGGCGCCGACGGCGTTGACCGCGCGGACGATGGCCTCCAGCGAGGTGCCGCCCTCGAACATGAACATGCGGCTGCCTTCCTGGGTGGCCTCGATGGTCGACTGCGGGGTCACGGTGGTGACGCCGTTGGCGAAGGCGCCCGGCTGGTCGACCTGCAGGTTCTCGACGATCGACACGGTCAGTGAGCCGTGCGCGACCGCGGCCGGCAGCACGGTGACCTGGCCGCCCATGACCACGGTGCCGGTGCGGGCGTTGACGATGACCTTGGCCGCCGCCACACCCGGTGCGACCTGCAGGCCTTCCAGCGCCGACAGGAACGAGATGCGATCGCCCGGCGGCGGCGTGACTTCGATGGTCACCCCGTCCAGCGCGCGCGCGCGGCCCGGGCCGAAGGCGCGGTCGATCGCCGAGACGATCGAGGCGGCGGTGGAGAAGTCGAATTCGTGCAGGTTGAGCAGCACCGGGCCACCGGACGGGCCGCCGGCGACGGCGCGCTCGACGATCGCACCGTTGGGGATGGAGCCGCTGTTGGGGGCGTTGACCGAGATCCGCGAGCCATCGCGCCCCGACGCGCCGAAGCCGCTGACCACCAGGTTGCCCTGGGCGATGGCGTAGACCTCGCCGTCGATGCCCTTGAGCGGCGCCATCAGCAGGCTGCCGCCGCGCAGCGAGCCCGCGTTGCCGATGGACGACACGCTGACATCGATGGTCTGGCCGGGCTTGGCGTAGGCGGGCAGCTCGGCGTGGATGGCCACGGCCGCCACGTTCTTGAGCTGCGGGTTGACGCCGGGCGGGATGGTGACGCCCAGCTGGTCGAGCATGTTCTTCAGGCTCTGCACCGTGAAGGGCGTCTGGCTGGTGCGGTCGCCGCTGCCGTCCAGGCCGACCACCAGGCCGTAGCCCACCAGCTGGTTGCCGCGCACGCCGGCCACCTGGGCCAGGTCCTTGATGCGTTCGGCGCTGGCGTTTGACGCGACCGCCAGCAACCCGAGGGCGACGATGATCCGTGTAGCCCGGGTAAGGCCGAAGGCCGCACCCGGGTTGGTGGCACCGGAGCGTCCGATCCCGGGTGCGCTGCGCTTACCCGGGCTACCGAAGCCACGAAAACCACGCATGAGGTCGATCAGTCGGTTCACGTCACACCTCAGTACGGGAAGGCAGCGGAGTTGAAGAAGCGGCCGAGCCAGCCCATCGCGTTGGACCGCGCCAGCGTGCCGCGACCGCCATAGACGATGCGTGCCTCGCCGACCCGGTTGGACGGAATGCGGTTGTCGGGACCGATATCGGCCGTGCGCACGATCCCTTGAACCTGGACCAGCTCGTCGCCCTGGTTGAGGCGCATCATCTTTTCGCCGCTGACCAGCAGGTTGCCGTTGCCCAGGTTGCGCACGACGGTCACGGTGATGTCGCCGTCGAGCTGGTTGGCCTGGGTGGAGTTGCCGACGCCGGCGAAGTCGCGGCTGCCCTCGACCTCGGCCTCCAGGATCGACTGGCCGTTGTAGGTGATCGGCACCCCGGCAATCGTCGGCGCGCCCATGGCGATGCCCGCGTCCTTGGTGACGGAGGTCTGCGCGACCGAGCGCGAGGTGGTGCGTTCGACCAGCTCGATGGTCAGCAGGTCGCCGACTTCGCGCGCCTTGTTGTCCTGGTACAGCCGCAGGCCACGGTTGCCGCCGCCGCTGGCGTTGGCGTAGATCGAGCCGCCACCGCCGGCCGCCGCGGCGTAGGCCGGCGCGGGCAGGGCGGCGGCCGGGGCCACGGCGTGGGGATGCGCCTGCGCGGCCATGGCCGGGTGCGTGTCGTAGGGCGAGGGCGCGACGCGGTCGAACGGGCGGACATCGCCCATGACCGTGGCGCAGCCGGGAAGCGCGAGGCACGCGGCCACGGCCAGGCACAAGAGGAAGCGGCGGGTCATGGTCGTGCTCACAGGTTCTGGTTGAGGAAGCCGAGCATGTTGTCGGTCGTCGAGATCGCCTTGGCGTTGGTCTCGTAGGCGCGCTGGGTCTCGATCATCGACACCAGTTCCTCGACGACGTTGACGTTGCTGCTCTCCAGCGCGCCCTGCACCAGCAGGCCGGCGCCGGCCGTGCCGGGTGCGCCCTGCTGCGCCGGGCCGCTGGCGCCGGTCTCGATGTAGAGGTTCTCGCCCTTGGCCTGCAGGCCGGCGGGATTGACGAAGTCGGCCAGGGTCAGGGCGCCGACCTGCACCGCTTCGGGCTCACCGGCCAGCTGCACGCTGACGGTGCCGTCGGCGCCAATGGTGATGCTCTGCGCGCCCTCGGGCAGCTGCAGGCCCGGCTGCACCGGGTAGCCGGCGTTGGTGACCATCTCGCCCTGGGCGTTGATCTGGAAGCTGCCGTCGCGGGTGTAGGCCGAGCTGCCGTCGGGCAGCAGCACCTCGAAGAACCCGCGGCCGTTGATCGCCACGTCCAGCGCGTTGCCGGTCTGCGACAGGTTGCCCTGGGTGAACTGCTTGGCCGTGGCCGCCACCCGCACGCCGGTGCCGGTGGACAGGCCGGTCGGCAGCTGGGTCTGCTCGGAGGTCGCGCCGCCGGGCTGGCGCACGGTCTGGTACAGCAGGTCCTCGAAGCTGGCGCGGTCGCGCTTGAAGCCGGTGGTGTTGGTGTTGGCGAGGTTGTTGGAAATGACCGCCATGCGCGTCTGCTGCGCATCGAGTCCGGTCTTGGCGATCCACAGGGCCTGGGTCATGGCGGCGTCCTCCGGGACGGTGTCAATTCATCGGCGCGGCGCGGGTGGCGGTGGTGCGTCGCGCGTTAAAAGGGGTGGAGCGGTCAGCGCGAGGACATCAGCGACGTCGCGGCGCGGGCGTTCTCTTCACCGCTCTGCAAGACGCGTACCTGCATCTCGAACTGGCGCGACAGCTGGATCATCTGCACCAGCATCGAGGTGGAGTCGACGTTGCTGGCCTCCACCGCGCCGGAGGTCAGCACCGTGCCGGCGGCGGGGGCGGGCGGCGGCGTGCCGTCGGGCGCGCGCATCAGGCCGTCGCCGCCGCGCTGCAGGTCGCGCGTGGCCGCGGCCACCACCTGCAGGCGGCCGGCTTCGGCGACGTTGGCCGGCGGCTCGCCCTGCGGGACGATCGAGATGGTGCCGTCGCCGCCGATATGCAGCGAGTCGTGCGGCGGGATGGCGACGGGCTGGCCGTTGGCGCCCAGCACCGGCAGGCCGGTGGACGTGGTCAGGATGCCGTTGGGGCTGAGCTTGAGGTCGCCGCTCCGGGTGTAGGCGGTGCCGCCGTCGGGCGCCTGCACGGCCAGCCAGCGGTCGGCGTCGAGGGCGACGTCCAGTGCGTCGCCGGTCTGCTGGATGGCACCGGCGCGGGCGCTGACGCCGAGGGTCTCGTGGCTGGCGGCGATGCGGGAGGCCAGGCCCGGCCCCTGCACCGGCGCGGCCACCGTGCCGTTGAGCGTGGCCTGGAAGCCGACCGTGTTGGCGTTGGCCAGGTTGTGCGACACCGAGGCCTGCGCCTTCAGCGTGGCGCTGGCGCCGGTCATGGCGACATAGACGGATTTGTCGATCATCTCGGCCTCGCGGTCCGTGGTGCGGCGCCATCGAGACGGCCGCGTTGCACGGAGTGAGGCAAGACCCGTGCCGCGCGCGGGCGGCACCAAAAAAACAGGCCGCCCCGGGGACGTGGGCGGCCTGTCGGTCCCGGGCGGCGCTCCGCGCCGCGGCCGGGGCATCAGCGGATGTTGATGACGGTCTGGGTGATCTGGTCCTGCGTGGAGATCATCTGCGCGTTGGCCTGGAAGTTGCGCTGCGCGGTGATCATGTTCACCAGCTGCGCGGTCAGGTCGACGTTGGAGGCCTCCAGCGCGCCGCCCTGCACCAGGCCGAACTCGGAGTTGCCGGCGGCGCCGCGGCGCGGCTGGCCGGACTCGAACGTCTCCGCCCAGCCGTTGTCGCCCAGCGGTTGCAGGCCCTGCGGGTTGGCGAAGTTGGTCATCGCCACCTGGCCCAGCGCGTTGGACACGCCGTTGGTGTAGCGCGCGCTGACCACGCCGGTGGCCGAGACCTCGATACCGGTGAGGCGGCCGGTGGCATGGCCGTCCTGCACCAGCTGCGACACGCCGAAGGACTCGCCGTACTGGGTGGAGTCGCCCACGTCGACGGTCAGCGCCAGCGGCGCGGCGCCGTTGCCCGGGTCGTACGCCGGCAGCGTGAACTCGCCCGGGTTGGGCGAGGCCAACGCGCCGGTGTCGGAGTACTGCAGCGTGGTCGCGCCGCCCACGGCGTTGCCGTCGATCTCGGTGTGGACCTGCCACTCGTTGGGGTTGGCGGTCTTGACGAAATACAGCGACTGCGTGTGCGGCGCACCGAGCGAGTCGTACACCGTCAGCGACGTGGTGTGGTTGTAGCTGGACGGGTCGGTCGAATCGAACGGCGCGATGGTCGGCGGCGCCGCGTCGGCCGGCAGGTTGCTGCCCAGCTCGACGTCGGCGGTGGCGCGCGGCGGCGAATCGCCGGTGGCCAGCTGCAGGTCGCTCATGCGGCCGGTGTCGAAGCCTTGGCCCGAGGCGTTGGGCAGGTACACCTGCAGGCGGTGGCCCGACGGGTTGACGACGAAGCCGTCGCGGTCGGCGCCGAAGTTGCCGGCGCGCGAGTACACCGCCGAGCCCTGGTTGGACAGGGTGAAGAAGCCCTGGCCGCTGATCGCCAGGTCCAGTGCCTTGCCGGTGAACTCGACGTTGCCCTGGTCGAACTGCTGCGCGACCTGGTTGAGCCGTACGCCCGCGCCGATGGTGTTGCGCGACAGGCCGTAGGCCGACACCGGGAACACGTCGCCGA
>CAMPJI010000049.1 GCA_946886865.1 uncultured Lysobacterales bacterium | reverse complement strand
AGTTGGTTAGAATGCTGGCCTGTCACGCCGGAGGTCGCGGGTTCGAGTCCCGTCCGCTCCGCCAGTTGTCCGCAGAAGGCGCCGGAAACGGCGCCTTCTTTTTTTTGTCCGGAATCACGCCCGGCGCGGGGCTTGCTAGACTGCGCGGCTCCGTCCCGATACGCGACCCCACATGCTGCAGAAACTCCGCGAAAAGACGTCCGGCGTCGTCGGCGCCGTGATCCTCGCGCTGCTGATCGTCCCCTTCGCCCTCTTCGGGCTCGACCAGTACATGGTGGGCGGCAGCGCCAACACGGTGGCCCGCATCCAGGCGCCGCCGACCTGGTGGGCGCAGGCGCCGTCGTGGTGGCCGGCCTCCATGGCGTGGCGCCATGAGGAGGTCACCGTCGAAGAGTTCCGCAACCGGCTGGAGCTGGTGCGCCAGCAGCAGCGTGCGCAACAGGGCGACGCGTTCGATCCGGTGGCGTTCGAGTCCGTCGACAACAAGCGCGAGATCCTCGAAACCCTGATCGACGAGAAGGCATTGGCGATGTCGGCCGAGGCGTCCGGCATCGTGGTCGGCGATGCGATGGTGCGCGATGCGATCCAGGACATCGAAGCATTCCAGGTCGAGGGGAAGTTCGACGCCAACCGGTACCAGCTGACGCTCGCATCGCAGGTGCCGCCGCAGACCCCGCGCCAGTTCGAGCAGACGCTGCGCGACAGCCTGCGGCAATCGCTGGCGGCCCAGGCCGTCGGCAACAGCAGCTTTGTCACCGCAGGTGAGATGGATCGTCTGGTGCGCCTGCTGGGCGAGCAGCGCGACGTCGACCTGCTGATGCTGCCCGCGCCCGAGGCGGACACCGCGGCGGTCAGCGATGACGACGCGCAACGCTGGTATTCCGCCAACGAGGCCGACTTCCGTGCGCCCGAGGCGGTCACGATCGAGTACGTGCAGGTCAACGCCGACACCGTGCCGCCGCCGGCCGCACCGGACGAGGCTGCGTTGCGGCAGCGGTACGAGGAGCAGCGTGAGCGCTTCAGCCAGCAGGACGAGCGCCTGGCCTCCCACATCCTCGTGCGTGTGGAGGACGGTGCGGACGATGCGACCGTGGCTGCCGCCCGCGAGAAGGCGGCAGGTATCGCCGCCCAGGCCAAAGCCCCGGGTGCCGACTTCGCCGCGATCGCACAGGCCAACAGCGATGACAGCGGCTCCAGCGCGGCGGGTGGCGACCTGGGCTGGATCGGTCGCGGCGCGATGACCGGCAGCTTCGAGGATGCCCTGTTCGCGATGCAGCCTGGTCAGGTCAGCGACCCGGTCCGCACGGATTTCGGCTGGCACGTCATCCAGCTGCGCGAGGCGCGTTCCGGCCAGACGCAGAGCTTCGAGGATGCGCGCGAGGCGCTGGCCGCCGAGCTCGTCGAAACCAACCGCGATCGCGCCGTCAGCGAGTTCACCAGCGACCTGGTCGACCGCATCTACCGCAACCCGTCGTCGCTGTCGCCCGCCGCCGGTGAGATGGGCTTGGAGGTGCAGACGCTGGGCCCGTTCACCCGCGACAACGCGCAGGGCGTGGCAGCCCACCCCGCCGTGAAGCAGGCCGCATTCTCGGAGGTGCTGGTCCAGGACGGTACCGTCAGCGATCCCATCGAAGTGGCGCCGGGCTCAACGGTGCTGATCCGCGTGGTCGAGCACACGCCCGAGCGCGCCGTGCCACTGGCGCAGGCCCGTGCCCGCGTGGACGCTGCGGTGCGCGCCGATCGCAGCCGCAAGGCGGCCGAGGCACGCGCCGACGCGCTGCTGGCGCGCCTGCGAAAGGGCGAGACGCTGCAGGCACTGGCCGAGGCCGAGGCCCTGCCGGCGCCCGAGTCGATCCCTGGCGTCCCGCGCGGTGCGCCGCTGCCGGAGCCGGCGGTGAACGAGGCGATCTTCGCCGCCCCTAAGCCCGCCGAGGGCGGCGTTTCGGTGGGCAAGCAGGTGCTGTCGGACGGTCGCGTGGTCGTGTTTGCGGTGACGGGCGTCACGCCGGGCAGCGCCGCGACGCTCGACGACGCCCAGCGCACGATGCTGCGCCAGCAGTTCGCGCGTGTGTCCGGCCTGGACGATGTCGAGGCGCTGACGCGCTCACTGCGGCGCAACCTCGATATCGAAGTGTTCGAGGACAACTTCTGAGGTCGCCGGGCCGTTGATCGCGGCAGGCACCACGAAAAAGCCCGGCATCGTGCCGGGCTTTTTTGTGGAGGTGAGGGTGCGCGATGTCAGTCGTCAGCGTCGCCGTGGATACCCGTCATGCCGACGATGTTGTAGCCCGCATCGACATAGGTGACCTCGCCGGTGACGCCCGAGGCCAGGTCCGAGCTGAGGAACGCGGCGACGTTGCCGACGTCCTCGATGGTGACGGTACGGCGCAGCGGTGCGTTCTCTTCGACATGTCCCAGGATCTTGCGGAACCCGGCGATGCCCGCTGCCGCCAGCGTCTTGATAGGACCGGCCGAGATCGCATTCACGCGGGTGCCCTCCGGGCCCAGGTTGTAGGCTAAATAGCGCACGGTCGACTCCAGGCTGGCCTTGGCCACCCCCATGACGTTGTAGCCGGCGAGCGCGCGCTCGGCGCCCAGGTAGGTCAGCGTGAGGATCGAGCCGTTGCGTCCGGCCATCAGCGGCCGCGCGGCCTTGGCCATCGCCGCCAGCGAATAGGCGGAAATGTCATGCGCGATGGCGAAGTTCTCCCGCGTCAGGCCATCCAGGAACTGCCCGGAAATGGCTTCGCGCGGCGCGAACGCGATGGCGTGCACGAGGATGTCGAAGCCGTCCCAGCGCTGGCCCAACTGCTCCATGCAGGCGGCGATCTGCGCGTCGTCGGTCACGTCCAGCGGCAGCACGATGTCACTGCCGCACTCGGCGGCGGCCTTCTCCACGCGCGACTGCAGTTTGTCGTTCTGGTAGGTGAACGCGAGCTCCGCGCCCTCACGGTGCATGGCCTCGGCAATGCCGCTGGCGATGGAGCGCTGGCTGGCGATGCCCGTGATCAGTGCGCGCTTGCCCTGAAGGAAACCCATGGTGCGACCCTCGAATGTGGTAACCGGTGCCGTGGACGGCAGGGGCGGTAGTGTGCCCTGCGGAGGCGCAGGCGGCCACAGCGGGCCCGCCCGGCGGCGATCGTTGCGGGTCAGTCCGACGCCCGCGGTGGGTCGATCTGCAGGGCGGTACCCGGTTGGAGAACGCTGCCGGGACGCAGCCCGTTCCGGTTGAGCAGGTCGTTCACGCGCATGCCGTAGCGCCGGGCGATCACCCACGGGTTTTCACCGCGAGCCACGACGTGCCGACGCGGCGCGCCATCGGGCGTCGCCACTGCGGTCGTCGCTGCGGCGGTGGCAACCGTCGTGGCGGGCGCCGACGCCGGGGGCATCGACGCGGCGGCCACGGATGCCGGGGCTGGCGCGTCGCCCGCGCCGATCGTCACCGCCGGGGCCAGAAGGCGCTGCGGCCCGGCCCGGCCCTTGGCGATGCGGCCGTTGCGGAAGGCTGGGTTCAACGCGCGCAGGCGATCCACATCGTGTCCGCCGTCGGCTGCCAGCGCGTCCAGCCGGTCGATGCCTTCGGGCACTTCGACTTCGACCAGGGTCGCGATGGGGGCGTCCAGCGCGGCGCGGCGGTCCGGGTCATCGGCGGTCGCCGCCACGACGCACGCCAGCGCATGCAGCTTGCGCACATAGGCCTGGGTGATGGCGGGAACGCCCTGCAGGGCGCCGGGTCGTGCGTCGCGCGCGACCTGCCCGTTCCGTTTGAGCGCCCCGAGGATGCGGTATTCGCCGGCGTTGTAGGCCATGGCGGCCAGCCGCCAGTCACCTGCGAACATGCCGTGCAGCGTGCGCAGGTAGCGCACCGCCGCGCGTGTGGAGTCGACCGGCGAGTAGCGGCCGTCATACGCCGAGTCCACCTGGATTTTGTGGTTGCGCGCGGTCAGGGCGATGAACTGCCACAGGCCCGCCGGGCCGGACGGGCTGCGCGCGCCCGGCTTGTAGCCGCTCTCCACGAACGGGATCAGCGCGTACTCGGTCGGCAGGTGCGAGGCACGCAGCGCATCCACCACGTAGGCGAACAGCGGCATGACGTCGCTGCCCGGCTGGGACAGTTTGGACGGCGCGCTGGCGAAGTGGCGGCGCCAGCGGTCGCTGACATCGCCCTCGCAGGACGGGTCGGCCAGTCCATCGCGGAACGCCTGCAAGACGGACAGGCCGGTGCGCGGTGCGACGGACGTGGGGGCGTCATCTGTCACGGATGTCGGCGGCTCCGCGCCGGACGCCATGCCGCTGATGGCCAGCAGGGTCGTCAGGGCGAGCACGCGCGCGGGCCGGGCGATGCGCGGTGCGGCTGTCATGCCGCGAACCCGTCCTTCCAGCGCCGCAACTCGGCGAACACCTCCGCATCCGACGCCGGCGCGTGCCCGAGGCGCTGCTGGACCGCGGCCACCACGGCCGGCGCGCGCGTGCGCAGGAACGGGTTGGCCGCCCACTCGTCGGACAACAGGGCAGGCAGGGTGGGGCGATGGGCAGCGCGCATGGCTCGGGCCTCTTCCAGTCGGCGCAGCAACGCCGGGTTGTCGGGGTCCACCACGCGGGCGAACGCCGCGTTGGACAACGTGTATTCGTGGCCGCAGCAGACGCGGGTGTGGCCGGGCAGGGCCGCCAGACGGTCCAGGGAGGCCAGCATCTGGGGGGCGACACCTTCGAACATGCGCCCACAGCCAAGGCTGAACAGGGTGTCCCCGCAGAACAGCAGGGGCGGGTCGCCCTGCGCCAGGTGGAAGGCGACATGACTCAGCGTGTGGCCCGGCACCGCGATCACGTCCAGCGCCCACTCACCGGCCCTGACGGTATCCCCATCCTTCACCCGGTGCGTCGCGTGGGCGATACGCGGGTCCTCCGGGGCGAACACGGGCACGTCGGGCCAACGGTCGAGCAGCTCGGGCACGCCGCCGACATGGTCGGGGTGGTGGTGCGTGAGCAGGATGGCGGCCGGCTTCAGCCCGGCGCCCGCCGCACGCAGAACCGGGCCGGCCTCGCCCGGGTCGACCACCAGCGCCGTGCCGTCAGCGCCCTGAAGCACCCAGATGTAGTTGTCGTTGAACGCGGGCAGGGCCAGCAGGGGCATGGTGACGCTCCCGGGAGGATCGCGCAGAATCCGCCGCAGATCCCCGTGCATCCATCCTGTTTCAGTGCGGCCGGACCCCGGTTGACCGGGCCCCGACCGGAGGCTACGCGACCATGCCCGCCCCCCGTCCTCCCCGTCAACCCGAGCCGCCCCTGCCGTTCTTCGGCGGCGGGGCCGGCCGGGGCGTGCTGGCAGCGGAGGCCGCGGCCATGGCCCGGGCGCTGGCGTCCATGCCGTCGCTGCCGTGGCTGTGGATTGGCGCCTGCGGGGCTGGCGCACCGGCGCTGGATCGACCGCGCGGCGTGCGGCTGCAGCACACGGGGCCCGGCGCGACGGCGCTGCCACGGTACGGGGGCGATCTGCACTGCACGGTGCCCTGGCCGATCGCGAACGACTCCGTCGGCATGGTCCTGGTGCAGCACGCGGCCGAGGACATCGTCGACGCCCAGGCACTGCTGGACGAGTGCGCGCGGGTGCTCGTGCCGGGCGGCACGCTGTGGCTGTCGGTGCTCAACCCCTTCAGCCCGTACCGCGCGAGGTGGTGGCGCGGCGGCCTGCGCGTGCGCGGGCTCGGGACATGGCAGTCGCGACTGCGGCGCGCGGGACTGGTGGCGGACAGCCTCAGCGTGCAGTGGCTGGGGCCCTATTGGCGCACCGACCGCCACGACAGCGGGGTGGCCGCCCTGGACCGCCTGCGTGCCGGCGTCGCGATCACCGTGGTCAAGCGCGTGCATGCCGCAGTGCCCCGTCACCCCCTGCGCCGGCTGCGTCTGGCGACGCACCGCGACGCGGTCGACGGCAGCGCGCTGGACCCCACGTGGTCGACGCGCCGGGCGATGTCGCGATAATGGCCGGATGAATCAAGCATCGAAGACGGTCGAAATCCACACCGATGGCGCGTGCCTGGGCAACCCCGGCCCGGGCGGCTGGGGCGCGTTGCTGCGTTGCAAGGGCCGCGAACGGGAGCTTTCCGGCAGCGACCCCGACACCACCAACAACCGCATGGAGCTGATGGGCGCGATCATGGCGCTGGAAACGCTCAACGAGCCGTGCACCGTGGTCCTGCACACGGATTCGCAGTACGTCAGGCAGGGCATCACGCAGTGGATGCCGAACTGGGTGCGGCGTGGCTGGAAGACCGCCGGCGGGGACCCGGTGAAGAACCGCGACCTGTGGGAGCGCCTGGAACTGGCCACGCGTCGCCACGCCATCGACTGGCGCTGGGTGAAGGGCCACTCCGGCGACCCCGACAACGAGCGTGTCGACGTGCTGGCCCGCAACGCCGCGCTGAAGCTCCGCGCCGGCGCCGCCTGACCGCTGCCGTAGACTGCCCCCGATGCGTCAGATCATCCTGGACACCGAAACCACCGGCCTGAGCTGGGAGCGCGGCAACCGCGTCGTCGAAATCGGCTGCGTCGAGTTCGTCGAGCGCCGTCCCACCGGACGCAACTTCCACCGCTACCTCAGGCCGGACTGCGAGTTCGAGCCCGGCGCGCAGGAAGTCACCGGGCTGACGCTGGAGTTCCTGGCCGACAAGCCGCGCTTTGTCGAAATCGTCGATGAGTTCCTCGAATTCATCGACGGTGCGGAGCTGGTGATCCACAACGCCGCGTTCGACGTCGGCTTCCTCGACAACGAATTGCGCCTGGCCGGCGCCCAGTACGGGGCGCTGGCCGACCGCTGCGCCATCGAGGACTCGCTGCTCCTGGCGCGCCAGCGGTTCCCGGGACAGCGCAACTCGCTGGACGCGCTGTGCAAGCGCCTGGGCGTGGACAACGCGCATCGCCAGTTGCACGGCGCATTGCTCGATGCCCAGTTGCTGGCCGAGGTGTACATCGGGCTGACGTCGGGGCAGGAGGAGATCGGGTTTGCCTCCGCCGATGCGGCCGCCGCCGCGGCGATCCCGGCGTTCCGCCCCGCCAGCGGCCCGCGCCCGCGCATCTCGATCCCCGACATCGACCTGCGGGCCCACCAGGCCCGCCTGGCGTCGCTGCGGAAGAAGGCCGGCCACGCACTCTGGGACCGCTTCGAACCGGTGGAGGCCGCGTCCGACGTGCCGGCGTTGGTCTGAGGAGCCGCCGACCCGCGTGCCACCGGGCTAGTGGCTGCGCACCAGGATCACGGTGACGTTGTCCGAACCGCCACCGTCCAGGGCCGCGGCCACCAGCGTGTCGACGCACTCCTGCGCGCTGCAGTCGCGCTGCGACAGCACGTTGGCGATGCTGCGGTCGTCCACTTCCTCGGTCAGCCCGTCGCTGCACAGCAGCAGTTGCATGCCGGGGCGGAGTTCGCCGGTCATGGTTTCGACGTTGAGGTTGCGCGGGTCGGTCACGCCCAGCGCCTGGGTCACCACGTTGCGGTGCGGGTGGCTGCGCGCCTGCTCGTGGGTGATCGCGCCGTTGGCGATCAGCTCCTGCACGTAGCTGTGGTCCTGTGACAGCTGCGCCAGCTGGCCATCGCGGTACAGATAGACCCGGCTGTCGCCGACCCAGGCCACCTCGAACCGCTGGCCGTTGACACGCGCGGCCACGACCGTGGTGCCCATGGGCAGGGCGTCGTTGCGCCGGCGCGAGGTGCGGATGATCTCCTCGTCGGCGATGCGGATGGCCTGGTCGAGCGGCGTGCCGTCGCGGACCTCGCGGACGATGGCCTCGCGCGCCAGCGCACTGGCGACCTCGCCGTACTCGTGCCCGCCCATGCCGTCGGCCACGAGCCAGAGTCCCAGCTCGCTGTCGCCGTAGTAGGTGTCCTCGTTGAGGTCGCGCCGCAGCCCGACATGCGTGAGGTGTCCGAATTCGATCATGGCGCGATGATGCCCTGTTCACGGCGGCGCGTCATGACGCCATCCCCCGGATGGGACAACGGAAGAGCGGCAGCACGGCGGCCTCGGCGGAGGTTCGCGCAGGCGCGGCTTCGGCCGCGATTGCGGTCCATGTGCAGCGGATTCACCGCTTCCCCGGGCCGCGGCATGCGACCGTCGCGGCGAGTACAGGGACGGACCCGGGCCATCCAGGGCCCTCGCCCTCGCTGCGCGAGGGCAGCCTGGGGCTGTTCAAACCGGCTGTCCTGCCGATTTGTCGAACCCCGTTGGCCCTCTCGTCCAATCCCTCTTCCTCAGATACGCAAAAGCCCCCTTGCGGGGGCTCATGCGAATCTGGCGGAGAGGGGGGGATTCGAACCCCCGAGGCGCTATAAACGCCTGCCTGATTTCGAGTCAGGTACATTCAACCACTCTGCCACCTCTCCGGTGGTGTCCCGTTCCGGGCCGGTTGCGGCCGGGCGGGGCGCGCCATGATACGGGCCGCGCCGCAGGTGGACAAGCGGGCGGTGGACGGTACCCGGCAGGCGCCGGGACGGGCGTTAGACTGCGTGGCCCCCATCGATGAGTGCGCTGCCCATGTCCGAGATCCAGGTGCCCGTATCGTTCGGCGAGTTGCTGGACAAGATCGCCATCCTCCAGATCAAGTCCGAGCGGATGACGGATGCGGCCAAGCTGGCCAACGTCCGCAACGAGCTGTCGGCGCTGGAGAAGACCTGGATGGCGCATCCGGCCGCGGGCCACGACATCGCCCGGCTGCGCGCCGACCTCAAGGCCGTCAACGAGCGGCTGTGGGTGATCGAGGACGACATCCGGCTCAAGGAAAAGGCGCAGGCGTTCGACGACGGCTTCGTCCAGCTGGCACGCAGCGTCTATATCGAGAACGACGAGCGCGCCCGCATCAAGCGCGAGATCAACGTCGCGCTGGGGTCGGCGTATGTCGAGGAGAAGTCCTACGAGGACTACCGCTCCGGCGGCGCCCCCGCGGCCTGAACAGTCGGGTCAGCCATCCCGCGGGGCGCCGTGCTTCCGCGTGGTGGCGGTGTCGGCGTAGACCGGTTCGCGCAGCGGCAGCAGCAGCTTCTGCAGGAAGGTCGGTTCGTGTGGCCCGATCCCGGTCTGCGTGACCGGACCTTCGGAGAACGTGCCGAACAGGCGGTCCCAGACGATCGCATTGCAGCTGTAGTTGCTGTTGCTGTCCTCGAACACGGCCGAGTGATGGCGCCGGTGCTGCGCGCTGCTGGTCACCAGCCAGCGCAGGCCGGGCGTGTCCGTGTGGACATTGGCGTGGACGATGGACGCGTTGACGACCAGCAGCGTGGTCGCGCCGGCCGCCGCGTCCGCGGTGCCGCCGAACAGGGCGGTGATCAGCAGCGCGGGCAGCGCCAGGAAGAGCACTTCCAGCGGATGCGTGGCACCGGCGTTGAGCGCGTGCAGGTTCTGGTACGCGTGGTGGAAGCCGTGCCCGCTTACGCGCCAGAAGAGGCTGGAGGCATGGATCGCGCGGTGGATCCAGTAGTAGATGAACTCGCTGGCGAAAAACAGCAGCACCACCTGTGCCACCAGCGGCCAGCGCGTCGGCCACAGGGCCAGCCCCCAGGCGTCGCGCAGTTGGATGAGGGGCGGTGCGAGCAGCCACTCGTACAGGGCCAGAACCAGGCCGAACACGACCAGCGTCGCCAGATAGACCGCGGCCAGTCCCAGCTTCTGCTTCAGTGTCTGCCGCCAGTGAGGCAGGGCGGGGACGGTGGCTTCGAGCAGGGTGAGCACGGCCTGGGCGACGACCAGTGCGGCGAGCGCAGCCAGCTCGCTCCTGCCCAGGGCCCACCACAGGGCCAGCGCGCCCAGCAGCAACGCGGGGTGGGTCAGCGACTCGATCCAGGGGTGGCGTCGGACAGTCATGGCGGACACGGCGGCGGGCGTCTGTCCGGAGCATGGCGCGCGCGGCGCGCCGGGTCATGGCCCATCAGTCGGGATACCGTCGGCGCGGGGGGCTATCGCCCGGCCGTCAACGCGCCAGCGCGTAAGCGGCCAGGGCGAATGCCAGCACCGCCGCCGTCGCCGCGACCAGCGCCAGCCGGCGGGCGCGCTCCAGCGCCGCGACTGCCAGCGCCTGCCGGGCCAGCGTGCGCTCGAGCTCGGCCGCGCCCTGCTGCAACGAGTGCAGCGTGTTCTGCATTTCCTCCGCCAGGGTGTGGATGGCGTCGGCGTTCTGCGCGGCCGCGTCCTGCAGTTCCTTGATCTGCCGGGGGACAAGGGCGGCGGCCTTCGCATCGTCGCCGCGGCTGCGCGTGAACATCGGCCGGGCGGCCTTGATGATGTCGGGGAGGAAGGGGGCGACGACACTGAACCAGGCGGACATCCGGAACTCCTCGTGAAAGCGGCGGCCACGGGCCGGCCTGCGAGGGCCGGCGTCAACCGTGGTCGCGACGGTACCGCTCGAACGCCGCCACCGCATCCTCGACGGTCACCAGGTCCATGACGCCTTCGTGTTCGATCTTGGTGCCCCATCTGAGCGCGGCCGCCGGTGTGCTGCGGAACCGGCGCGCCGCGTCGTCGTAGCGGTCCACGCAGTAGCGTCGGTCCGAATACGGGCCGCTGCGGGCCGGGTTGCTGGCCGCATGCAGGCCCAACACCTTCGTGCCCATGGCATTGGCGATGTGCATCGGCCCGGAGTCGGGTGTCACGAGCAGGTCACCGCGCGCCAGCAGGGCCGGCAGCTGCTTGAGCGTGTCCTTGCCGACAAGGTCGAGCGCCGGGTGCGTCATCGCGGCGAGGATGGCGTCGGCCGTCTCGCGCTCCAGGCCGCTGCGTCCGCCGCACAGGACTATGCGCCAACCGGCGTCGGCGGCGTGGTCGGCCAGCGCGGCATGGCGCTCGGGGCGCCAGTTGCGCAGCCCATGGCTGGAACAGGGCGAGACGAGCATCGTGCGGCGACCGTCATCGGGCCATTGCGCGCGTGCCCAGTCGAAGGCTTCGGCTGGCACCGGCAGGTCCCAGCGCACGCTGTCCTGCGTCAGGCCCAGCGGTTCGCAGAAGCTGCCGATGGCGTCCAGCACGTGGATGCCGGGTCGGTCCGGGATGCGCTCGTTGATGAACAGCCCGTGCCCGTCCTTCGACCGGCTGCGGTCATAGCCGATGCGCCGGCGCGCGGGGATGAACGCCGACAGCAGGTTGGCGCGTGCCGCCACCTGCATCTGCAGCAGGGCATCGAAGCGTTCGCCGCCCAGTGCGCGCCGCACGCCGCGCATGCCGGCCATGCCGCTGCGTTTGTCGTATTCGATGAAGTCGACGCCGGGCAAACCGTCGAGGAGCCGGTGCTCGCCCTTGCCGATCACCCAGGCCAGGCGAACATCCGGCCACGCCGCCTGCAGCGTGCGGACCAGCGGCACCACGTGGGTGACATCGCCCAGCGCCGACAGCCGCAGCAGGCAGATCGAGTCGGGACGCGCGGCGGACCCGGATGAATGGCGGGTTTGAATTGCTAGACTCCGGACGATGACGGGGTATGACGCGACAGAAGGCTTGATGCCGTTCCGCGACGACAGCGGGTACGGCGCGATTCTGTTCGACCTGACGCGGGTGCGGCAAGCCAGCGCCGACTGGTTTTCGCCCGGCTACTGGGGGGATCGTGCGCGCCCGGTGGACAGCGGTGGGCGTGGCGGCGCGTGGTTCGTGGAGACGCCGTTCGGCCCGGCGGTGCTGCGCCGGTACCTGCGGGGTGGGCTGGTGGCCCAGGTCAACCACGACCGCTACCTGTGGCGTGGCAGCAACCGCACGCGATCGTTCGCCGAATTCCGCCTGCTGCGTGCCGTGGCCGAGAAAGGCGTGCCCGTGCCGCGTCCGATCGCCGCGTACTACCGCCGTGTCGGCCTGCGTTACCAGGCCGCGATCCTGCTGGAGCGGCTCGAAAACGTGCGCTCGCTGGCCGACCGCGCCAGTGTCGCCGGCGACGGCGCGCCCTGGGAGGAGGCCGGCCGCCTCATCGCCCGCAGCCACCGTGCCGGTCTGGACCATGCCGACCTCAACGCCCACAACCTGCTGTTCAACCCTGCCGGGCAGGGCTGGGTGATCGACCTGGACCGCGGCGAACTGCGCATCCCCGCAACCGGATGGCGCGAGCGCAACCTCGCGCGCCTGCGGCGGTCGGTGCTGAAGCTGCGCGGCGGCCGCCCGGTGGACGCCGTGGAGCGTGACTTCGCGCGCCTGCGCGGGGCGTACGACCGCATCTGGCAGCGGGGCTACTGATGGGCTGGCAGTTGCGCCTGCAGGGGGTCGGCAACGCGTCGGCGGTCGAACTGGGCTCGGCGATGGCGACGATCGAACGCGACGGGGCGCCATGGCTGACCATCGACTGCGGCGGCGAGGGCCTGACTGCGTACCTGGCGCAGTACGGCGAGGCACCGCGCGCGCTGTTCATCACCCACACCCACCTGGACCACGTGGCCGGGTTCGAACGGCTGTTCGTGGACACCCACTTCAATGCCGAGCGCCGGGGCCGCATCCGCATCTATGTGCCGGCGCCGCTCGTGCCGCTGCTTCACAAACGCGTCGGCGACTACCCCAACGTGCTGGCCGAAGGTGGCGCCAACTTCTGGGATGCCTTCCAGGTGATCCCGGTGGGCGATGCGTTCTGGCATGACGGCCTTCAGCTGGAGGTGTTGCCGGTGCGCCACCACTGGCCGGACACCGCATTCGGCCTGCGCCTGCGCGGCAGCCTGGTGTGGACCGGCGACACCCGGCCGATCCCGGAAATGCTGGCGCGCTACGCCGACGGCGGCGAGCTGATCGCACACGACTGCGCACTGGTCGGCAATCCGTCCCACAGCGGCATCGACGACCTGGAGCGCGAGTACCCGCGCGCGCTGCTCGACCGGTGCGTGCTCTACCACTACGCCAGTGCCGCCGATGGCCGCGCATTGGCCGAGCGTGGCTACCGCGTGGCGGACCCGGGCGCGACGCTCATATTGAACGAGCCGACCGCGCGACGGTCCGACCCGGTATGAACGTGCCTCACCCCATCGACGCTCCCGCCGCCACCGAAGGGCCGCGGGACCGCCTCGGCCGTCCGCTGCGCGACCTGCGCCTGTCGGTCATCGAGGCATGCAATTTCCGTTGCCCGTACTGCATGCCCGCCGACCAGGTCGGCGACGACCATGGGCTGGACGCGGCCTCGCGCCTGTCGTTCGACGAGATCGAAACGCTGGTCCGCGGATTCGCCCGGCTGGGCATGAACAAATTGCGCATCACCGGTGGCGAGCCGCTGTTGCGTCGCGACCTGCCACGGCTGATCGAGCGGCTGGCGGCGGTCCCGGGCCTGGACGACATCGCGCTGACGACCAACGGCAGCCTGCTCGCCAGGCAGGCGCGCGCGCTGCGTGACGCGGGGCTGCGACGGGTCACGGTCAGCCTGGATGCGCTGGACCCGGCCCTGTTCGCGTCGCTGTCAGGCGGGCGCGGTCGGGTGGACGACGTGATGCGCGGCATCGACGCCGCGGTCGATGCGGGCTTCGGACCGATCAAGCTCAACTGCGTGGTGCAGCGGGACATCAACGACGCAGAGGTCGTGCCACTGGTGGCGTTCGCACGCGAGCGCGGACACGTGATGCGCTTCATCGAGTACATGGACGTCGGTACCTGCAACGGCTGGCGGCGCGAGCGGGTGGTGCCGTCGGCCGAGCTGCGCGACGTGATCGATGCGCGCTGGCCATTGCGCCCGCTGCAACCGCACTACCGGGGCGAGGTGGCCGAGCGCTACGCCTTCGTCGACGGTGTCGGGGAGGTCGGCTTCGTCAGCTCCGTCACCGCCCCGTTCTGCGGTGACTGCCACCGCGCGCGCGTTTCGGCCGACGGCACGCTGTACACCTGCCTGTTCGCCGGCGGCGGCCAGCCGTTGCGGCCGTTGCTGGCGGCCGGCGACGCCGCGGTGGCCGGGCACGTGGCCGATATCTGGCGTCGCCGTTCCGACCGCTACAGCGAGGAACGCGGTTCGCCCATGGCATCGCGACGGCACGTGGAGATGTTCCTGGTCGGCGGATGAAGCGTCCGGACTCCTTCCGGGACGTTGGTTGGGGTGTGTGTGCCGGGATGTGCCGCGTCGCCCGCGCGTTCGTCTGCGGCCACGGGGGCGCACGCCCGGCACTGCAACAGAGATAGGCTGCGGCCGAACACCTCCAGCCGGGACCACCATGGACAACCCCACGTCACCCACCGAACGCGAACAGGCCCTGCTGACCGACGCCGTCCGCGCTTCCACCGAGGCGCTGGACGCGTTGCTCGCCGATGACTTCATGGAAATCGCGTCCACCGGCATGGCCTTCGGCAAGGCCGCTGTGCTGGACCGGCTGCCGCAGGAAGCAGGCTCGGTGGCGTTCGAATGCACGGGGTTCACCGAACGGCCGGTGGCCGATGGGATCGTGGTGGTGACGTACCGCGCCGTTGTCACGCGCAACGGCGTGCGCACCGCCTCGATGCGGTCGTCGCTCTGGCGAAGGGAGCCGGCGGGGTGGAGCATGGTGTTCCACCAGGGAACGCGCCTGCCCGATGGCGATACCATCTGACTCCGCTACACGGTCGCCTCGCATGCCATCCAGTCCCACCAGTTCCGGCCTGACCCACCTCGACGAACACGGCCGTCCGGCCATGGTCGATGTCTCCGGCAAGGCCGTCACCGCGCGCGAGGCGCTGGCCGAGTGCCGGGTGGTGTTTCCGGCGGACGTGGCCGCACGGCTGCATGAGAGCGGCCTGCGCAGCGCCAAGGGCGGCATCGTCGAGACCGCGGTGATCGCCGGGACCATGGCGGTCAAGCGTACGCACGAGCTGATCCCCTTCTGCCACCCCCTGCCGATCGACGGTTGCCGCCTCCTGATCGACTGGGATGGCGCCGACGCGTTGCGGATCGAATGCAGCGTACGCACCACGCATCGCACCGGGGTCGAGATGGAGGCGCTGACGGGCGCAACGGTGGCGGCCTTGACGGTCTACGACATGTGCAAGGCGCTGTCGCACGACATCGTGCTGGGGCCCACGCGGCTGCTGGCCAAGCGCGGCGGGCGGCACGATGTCGGGGAGGTGCCATGAGCGTCCGCGTCGCCGTGCTGTATTTCGCCAGCCTGCGCGACGCCGCCGGCTGCGGCCGCGAGGAGGTCGTCACCGACGCCACGGATCTCGTGGGGCTCTACCGGCAACTGCGCGAGCATCACGGTTTCGCGCTGCCGCGCGAGCGCCTGCGCGTGGCGATCGGCGATGCGTTCGTCGACTGGTCCACCGCGCCGGCGGAAGGCGCCGAGATCGCGTTCATCCCGCCGGTGTCGGGGGGCTGAGCGATGCCCGACTTCCGGCTGTCCGAAACCCCGTTCGACACCGCGACCTTGCGGTCGGCCCTGCTGGACGACCGCGTCGGCGGGTATGCCAGCTTCGAGGGCTGGGTGCGCAACCACAACGAAGGCCGTGACGTGGGCGGCCTGCGCTATGAAGCGCACGAAGCGCTCGCGCTGGCCGAAGGCCGCCGGGTGCTGGGCGAGGCGATGGCACGGTTCGACATCATCGATGCGCATTGCGTGCACCGGGTCGGAGACCTCGCGCTGGGCGAACTGGCGGTGTGGGTGGGCGTGACCGCCGCGCATCGCGATGCCGCATTTGCCGCGTGCCGCTTCGTGATCGACGAGGTCAAGGCCCGCGTACCGATCTGGAAGCACGAGCGCTACCGCGACGGCGATGCCGGCTGGTTGCACCCGGTGCAGGACCGCTGACCCGCGCGCCGCCGTTCCGGAAACGCACCACAGGAGGAGATCGCCATGCCCAGGTCCGTATCCGCGTTGCTGCTGCTGGCCGTATCCGCATTCGCGCATCCCGCGCTGGCCGCGGACCTGCTGGTCGGCAACAAATCCGCCGACACCGTCTGGCGGCTGTCGCTCGATGACGGCCGGCGCGTCGGTGCGTTCCCGGCCGGGCCCGCACCGCACGAGATCGTGGTGTCGTCCGATGGCCGCCGCGCGCTGGTCACGCACTACGGCGGCGCCGATCCCGGCCGCAGCGTGGGGGTGCTCGACCTTGAAACCGGCAAGGTGGCAGCGCGCATCGCGCTGGACGGGCATGCGCGCCCGCACGGGATCCGCTGGCTGCCGGGCGGACGCGCCGTGGTGACGGTGGAAGCCACCAACAGCCTGCTGGTGCTGGACACCGCCCAAGGCACGGTGGCCTCGGCGATCGACGTGGGCGGCGGCACCGGCCACATGGTCGCGGTGTCGGCCGATGGCGGGGTGGCGTTTGTCAGCAAGATCGCCGACGGCACCGTCAGTCGGGTGGACCTGGCGACGGGCGAGGTCACCCAAGTGGTCGAAAGCGGGGCCGGCGCCGAGGGCCTTGCGGTGCACCCGTCGAGCGGCGACGTGTGGGTCGGCAATCGCGAGGCGGGCACCGTCACCGTCCACGACGCCGGCACGCTCGCGCTGCGCCACACGCTCCAGAGCGAGGGATTCCCGATCCGCGTGGTGTTCACCCCCGATGGGCGGCACGCGCTGGTGACCAATGCGCGGGCGGCGACACTGGCGGTATTCGATGCGCAGAGCCGTGAGCGCGTGGCCGAAATACCGCTGGCCCGCGAGGGCGCGGACTACCGGGACACCCTGCTGGGCCGTGCCGCGCTGCCCATCGGCGTGGTGGCCGACCCGGCGCGGCCGCGCGTCTACGTGGCCATCAGCGGCGCGGACGAAGTCGCGGTCATCGACACGGCGACGTGGACGGTCATCGACCACTGGCCCACCGGGCGCGAGCCGGATGCGCTGGCGATCGTTCCGTAAACGCGGTGCCCGAAAAGGTGGCGACCCCGCCGGCTGGCCTCGGCACCCGCGTCGATCGATACCGTTGCTGCCTTCCGGCCCTGGCGGGGTTTTCGATCTA
>CAMPJI010000048.1 GCA_946886865.1 uncultured Lysobacterales bacterium | reverse complement strand
AAAGTGGTACGCGAGCTGGGTTCAGAACGTCGTGAGACAGTTCGGTCCCTATCTGCCATGGGCGTTGGAGATTTGAGAGGGGCTGCTCCTAGTACGAGAGGACCGGAGTGGACGAACCTCTGGTGTTCCGGTTGTCACGCCAGTGGCATTGCCGGGTAGCTATGTTCGGAAGCGATAACCGCTGAAAGCATCTAAGCGGGAAGCGCGCCTCAAGATGAGATCTCCCGGGAGCTTGACTCCCCTGAAGGAACCATCAAGACCAGGTGGTTGATAGGCTGGGTGTGTAAGTACAGCAATGTATTGAGCTAACCAGTACTAATGATCCGTGTGGCTTGACCATATAACCTCAAGTGGCCTTGGACTCGACGACGCGTCGACGACATTCCAAAGCAAAACAAACTCGCTACGTCCCAACCTATTGAGAGTCCGCGCCGCAGGCGCGACTCCAACCAGCTTGCTCAGTGACAATAGCTGTGTGGCACCACCCGATCCCATCCCGAACTCGGAAGTGAAACGCACATGCGCCGATGGTAGTGTGGCCTAAGCCATGCAAGAGTAGGTCATCGCTGGGCATTTACACCCAAGGCCGGTTCCCGAAAGGGGCCGGCCTTGTCCTTTTGGGCGCTTGGAAAACGCAGCGTGTGCGTCATCTACCCGGACCGCGCATGGAGGTGCTGGGCCGCTTCCCTCTGCCGGTGCGTACGGGAGCTTCGAATTAGGCGTCTGTTTAGTTATCCCAACCGTGACCCGAGGGTGGGATAGCCGCCATCGGCGCTGTCATGCCACGGGGGCCACGCGCCGCCAGTGTGAGTTCGGGGAGCAGCGGCGCGAGCATCCGGCTTGCGGCGCCCGCTCCCGATCAGGTTCGCGGCTGAAGCCGCTCCTACATGCGCCCGGAATCCGGTCCAGCGCTGCTGTCAGCGCGTCGGATCCACAATCGACAGGCGAGGGACGACAAGGCCCGTTTTGCTGTTGTCCGTGACCACACTGCGGCCGTCGACCGCCCGGTGCCACACCGGCTCGCCGCCGTTATCGACGGGGGCGCCGCGCTACGAGGCGAGGTCCGGCCCATGCAGGCGTTTTGACTGCTGACGTTCATCGCTTGAAAGTGTGAGATCGCGTGCACTAAAAAAACGGCGCCCGGAAAGGGCGCCGCGTTCATTCTTGCCGGTAACCCCGACCCGATTACTCCTGCGTCGACGGCCGCAGTTTCTCCTGTGCCGCCAGGAACGGATTGCCCTCGTACCAGCGGGGCCACTGTTCGCTGCCGGCCAACACCTGGCCCACGCCGTAGAGCGCCTGAAGGTCCTGGACCGCACCTTCGAGGTTCCAGCTCTCGTCGTACTCGTCCCCCGGCTGGTGGTAGCGGTGATCGCGGTAGTCCGCCTGCGCCGCCTGGCCCGCCTCCATGCCGCCGTCGGCCAGCTCGTCGCCGCCCTTGGCATACAGCGCGGGGACGCCGGCCTTGGCGAAGTTGAAGTGGTCGGAGCGGAAGTAGAAGCCGCTCTGGGGCGAGGATTCCTCACGCAGCACGCGCTGCTGGGCATCGGCCTGGGTCTTGAGCAGGTCTTCCAGTTCCGAGTTGCCCATGCCCACGACGGTGAAGTCGCGCGACGGCCCGGCCACCGACATGGCGTCGAGGTTGATGACCGCCACCGTCTTGTCCAGCGGCACGGTCGGGTTGGCCACGTAGTATTTCGAGCCCAGCAGGCCGGACTCCTCCAGCGTCACCGCCAGCAGCATGATCGACCGCTCGGGCTTGGGGTTCTGATGGACGAAGGCTTCGGCGATCTCGAGGATGCCGGCGATACCGGTCGCGTTGTCGACCGCACCGTTGTAGATCGTGTCGCCCTCGCCCTCGCCCTCGCCTTCGTGCTGGCCCAAGTGATCCCAGTGGCCCATGTAGACGATGGTTTCCTCGGGGCGGGTGGTGCCCGGCAACATGGCCACGAGGTTGGGCGAGCTCTTCTGCGAGGTCGTGCTCTTCAGCGACAGCGACAGGCTCGCGTCCAACGGGATCGCCCTGAAGCCCGGCTTGTTGGCGGCCGCATAGAGGTCGTCAAGGTCGTGCCCCAGGTCGCCCAGCAGGTCGCGTGCGACGTCCCCGGTGATCCAGCCCTGCGCCGGCAGGCGCGGCTCGGGATCGTCCTTGACTGCGAGGTCGAACTGCGGCCCGGACCACGAGTTCTTGACCACGTCCCAGCCGTAGGACGCGCCGGCATCGTCGTGGATGATGAGTGCGGCAGCAGCGCCCTGGCGGGCGGCCTCTTCGTACTTGTAGGTCCAACGGCCGTAATAGGTCATCCGGTTGCCTTCGAACAATTCGGCATCCTTGGAATGGAACCCGGGGTCGTTGACGAACATCACGACCGTCTTGCCCTTCACGTCGATGCCGTCGTAATCGTTCCAGCCAAGCTCCGGCGCATTCACGCCGTAGCCGACGAACACCAGCTCACTGCCGTTGATGTCGACCTGCGGCTGCCCGGTGCGGGTGCCGATCATCATCTCGGTACCGAAGGCCAGCGAGCGGGGCGTGCCGTTGACGTCCAGCTCCAGCGTGGTCGACTCGTCGGCGGTGGTCTCGACCATGTCGACCGTCTGCAGGTAGCTGTCGCCATTGCCCGGCTTCAGCCCCATGCGCTGGAACTGCGCGGTCAGGTACTCGACCGTCTTCTCCTCGCCGATGCTGCCCGGCGCGCGGCCGGCGAATTCGTCGGAGGCCAGCGTGCGCACGTGGGCGCGGAAGTCGTCGACGGTGATTGCAGGATCGAAGGCGTGGTCGGGCGCCGCCGGGCTCGCCGGGGCGGTCGCGGTGGGTTCGGGCGCATCGGCCGGTTTGTTGCAGGCCGCGAGCACCAGCGCGGCGGCCACCAGTGAGGTGGCGGTGGAGAGCGGAGTGCGGGTCATGGGAGCTCCGGGTCGGCCGACGGTTTCGGCGGAATTCCCATTCTATGCCCGATAGCCGGGCCGACCTGGACGGCGATCCCGGTCCGGGCCCGGTCCGGGGCCCGCTCGGGTGGATCGTGGGCCTGGAGCGGTAGAGCGCCGCCGGGCCGGATTCGAATGGAGCGGCCGCCGGTCAGCCCGGCGGCCATGGCCATCCCGATGTCAGTCGCGCGGTGCGCGATCGCCCTCGTAGCGCTGTGCGGTGGCGCCGGTGACCGGGCCGATCTGCGCGGTGCTATGGACGTACAGCTTGACCTCGCGCTCGAACACCAACGGCCCGTCGACGCGGGCGTCGGGTCCGATGATCACGCGCGGGTCGCGCTGCTTGCCGAAACCCAGCCAGTTGCGGTTGGGCTTGGTGTAGCGGATGCCCCCGCGCACGTGCGAACCGGCGCCGACGGTGAGGTCGCCGTTGACGGTCTCGATGCCACCGGCGAGGTCGGTATCCACCAGGCCGATGGCACCGTTGACGGTCTCGATGTCACCGCCGATCGAGCCGCCGCGGCCGACGAAGATGCTGCCGTTGACTGTGCTGACGTCGCCATCCGCCTTCAGTCCATCCTCCGCGCGGATGCTGCCGTTGACGGTGGAGAGGCTTTCGACGGTGGCGTTCTCGGCCACCTTGATGCTGCCGTTGACGGTGCCGGCGTCGGCGACGCGCGCACCGGCCTCGATGCGGATGCTGCCGTTGACGGTGTCCAGGTCGCCATAGGTCTGTCCGGCGTCGGCGGTGATGCTGCCGTTGACCTTGTCGATGCTGGTCTGGGCGATGGCCGGGGCGGCGCCCAGCGCCAGCGCGACGGACAGGGCGAGCGAGAGAGGGCGTGCAATGCGGGTACGGGTCATGGTCGGTTCCCTTGGACTGTCCGCGTGGGATGCCGCGGCCGGGCGTCAGGTTTAACCCGCTTGGCTACAATCGGCCCCTGCCTTTAGTCACCGGACCCTGCACGTGCCTGCCGATCCGCACCCGCACCACGCCGCCATCCGCCCCGTCGTCCTGCTGATCCTCGACGGTTGGGGCCACCGCGAGGAACGCGAGGACAACGCACTCGCACAGGCCCGGCTGCCGAACTGGGATGCCCTGGTTGCCGGCGCGCCGCACACGCTGATCCACACCGAAGGCCGCCACGTCGGCCTGCCCGACGGGCAGATGGGCAATTCCGAGGTGGGCCATATGAACCTGGGAGCCGGCCGCATCGTCTACCAGGACCTGACCCGCATCGATGCGGCGATCGAGGACGGCAGCTTCAACACCAACGAACAGCTGCTGGCGGCGTGCCGCGACGCGCGTGAGCATGGCCGCACGCTGCACCTGATGGCTCTGCTGTCGCCGGGCGGCGTGCACAGCCATGAGCGCCACCTGCACGCGATGATCGAACTGGCCAGGCGCGAAGACGTGCCGCGCGTCGCCGTGCATGCGTTCCTGGACGGTCGCGACATGCCGCCCCGATCCGCCGGCGCCAGCATCGACGCATTGCGGGCGGTGTGCGACGCGGCGGGCAACGCGCGCATCGCCAGCGTCAGCGGGCGCTATTACGCGATGGACCGCGACCAGCGCTGGGACCGCGTGCGCCGGGCGTGGGACGCCATGGTCGAGGCCTCAAGTGACCACCACGCCCCCGACGCGCGCACCGCCCTGAGCGATGCCTACGCGCGCGGCGAGAACGACGAGTTCGTCCTGCCGACCGTGATCGATGACGGCGCCACCATGCGCGACGGTGACGCGGTGGTGTTCATGAACTTCCGCGCGGACCGGGCCCGGCAGTTGACGGGTGCGTTCGTGGCCGACGACTTCCACGGCTTCGAAGCGCGGCGGCCCAAGCTGTCGCGCTTCGTGTGCCTGACCCAGTACGACGCCCGCCTGCCGGCACCGGTGGCGTTCGCGCCCGACGACCTGCGCCACACGCTGGGCGAGGTCGTGGCCGATGCGGGGTTGCGCCAGCTGCGCATCGCCGAGACCGAGAAGTACGCACACGTGACGTTCTTTTTCAGCGGCGGACGCGAGTCGCCGTTTGATGGTGAGCAGCGCATCCTGGTGCCCAGCCCGAAGGTCGCGACCTACGATTTGCAGCCGGAGATGAGCTGCCCGGAAGTCACCGAGCGGCTGGTGGCCGCCATCCGCAACCGCGATTGCGACCTGGCGGTGTGCAACATCGCCAACCCCGACATGGTGGGCCACACCGGCAACCTGGCCGCCGCGGTGCAGGCCGCCGAAGCCGTCGACGTGGCGATCGGCGCGATCGCGCAGGCCGTGCGGGATGTCGGCGGCGCGCTGCTGGTCACCGCCGACCACGGCAACCTGGAGATGATGCGCGACGCCAGCACCGGCCAGCCGCACACCGCCCACACCACCGGCCCGGTGCCGTTCGTCTACCTCGGGCCGCGCCCGGCCGGCCTCCGCGCGGGTGGTGCGCTGCGCGATGTCGCGCCGACCGTGCTGGACCTGCTCGGCCTGCCGCAACCGGCGGACATGTCGGGCCACTCGTTGCTGGTCGGGGGCGGCACCGCCGCGTGATGCGCGCCTGGCATCGCCCGCTGCTGGCATTGCTGCTGGCGCTGGTCGCGGCGCCGGCCGCGCCGCAGGATGCACGCACGGCCCAGCAACGGCTGGACACCGTGCGGCGGGAGCTGAAGTCGGTCGCCGCCGAACGCCGCAAACTGGAGGGCGAACGCGGCAGCGCCGCGCGCGCCCTGCGGCAGGCCGACGAGGCGGTGGGCGCGTCGGCCCGCCGTCTCAGCGACACACGGCAGCGCCTGGCTGACGAGCAGGCGGCGCTGGCCGGGCTGCAGCAGCGGCGTGGACAGATGCAGGCCCGTCTGGAGGCCCAGCGTGACCAGCTCAAGGCGTTGCTGCGCGCGGCCTACCGCGAACGCGACGACGCGCCGCTGAAGGCCCTGCTGGCGCAGGACCGGCTCGCCGATGCCAACCGGGTATTGACCTACCACCGGTACCTGCAGGCCCACCGCGCCGGCCGCATTGCGACGCTGGCCGAAAGCGTGGGTGAGATGGAGGCGGTCGAACGCGACATCGTCGCGCGCCAGGCACAACTCGAGGCCACCCGCCAGCAGTTGGAGACCGAACTGGCAAGCCTTGAGTCGAGCCGGCAGGAGCGAGCGGAGACGGTCGATGGACTGGACCGGCAATACAAGGACCGCAGTGCCCGTGAGCGTGCGCTGGGCCGCGATGCGAAGGGCCTGGAGCGGCTGCTGGCCAACCTGCGCGCGGCGGCCGCCCGCGCCGAGGCCGCGCGCAAGGCCGCGGCGGAGAAGGCCGCGCGCGACGCCGCCCGTGCGAGCGCGACCGGTGCGGCACCGCCGCCGGCCGCGGCCCGTCCGGTGCCTGCGGCGCCCGCGCCGCAGGTCGGGGGACTGGGCTGGCCCGTATCGGGCGCGTTGCTGGCCGGTTACGGCGGCAAACTGCCCGACGGCCGCGGCAGTGACGGCCTGCTGATCGGCGCGTCGTCCGGCACCCCCGTGCGCGCCGTCGCCGACGGCCAGGTGGTCTACGCCGAATGGATGACCGGCTACGGCCTGCTGCTGATCGTCGACCATGGCAACGGCTACATGAGCCTCTACGCCCACAACGATGCGCTGCTCAAGGACCCGGGCGACCGCGTTGCCAAGGGCGAGCCGGTGGCGGCGGTGGGCAGTTCCGGTGGCCATGGCCGTCCGGCCCTGTACTTCGAACTGCGCCGCAACGGCGACCCGGTGGATCCCACCGCGTGGCTGCGCCGATAGGGCACCGGTTAACGAAAGATTGCCGGGCCCAACCCTAACGTGGCGCGTTGCCGGCATGGCACCCACATACTCGACCGTGTCCGCCGCTTGCGCGGCCCTGCTTTCCCGGAGACCTCCATGCGCCTGCGACGCCTGATCCCCTTCCTGCTCGTGAGCGCATGGGCACTGCCCGCGCTCGCGCAGGACACGCCGCCGCCGTCACCGCCGGCCGGAGATCGCGCGCCCCGGGAGGAGGAGGGTGCCGCCGACCGGCCCGGGGACGCCGCGGCGCAGCCGACCGATCCGGCCCGGGCGGGCGATACGGACACACCGGCGGTGCCGTTGGACGAGATCCGGCGGTACGTCGCGGTCTACAACGCGGTCAAGCAGGCGTACGTGGAGCCGGTCGAGGACGCCGACCTCATGCAGTCGGCCATCCGCGGCCTGCTGCTGGACCTGGACCCGCACAGCGTCTACCTCGACAAGGCCGATGCCGAAGACTTCGACGACAACGCCCGGGGTGCGTACGACGGCGTGGGTGTCGAACTGCAACGGCTGCCCGACGGTACGCTGCAGGTGATCGCACCGATCGACGACACGCCCGCGGCCCGTGCCGGCCTGCGTGCGGGCGACCGCATCGTCGCCATCGACGGTGAGCCGCTGCAGGCCGACGAGTCCGACAGCTCGGCGCCCCTGCGCGGCCCGGCCGGCAGCCAGGTGGCGCTCACCATCGAACGCGAGGGCCGCGAGGCCCCCCTGGAGGTCACGATCACCCGCGAGACCATCCGCATCACCAGCGTGCGCTCACGCATGCTGGAGCCCGGGTACGGCTACATGCGGGTCGCGGCGTTCCAGGCCGACACCGCCGCCGACTTCGCCACCCAGGTCGACGCGCTGAAGGCGCAGGCCGGGGGCACGCTGCGGGGCCTGGTGATCGACGTGCGCAGTAATCCCGGCGGCCTGTTGACCTCGGCGGTGCAGATCGCCGACGAACTCCTGGAAGAGGGCGAGATCGTCGCCACCCGTGGCCGCCTTGCCATCAGTGATGCGAGTTTCAGCGCGACCGCCGGCGACCGCCTGGACGGCGCGCCGGTGGTGGTGCTGGTCGATGCCGGGTCCGCCAGCGCCGCCGAAGTGCTGGCCGGCGCGCTGCGCGACAACGACCGCGCCCGCGTGGTCGGCAGCCGCACCTTCGGCAAGGGCTCGGTGCAGACGGTGCTGCCGCTCGACAACGGCGACTCGGTGAAGCTCACGACCGCACGCTACTACACGCCCAGCGGGCGGTCGATCCAGGCCCAGGGCATCGTCCCGGACGTGGTGCTCAAGGCCGAGAACGGCGATGGTGAACCCGTGCGGCCCAGCTTCAGCGAGGCGAGCCTGCCCGGCCACCTGCAGGGCGACGATGAAACGCTGGCCGGCAAGAATGCCGGCGAGGTGCTGGACGGCGCGCGCTACATCGACGCGGCCCTGGCCGAGCTCAAGCGGGCCAGCGCGCCGGCCGCCGCATCGCGCTGAACCCGTCCCGCGCGCGCCGTTGCGTCAGCGCGGCTTGGCCGGCAACGGAAAGGGCGTCACCACCTTCTCGCCCGTAGCGGCATCGCGGATCGCCGACGTGCCTTTGCGCTCGACCTCCTCGATCCGGACGATGCTCTGCATCGGCAGGTGCAGCACGCGGGTCTGGCCGAACTCGTCGCGCAGGCGCTCCTCGGTGGGATCGACAACCACGCCCTCGTGCACGTCGAACACCAGGTCGGCCACCTCGGTGAAGCCCCACAGCGCGCCGGATGAAACACGCCGTGCGTACAACTCGTACACCTTGCCGGCGTTGAGGAAGGTCACCTTGTAGAGCGGCTTGGACATCGGTGCGCAGAAGCTCGTGTGGATGGCGACACGGTGGGGGCGGCGGCGTTGCATCGCAAGCGCGCCGGCGACGCAGGCCCCCTTGGCGGCACGATGAAGCGGGTGTGGGCGCCAGGCGGTGTCGACGGCGATGTCGCGATGGCAGGGCGTTGACCCGGAGGTCGCCACCGAAGTCCGCAGCCCTCAGTACCCGCGGCTGCGCCGCAACCGCCGCGCGATGCCGGCGCGCGCCAGCAACGCGAACGCGCCGCCGAAGGCAAACCCCGCCAGATGCGCCGACCACGCCACCGCGCCGTAGGCCGGACCGATGAAGGTGAAGACGATCTGCAGCAGCGCCCAGACCCCGATCAGCAGCGCAGCCGGCACTTTCACGAACTGCAGGAACAGCCCCAGCGGCAGCACCAGCCCGAGGCGGGCTCCGGGGAACAACGCCAGGTAGGCGCCGATCAGCGCCGACACCGCGCCGCTGGCACCGATGATCAGCTGGTCGGGGGTGCCGATCACCGCGACGGCCGCGAGGTTGGCCACCGCACCGCCGAGCAGGAACAGCAACAGGAAGCGCCACGGGCCCATCGCGCGCTCGGCCGGCAGTCCGAAGATCAGCAGGAACACCAGGTTGCCCAGCAGGTGGGCCCAGTCGGCGTGCAGGAACAGCGCGCTTGCCAGGCGCAGGCTGTTGCCGTCCTGCAGCGATGCCCGCCACGCCTCCGGCGACGCCAGCCCGCCCGACAGCGCCGCCCATTCCAGCAACAGCCGGCGTTGCTCGCCGTCGGGCGCCAGCATCACCCAGGTGAAGCACAGCCACAGCACCGCGAACACCAGCGGCGTGGCCCAGCGCATCGGCGACTTCTGGCGGGACGGGACGGCGATGAACACGGCGGCGAGGCTTCCGGACGACGGGCTCCACGGCACGCGGAGCGGGGCAGGATCAGGGGCCCGCACCGTAGCGTGGCGGGCCTTGGCGTATTGTTAGCGTTCGGTTAACCCCCACGCTATAGTGGATACGGCGTCGTACGTCGGGACTGCTTTTCCGGCCGCCGCAACGCCGCGCCGACGGAGCCGCCCACGGCCCGCGATGACCATACAGAACACTCCACTGGAGAGAACACGCATGCAACACGCACACCGCCTCACGCGCCTGTCCGCGCTCGCGCTGGGCATCGCCGGCGCCCTGGCGTTCGGTCAGGTCCAGGCATCGGGCTTCCAGCTCAAGGAAAACAGCGTCAAGTCGATGGGCAGCGCTTTTGCGGGCTCGGGCGTCAAGACCGGCGACACCTCCGTGGTCGTGAACAACCCGGCCACGATGACCCAGTTCGAAGGCACGACGGTGCAGGCCGACGTGACCGTGATCGACCTCAACTATGAATTCCAGGGCAGCGGCACCGACGCCCTCGGCCAGCCGCTGACCGGCAACAACGGCGGCAACGCCGGCGACGTCACCCCGGTGCCGGCGCTGTCGGTCGTGCACAAGCTCGACAACGGCCTGGCGCTGGGCGCGATGGTGTCCGCGCCGTTCGGCCTGAAGACCGAGTACGACGCCGGCTGGGTCGGCCGCTACTTCGCCCAGACCTCCGACGTGAAGGTCGTGGACATGACCTTCTCGGCCGCGCTGGACATCATCCCCGACCACCTGTCGGTCGGCGTGGGCGCGATCTACTCGACCGCCGACGTCACCCTGTCCAAGGCCGTGGACTTCGGCACCCTGCTGTTCGCCAACCCCGCGACCCGCCCGCTGCCGTTCGCCCGCCCGCAGGCGCGCGACGGCTTCGTCGAAGTGCAGGGCGATGACAGCGGCTTCGGCTGGCTGGCCGGCGTCAACCTGCGTCCGAACGACCGCTTCTCCGTCGGCCTGAGCTACCGCTCCGAGATCGATTACGACCTGACCGGCGATGCCGACTGGACCGTGCCGCAGGACGTGCAGGCGGTGTTCGGCGCCAGCCCGATGACGTCCCCGCTGTTCCAGGACGGCGGCGTCACCGCCCAGCTGACCACGCCGTCGATCACCTCGGTGGCCGCGACCTTCGACGTGACCGACCGCTTCATGGTCATGGCCTCCTGGGCCGAGACCGGCTGGTCGTCGTTGCGCGAAGTGCGCATCAACTTCGACAACCCGGACCCGGACGCGGTCGAGCCCTTCGAGTGGGAAGACACCGTGTTCGCCTCCGTGGGCGCCGAGTACAAGCTCAACGACGCGTGGACGCTGCGCGGCGGCGTCGCCAGCGACGAGACCCCGACCAACATCGAGCACCGCACCCCGCGCCTGCCCGATGACGACCGCATCTGGTACTCGATCGGTGCCACCTGGCAGGTCAGCCCCGCGCTGGACGTCAACCTGGCCTACACCCGCATTGAGCCGGACGACCCGAAGGTCGACATCGCCAGCGGCGGCAGCCGCGTGACCGGTCCGTTCGACGGCAACGCCAACCTGTTCGGCGTCTCGGCGCAGTACCGCTTCTGATCGGGTGACCGGTCGGCAGGAGAAAAACCCCGCTTCGGCGGGGTTTTTTTTGCCTGCGGGTAGCACGGGGCCCCGGCGGGCGCAGGGCGCCGATCCGGTCGAGATCCGCCCCGGGGCGGCCGGCGGCAGTGAAAACTCGATAGTCATCACATAAATGGACGTCCGTTTTGACGCCTGCAGGCGGCTGTATTTGCCAAATATGTTTATTTGCTGTTAATGGCCGACAGGGCCCGTCGGCCCGACCGCTGAGCGCGATGGATGCGCCACCCGCGAAAAACACCCCCGTTCCCGGAGAGACGTCAATGAAGACGAACACGCCCGCCCCCCGTACCGCCCATCGCCACGCCCTGTCCGCCGGCATCAGGATCGCCCTCGTGGCGGCCGCCCTGTCCACCAGCGGCCTGGCACTCGCGCAGCAGGCGCAGGACGAACCGCCGCCCCCCGCCCCGCCGTCCGAGTCCACCACCACGTTGGACACCGTCTCGGTGCTCGGCACCCGCAGCAAGCCCCGCACCGAAGCCACCTCGGCGGTGCCCATCGACATCCTGGGCGGCGAGGAATTCCACAACCAGCCGTCGGTCGACGTGCTCGACAAGCTGCGCGTGCTGGTGCCGTCCTTCAACGTCAGCACGATTCCCATCGACGACGCCGCCACCCTGGTGCGCCCGGCCAACCTGCGCGGCCTGCCGCCGGACAACACGCTGGTGCTGGTCAACGGCAAGCGCCGCCACCGCGCGGCGGTCATCACCTTCCTCGGCCACGGCCTGTCGGACGGCTCGCAGGGCCCGGACATCTCGGTGTTCCCGTCGCTGGCGCTGGAGCAGGTCGAAGTGCTGCGCGACGGCGCGGCGGCCCAATATGGCTCGGACGCCATCGCCGGCGTCATCAACTTCGGCCTGAAGCGGCTCGACCACGGCGGCACCGTGGAAGCCTTTGCGGGCGAATACTACGAGGGCGACGGCTTCACCCAGCAGTACTCGGCGCAGGTCGGACTGCCGCTGACCGAGCGCGGGTTCGCCACCCTCACCGCCGAGTGGCGCAGCGCCGACCCGACCTCGCGCAGCGTGCAGCGCGACGATGCCGCGGCCGCCATCGCCGCCGGCTATCCGGATGTCCCCGACCCGGCGCAGATCTGGGGCTCGCCCGAGGTCAACGAGGACTTCAAGTTCGTCGCCAACATGGGGTACTCCGGTGACACCGTCGACACGTACCTGTTCGGCAACGTCGCCCGGCGCGACGTCACCGGCGGGTTCTACTACCGCGACCCGACCAGCCGTGCCGGCGTCTACTCCAACGACGGCGGGCAGACCCTGCTGGTGGGCAGCCTGAGCGGCGGCGCCTGCCCGACCATCGCGTTGCGCGATGCGGATGGCAACCTGCTGCCGTACGCTGGCGTCGGCGCGGCTGTCGATGCACTTCCGGACGATTGCTTCACCTTCCTCTCGCAGTTGCCGGGCGGATTCACGCCGCGCTTCGGTGGCGAGATGGAGGACAGCTCGGTCGTGGCCGGCATCAAAGGGGTCTGGGGCGACGGCTGGCATTGGGACCTGAGCGGCGCGTTCGGGCGCAACGAAATCGACTTCTACATGCTCAACACCGTCAACGCCTCGACCGGCCCCGACCAACCGGCCGGGTTGCGGTTCTCGCCGGGCGGCAACGTGCAGACGGAAACCAATTTCAACTTCGACCTGAGCCGTGACTTCGACACCGGGTTCACCAGCGGTCCGCTGACGCTGGCAGCGGGCGTGGAATGGCGCGAGGAGGAATTCCAGATCAAGGCCGGTGACGGCCCGTCGACCGCCATCGGACCGCTGACCGAGCAGGGATTCAGCATCGGCTCCAATGGGTTCCCTGGTTTCAGCCCGAGCACGGCCGGTACGTTCGACCGCGACAACTGGGCGGTGTATGTCGACGCCGAAGCCCGCCTCACCGGGCAACTGCTGCTGGCAGCCGCGGTGCGCCACGAGGATTTCAGCGACTTCGGCGGCACCACCAACTGGAAGCTGACCGGGCGCTACGATTTCACCGACACCTTCGCCATGCGTGGTGCCGTCAGCACGGGCTTCCGTGCGCCGACCCCGGGTCAGGCCAATGTCAGCCAGGTGACCACCGCCTTCATCGACGGCGAGCTGCGCGATACCGCCACGCTGCCACCGGCCCTGCTCGCCGGCCTGTTCCCCGGTGCCGAACCGCTGCAACCGGAGGAGTCGAAGAACGCCTCGCTGGGCATGGTGTGGAACAGCGGTGCCTGGCTGGTGACGGCCGACGCCTACCGCATCGAAGTGACGGATCGCATCGCCCGCAGCACCGATTTCGACGTGACCCAGGAGCAGCGCGACGAGCTGGCCGCCCGGGGCCGCCCGGATCTCGGGTCGTTGAGCCGCGTCGGCTTCTTCGTCAATGATTTCGACACCACCACCAGCGGCGTTGACCTCGTCGCCAGTGTCGACAGTGGCCACTTCGGTGGCGACACCACGTACTCGCTGGCCGCCAACTGGAACCGGACCGAAGTCGACGACTTCACCCCGGGCATCATCAGCGAGGCGCGCATCAAGAAGATCGAGGAATCGCTGCCGCGCACCAAGGGCTACATGGGCATCGACCACCAGCGCGAGGTTTTCCACGCCAACCTGCGCGTGAACTACTACGGCTCGTTCTACGAGGACCACCTCGACAGCGACGTGGTGCTGGCGGAGGACGGCGGCCTGCCGATCGACGGCGACAGCGCGGTCACGGTCGATGCCGAGATCGGCTGGCGGTTCGCCTCTGGCCTGTATTTCAGCGCTGGCGCGCAGAACCTGTTCGACCACGTGCCCGACGACAACCCGTGGGGTGGCGTCGCCGGTGCGCAGTACCCGGTGCACGCGCCGTACGGGTTCAACGGCGGCTTCTACTATGCGCGGGTCGGTTACACGTTCTGACGCCCGTTTGCCCGACGGCAAAAAAAAGAGCCCCGCATCGCGGGGCTCTTTCATTGCGGCGCCGGCACGTCGCCCGCGACGCCCGCGGGTCGGATCAGTCGCCCAGCGTCAGCAGCGACGCATTGCCGCCCGAGGCCGTGGTGTTGATCGTGATGACCTTCTCGGTGGTGAAGCGCGGCAGGTAGTGCGGACCGCCGGCCTTCGGGCCCGTGCCCGACAGGCCCTGGCCACCGAAGGGCTGCACGCCGACCACCGCACCGATCTGGTTGCGGTTGACGTAGCAGTTGCCGACGCGGGCGCGCGAGGCGATGTAGTCCACGGTCTGGTCGATGCGGGAGTGGATGCCCAGCGTCAGGCCGTAGCCGGTGGTGTTGATCTGGGCGAGCACGCCGTCGAGGTCGTTGCCGTTCCAGCGCAGCACGTGCAGCACCGGCCCGAAGATCTCCTCGTGCAGCTGGTCCAGCGAGCGCAGCGCGTAGGCGCGCGGCGCGAAGAACGTGCCGTGCGCGGTGTCCTCGTTCATCGGCGCCTGCGCGATCAAGGTGGCCTCGCGGTCCATGCGTGCGACGTGGTCACGCAGCATCTTCATCGCGTCCTCGTCGATCACCGGGCCGACGTCGGTCGACAGCAGGCCCGGGTCGCCCACGCGCAGTTCGGCCATCGCGCCGGCGAGCATCTGCTCGACCTTGTCGGCGATGTCCTCCTGCACGAACAGGATGCGCGCGGCCGAACAGCGCTGGCCGGCCGAGGTGAAGGCCGAGGCCATCACGTCCTTGACCAGCTGCTCGGGCAGGCACGAGGAGTCGGCGATCAGCGCGTTCTGGCCGCCGGTCTCGGCGATCAGCACGGCAATGGCGGCGTCGCGCGCGGCCAGGGCGCGGTTGATGGCGCGCGCGGTGTTGGTGGAGCCGGTGAAGGCGACGCCGGCCACGCGCGGGTCTTTGGTCAGCGCCGCGCCGACGGTGGCGCCGTCGCCCGGGACGAACTGCAGCACGGCCTCGGGCACGCCGGCCTCGTGCAGCAGCTGCGTGGCGACGTAACCGACCAGGCTGGTCTGCTCGGCCGGCTTGGCGATCACCGTGTTGCCGGCGGCCAGCGCCGCGGCGACCTGGCCGGTGTAGATCGCCAGCGGGAAGTTCCACGGGCTGATGCACACGAACACGCCGCGCCCGGACAGGTGCAGCGTGTTGGATTCGCCGGTCGGGCCGGGCAGCACTTCCGGTGCGAACAGCTCGCGCGCCTGCGCGGCGTAGTAGCGCAGGAAGTCGACGGCCTCGCGCACCTCGGCCACGCCATCGGGGATGCTCTTGCCGGCCTCCTTGGTGCACATCGCGATGAACAGCGGCATGCGCGCTTCCATCAGGTCGGCGGCGTGCTCCAGGATCGCCGCGCGGCTGGCCGCCGGGGTCGCGTTCCAGCCCTCGTGCGCGGCCACGGCATTGGCCAGCGCACGCTCGACGGTGGCGCTGTCGGCCGGGGTCCAGTGGCCGGCCACCTCGCGGCGGTCGGCCGGGTTGGTGGAGTCGATCGGCTCACCTGCCGAGGTTGCGCCCGGCACCAGCGGCGTGGCGGTCCAGCGCTGCGCGGCGGCCGCGTTGACCTGCTCGGCCAGCTGGCGCAGTTGATCGTCGTTGGCGAGGTTCACGCCCATGGAATTGTTCCTCTGGATGCCGAAGCTGCGGTACAGGTCGACCGGCAGCGGAATGCGGGGGTGCGGGATCTGCTCGAACGCGGCCACGGTCTCGACCGGGTCGCGCACCAGGTCCTCGATGGCGACGGCCTCGTCGGTGATGCGGTTGACGAAGCTGGAGTTGGCGCCGTTCTCCAGCAGGCGGCGCACCAGGTACGGCAGCAGGTCCTCGTGGCTGCCGACCGGCGCGTACACGCGGCACGGCGCGTCCAGGCGGTCGGCCGGGATGACTTCCGCGTACAGGTCGTCGCCCATGCCGTGCAGCTTCTGGAACTCGAAGCGCCCCGCGCGGCCCAGCATCGCCGCGCGGCGGTGGATGGCCGCGATGGTGTGCGCGTTGTGGGTGGCGAACATCGGGTAGATGGCATCGCCCGCTTCCAGCATGCGCCGCGCGCAGGCCAGGTACGACACGTCGGTGTTGGGCTTGCGGGTGAACACCGGGTAGCCGGCCTGACCGTCGACCTGCGCGCGCTTGACCTCGCTGTCCCAGTAGGCGCCCTTGACCAGTCGCACCGGGATGCGGCGGCCATGGCGGCGTGCCAGGTCGGCGATGAAGTCGATCACCTCCGGCGCGCGCTTCTGGTAGGCCTGCACGGCCAGGCCGTAGCCCTCCCAGCCGTCCAGCGACGGATCGGCGTAGGCCGCGGCGATGACGTCCAGCGACAGCTCCAGCCGGTCGGCCTCCTCGGCATCGACGGTGAAGCCGATGCCGTGGCCGCGCGCCAGCTGCGCCAGCTCCAGCACGCGCGGGGTGAGCTCGGCCAGCACGCGCTCGCGCTGGGCATGCTCGTAGCGCGGGTGCAGCGCCGACAGCTTCACCGAGATGCTGTGCGCGCCGAACACCTCGGCGCCGGCGTGCGCGCCGCTGCGTCCGATCGCCTCGATCGCGTCGCGGTAGGCCTGCAGGTAGCGTGCGGCATCGGCGGCCGTCAGTGCGGCCTCGCCGAGCATGTCGAACGAATAGCGGTAGGCGGCGTTGGCGCCCTTCTTCGCGCGCGACAGCGCCTCCCCGATCGTCCGGCCCATCACGAACTGGTGCCCCATGATCCGCATCGCCTGGCGCACCGCCAGCCGGATCACTGGCTCGCCGACGCGGCCCACCAGGCGCTTGAACGCGCCATGGACGTCGCGCTTGGTGTCGTCGGCCAGGTCGACCAGGTGGCCGGTCAGCATCAGGCCCCAGGTGGAGGCGTTGACCAGCACCGAGTCGGACTGGCCCATGTGGCGCTTCCAGTCGGCGTCGCCCAGCTTGTCGCGGATCAGCTTGTCGGCGGTGTCCTGGTCGGGGATGCGCAGCAGCGCCTCGGCCACGCACATCAGCAGCACGCCCTCCTCGCTGCCCAGGTCGTACTGGCGCATGAAGGCCTCGATTGCGCCCTGGTGCCGGGCACGGGCGCGCACGCGCGCGACCAGGTCGGCCGCCATCGCCTGCACCGCGGTCCGGTCGGCATCGGGCAGGCGGGCCTGGTTGAGCTGGGCGCGGACATGGGCGGCCTCGTCCCGGACCCAGCCGGCGGTGATGGCGGCGCGTGGGGCAGCGGGCGGGGCAGGCAGTTCGGGCGCGATCAGCGCGCGCGCACCGCCGTCGAGGGCAGGGGGGGGTGTGTGCA
>CAMPJI010000047.1 GCA_946886865.1 uncultured Lysobacterales bacterium | reverse complement strand
GACCACGACCCGCCGCGGCGGCGCGGGGGGCGGCGCGACGACTGTCGTCGCAACGGGCCGGGGCGCAGGGCGCGGTGGCGGGTCCTGCGGGCGTTGCATCTCGCGCGACTCCTGCTGTTGGCCACGCCGGCACGGCGTGTCCCGCAGGGTCAGACGGCCTGCGTCGTCGGTGCAGCGGTAGATGGTGACCGGGCCGGACTGCGCCGCGACCGGGCGGTACACGTCGACCGCCACCGCGCCACACGCGGCGGCAAGCGACAGCAGGGCGGCGGTGCGGAGCGTCGGTCGGCGCAGGTGCATGGCCGCCATCTTGCACCCGCCGGCGCGGCTCCGGGTGAACCGCGCCGACGGGGTGTTCAGTCGGCGCGGGTGAACTCGATCTCCATCGTCTTGCGCTCCTGCCCGTCATGGTTTTCGTACATCTCCATGACGTGACGGTCGTTGTCGACCACGCGCACCACTTCACGCACCGGGGTCATGGCACCGTCGCGCATCGGGTCGGCCATTTCACCGCGGAAGGTGTAGCTCGAAGTCGCCTCGTCGTACTCGCCTTCGGCCCGGAAGGCACCGGTCGACATGCTGTCCATCCAGGTGCTGACGTAGCGCCCGGTGACGTTGTCGTGGCCGGTGTAGCCCACGCCCTCGAACGGCTGGCCCATGAACTGACCGCTGTAGTCCATGCGGATGTGGCGGCCGCCGAAGACCGGCGTGTTCACCGCCTTACCCGAGCTGGTCATCGGCGGCGCGGCCGGGTCCATCCAGACGGTCTGCTTCGCGTTCCACGTCCCGGCCATCTGCGTGGCCAGCCGCGCATGCGCATCGCCCGGGGACGAGGCTTTCTCCCAGGCGGCCATCATCGCCTGCTGCTCGGGCGACATGGCCGGGGCGCTGTCCTGTGCACCCGCGGTCGAGCCGATCAACAGCAGCATCGCGAGCGCGGCGACCGCCGGCGCGTGCTTCGTTCTGGTGTTCATCCCTTGCTCCCGACGCCGCCCGGCGGGCGGCCGCGGGGCGATGCTACGCCCGGGCCGCCGCGACGGCATGACGCGCCGCCGCAGGGGCTCAGGCGCGCAGCACGTCGCCGGTCCGTGCGTCGCGAATGGCAGTGGGGGCGGCGAGTCCGCCGGTTTCGCCGGGGGTCACCGCGTCCAGTCGCGACAGCAGCGCAGGGTCCAGCGCCTCCCGGGTGAAGGCGGGCGGCTGGCCGCTGAGGTTGGCACTGGTCGACACGATCGGACGGCCGAACGCCGTGCACAGCGTCGCGACCACGGGGTGCGCACTGACCCGTACCGCGACGCCGGCGTGGCCGCCGCTGATCCACGCCGGCACGCGCGCGGTGCAGGGGACGATCCACGTGTTCGGTCCCGGCCAGCCGGCTTCGACAACGTGGCGTCGCTCCGGCGGGAGCGTGGCCCAGTCGACCAGGCCGTCCAGTTGCGACAGGCGCGCCGCGACGAGGATCAGCCCCTTGTCGACGGTACGCTGCTTGATGGCCAGCAGGCGCAGCACGGCCTGCTCGTCGAGCGGGTCGCACCCCAGGCCCCACACCGCTTCGGTCGGGTAGGCCACCACGCCGCCGCGGCGCAGCGCGAAGACGGTCGGTTCCAGATGTTGGTCGATCATCGCCACAGGATAGCCGGCGAGCCACGCGGGCGTCGCCGGACGTTGCCCCGGATCAGGCGTCCGGCGTGCTTGCGGCGGCGGCCTTCTTTACCGTTTTCTTCGCGACTTTCTTGGTCGCCTTTTTCGCGGATTTCTTCGCGGTCTTCTTGGCCACTTTCTTGGTGGCCTTCTTGGCCGGGGCCTTCTTCGTGGCCGGCTTCTTCTCGGCGACCTTTTTGACCGCCTTCTTGCCGAACCGGCCGCGCGCGGGCTTGCCGGTTTCCTCGAGCAGCTTGGTGACCTCGTCCAGCGTCAGCGAGGCCGGTTCCCGGTCCTTGGGGATCTTGCCGTTGAGCTGGCCGTTGCTGATGTACGGACCGAAGCGGCCGTTGAGCACCTGGATGTCGCTGCCGTCCCACTGCTTGATGATGCGGTTGCGGGCGATCTCCTCCTTCTCCTCGATCAGGGCCACGGCGCGGTCCAGCTCGATGGTGTAGGGGTCGTCCTCCTTCTTGAGCGAGGCGTAGACGCTGCCGCGCTTGGCGAAGGCGCCGAAGCGGCCGATGCCGACGGTCACCGTCTCGTCGTTGTGCTCGCCCAGGGTGCGCGGCAGCTTGAACAGCTCCAGCGCGTCTTCCAGGCTGATCGAGTAGATGCTTTGCCCCGGCTTGAGCGAGGCGAACTTGGGCTTCTCCTCGTCCTCGACCGTGCCCATCTGCACCAGCGGTCCGAACTTGCCGATGCGCGCGCTGACCTGGCGGCCGCCGACCGGGTCGTCGCCCAGCACGCGCACGCTGCCGGCATCGACCTTGTCGAGCGATTCCTTCTTGTCCTCGACCAGCTGCTTGAACGGGTCCCAGAACCGCTCCATCAGCGGGATCCAGGCCTCCTCGCCGCGGCTCACCGCGTCCAGGTCGTCCTCGAGCTTGGCGGTGAAGTCGTAGTCCACGTACTGGGTGAAATGTGCCGCCAGGAACTTGCTGACCGCGCGGCCGACGTCGGTCGGGTGGAAGCGGCGGCTCTCCAGCTCGACGTACTTGCGGAACAGCAAGGTGGCGATGATCGAGGCGTAGGTGGACGGCCGGCCGATGCCGTATTCCTCCAGCGCCTTCACCAGCGAGGCTTCCGAGAACCGCGGCGGCGGCTCGGTGAAATGCTGGTCGGCGTGGATGCGGTCCAACGGGATGCGGTCGCCGGTCTTCATCGCCGGCAGCTTGCGGCCCTCGTCCTCGGCCTCGGCGGCCTTGGTGTCCTTGCCTTCCTCGTAGACGGCCAGGAAGCCCGGGTCGATGACGGTGGTGCCCGACACGCGGAAGCTGTGCTCGCTGCCGGCGGCGAGGTCGACCGACACGGTGTTGAGCGTGGCCGGCACCATCTGGCTGGCGACGGCGCGCTTCCAGATCAGCTCGTACAGCCGGCGCGCGTCGTCCTCCAGGAAGCGCGACACCTGCGCCGGCGTGCGCAGCGCGGAGGTCGGGCGGATCGCCTCGTGGGCCTCCTGCGCGTTCTTGGACTTGGTCTGGTAGGTGTTGGGCTTGTCGGGCACCGCGCCGGTGCCGAAGTCGCGCGCGATGACGTCGCGGATCTCGCTGACCGCGTCGGCCGACAGGTTCACCGAATCGGTACGCATGTAGCTGATCAGGCCGACGGTGCCTTCCTCGCCGATCGCCACGCCTTCGTACAGCTTCTGCGCCACCTGCATCGTGCGCTTGGTGGTGAAGCCGAGCTTGCGCGAGGCCTCCTGCTGCAGCGTGGAGGTGGTGAACGGCGCGGCCGGACGGCGCTTGCGCTCCTTGCTGGTGACGTCGGTGACGTGCAGCGCGCCGGCGGCGGCCTGGACGATGCGCTGGCGCGCGGCCTCGGCGGTGTCGCCGTCGGTGATGGTGAACTGCTCGAACTTCTGCCCGTCCAGCTTGGTCAGGCGCGCCGTGAACGCCTGCGACGGGTGCAGGCATTCGGCCTCGATGGACCAGTACTCGCGTGCGACGAAGGCTTCGATCTCCTCTTCGCGCTCGACGATCATGCGCAGCGCCGGCGACTGCACGCGGCCGGCGGACAGGCCGCGCTGCACCTTGCGCCACAGCACCGGCGACAGGTTGAAGCCGACCAGGTAGTCCAGCGCGCGGCGCGCCTGCTGGGCATCCACCAGCGGCGCGGCGATCGCACGGGGATGCGCCATCGCCTCCTTGATCGCGCGCGGGGTGATCTCGGTGAACACCACGCGCTGCAACAGGCGGTCGCCGATCAGGTTGCGCTCGCGCAGGATCTCGGCCACGTGCCAGCTGATCGCCTCGCCCTCGCGGTCCGGGTCGGTCGCCAGGTAGATGGCGTCGGCGCCCTTGGCGGCCTTGGCGATCGCATCGACGTGCTTCTCGTTCTTCTCGATCAGGTCGTAGCGCATGGCGAAGTCGCGCTCGGGGTCGACCGCACCCTCCTTGGGCACCAGGTCGCGGACGTGGCCGTAGGAGGCCAGGACGGTGAAGTCCTTGCCGAGGTACTTGTTGATCGTCTTGGCCTTGGCAGGCGACTCGACGATCAGGAGGTTCTTGGCCATGTCCGGGGGGCTCCGCAGCCGCTGTCGCGCTGCCTGGGTCGTGCAAAGAATGGGGCGTTCAAAGAAGGCGACGCCCGCGGGGGTGGCCGCGGGCGTAGGGGCGTGTTGCCTTATTTAGTGGAATCACGCCGCGGCCGGCACTGTCAAGCGGGCGTCGTCGCGGGTGTGACCGCCGGAGGGTTCCGCGGCGCCTCCCGGCCGCTGGATCAGACCGGCCCCAGCGTGAGGTGGGCGTGACGCGGGCGTGAGGCGCGGCGGGCCCCGGCGCGGGTCAGTGCACCGGCTCGGGCTCGTCGGCGAACATCTGGGTTTCCATCCACGCGTACGCGGCCTCGGACCCGGGCTGGTTGAACAGCACCATCAGCACGACCCACTTGAGGTCGTCCAGGTCCATCTCGTCCTGCTCCAGCGCCATCGCCCGGTCGACCACCAGTTCGCGCTGGCCCGCATCCAGCACACCGTGCTGCTCCAGGAACATCAGGAACCCACGGCATTCCATGTCCAGCCGGTCGAGCTCGGCATCGGCATAGACGCGGGTGGGGCCGCCGATCCGCGCCGGCGAGGCCGCCGGGCGTTGCGTCGCGAGGGCATCCAGCCATTCGAAGGCCTTGTTGATCTCGGCGGGGCTGAAGCCGGCCTGGCCCAGTTCCTCGAACAGGGGGCCGCTTTTCAGGGCATCGCGGTCGCGGACCAGGTCCGCGTCATCGGCAAGGTAGTGCTCGAACAGGTACAGCAGGACATCCAGGATGCTTTCTTTCATTTCCCCTCGGCCTGCGCCGCGAGCGACGCGTGGGACTGGAGTGGTGGACCGGCACGGACCGGTCGATCACCGGTACGGCGGCAGGGCGGAAACGGTTGCAGCAACCTCCTCGATCAACCCCGGCGGAAGTAGCGGCCGTGCTGCGCCGCGACGCGACCCTCGAGCTCCATGTGCAGCAGGATGGAGGACACGTCGGCGGCCGTCAATCCGCTTCGCTGGACCAGCTGATCCATAGAACTGGGGTCCGGCCCGAGGCACGACCACAAGCGCTGGTGGTCGGGCGGGTCGCAAGATGAACTGAGACCGGGCGGCCGGATCGGCGTTGACGCCCGCATGGCCGCTGGGGTGGAGGAGGGTGACTGGCCTGGTGCAGCAGGCCGGTCCCCGGTTGTGGGGTCGCTGAGCCGGCTCCGCAAGGCGGATGCGAGCGTCTGGGCCACCGGCGCCAGTCCTGCGAGCACCTGTTCGATGTCATCGACCAGGGTGGCGCCGTCGCGGATCAACCGGTGGCAGCCCCGCGCCAGCGGGTTGTGGATCGAGCCCGGCACGGCGAACACCTCCCGCCCCGCCTCGGCCGCCAGCCGCGCGGTAATCAGCGCGCCCGACCGGTGGGCGGCCTCCACCACGAGGGTGCCCAGCGTCAGGCCGGCCAGGATGCGGTTGCGGCTGGGGAAGTGCTCCTTGCGCGGCCCCGTGCCCGGCGCGTGCTCGCTGACCAGCGCACCGCGCTGGGCGATGTCCGCCTGCAGCCGCTCATTGCCGCGCGGATACGCCACGTCGGGACCGGTGCCCAGTACGGCATAGGTCGGCCCCCCCGCCGCCAGGGCGGTGGCATGGGCGACGGTGTCAATGCCGGCCGCCAGGCCGCTGGCCACGGTGATGCCTGCCCCGACGAGCGCACGTGCGAAGCCGACGGTGTTGTCGCGCCCCGCCGGCGTCGGTGAACGGCTTCCGACGACGGCCACCGCGGGCTGCCACAGCAGGCTGGCGTCGCCGCATACGAACAGCGCCAGCGGCGGCGATGCGGTTTTTCGCAGCAAAGCGGGATAGTCCGGGTCGTGCCAGCCGATCACGGCCCGGCCGGGGGCCTGGTGCCAGCGCAGTGCGGCCTCCATGGCGTCACGCGCCGGCCGTCGCAGCGCCGCACGCTGGTCCTCGTCCAGGCCTGCCGCCCGCCACGCCGACTCGCCGTCCGCGAGGGCCGCCGCAGGCGAGCCGCTTCGCTCCAGGAGGGTTCGCCGTGGGGCCACCCGGCCGCCGGCCAGCGCGAGGCGCAGCATCGATTCGATGTCGTTGGCGCGGACGGCGGGCGTCGGGTCGACCAGGATGGGGCGGGAGGCATCGGACATCCCGTCAGCGTCGCCCGGAAACGACGACGGCGCCCTCGGGCGCCGTCGCGGTGGTGCGTAGGAAAACGCCGTGTCAGTACGGTGCGTCCGGGTGTTTGAGCTCGTGGCCCACCTTCGTCGGGCGCACGCCCTCCATCACCAGGGCGTAGCTGACCTTGTCGAAGGTGCGGAACACCATCGCGTGGCCGGAGAACTCGTCCGGCAGGCGCACGCGCGATGCGCGGCCGACCAGATCGGGGTCGCGCTCGGCGCCGACCTTGACCCGGTCGACTTCCAGCGTGCCGCGGCGCCAGATCGAGAAGACCGTGCCGTTGTCGATGCCGTCGCGGGCGCCGACCGACAGCGCGATCACGTCGCGCGGCCCGCCATAGCTCATGGTGTCGGTCACGGCCAGCACCTGGGCGCGGCCGTAGTCGAACTGCTGGCTGGGCGGATGCGGGAAGAACTGCAGGTCGTACGGGTTGGCCTCGATGGGCACCAGGCGATCCCCGACGCGCACCTCGCGGCCCTCGTCGTCCAGCACCAGCGTGCTGGCCTCGATACCGCCGACTTCCCCGCGGCTGATCGTGCCGGTCGCCATCTGCATCAGCTCGTAGCCCAGCAGCTCGCGGCCGTTGTCGGGCACCACGACGTCGGTCCAGATCGAATCGAAGTCGAGCGTGCGGCGGCCGCGGAAGTCCAGGTCGGACTGGCGCATGATGTCGCAGCACTGCGTGCGGTCCAGGCGGGTGTAGCGCACCGTCGGGCGCACCACCGCATAGCGCTGGCCGGCCTGTGCGTCGGCCAGCCCTTCGATGTAGGCGACCTGGCCGCGTGCGCTGCGCAGTCGGTCCTCTTCCAGGCCGACCACGTAAGGCAGTTGCTCGAAGCTGTCGACGACGCGGGCGTTTTTCAGGAACGGCTCGATCTCGGACAACGGCACGCCGTTGATTGGTGCGGCCTCGCGGGGGCCCGGCTCGACCGCGACGCGGTTGAGGTAGGCCAGCGAGATCACGTCGCCCGGATAGATCAGGTGCGGGTTGGCGATCTGCGGGTTGGCCTGCCAGATTTCAGGCCACAGCCACGGGCGCTCCAGGAAGCGTCCGGCAATATCCCAGAGCGTGTCGCCCCGCTTCACCACGTACGTGTCCGGATGCTCCCCTCGCATCTGGGCGGCCACGGTGAAGGTGGCGATCGTGAACAGCGCAGCGGTCAAAACCGTGCGGATCGGTTTAAGCATGGCGGCCATCTACCTGATTCCCCTTGCAGGTTTGCCCGCCGCCGGCTCCCGGCGAGGGCATCGGCACTATAGCCCAGAAGCCGCGCGCGGTTGCAAGCGATCAGGGGCGGCAAAGCGCGTAGAATCGACGCCTGCCGCTTGCGGTTGTGACCCACGCCCCCATTTGGGCACTCCAACCCCGATGCCGCACCGGCCCGCGCGCATCCACACGCCGCGGGTACGGCCTATCGCCGATCGCGCGGCCGATGTCCCGCCACGCCCCGACCCTCCGACCCGATTCCACCGCCATGGCCCTGCTCCCGATCCTCGAATTTCCCGACCCGCGCCTGCGCACCAAGGCGGTGCCGGTCGATCCCGCGCGCGTGACCGCGCCGGAGTTCCAGACGCTGCTCGATGACATGTTCGAGACCATGTACGACGCGCCCGGCATCGGCCTGGCCGCCAGCCAGGTCGACGTCCACCAGACGTTCATGGTGATCGACGTGTCGGAGGAGAAGGACGCGCCGCTGGTGTTCATCAACCCGGTGATCACCGCGAAGGCCGGCGAGCAGGTCTACCAGGAGGGCTGCCTGTCGGTACCGGGCATCTTTGCCGACGTGACCCGCGCCAACGAGATCACCGTCGAGGCCGTTGGTCGCGACGGCCAGCCTTTTACCCTGCAGGCCGACGGGCTGCTGGCGGTGTGCATCCAGCACGAGATGGACCACCTGGTGGGCAAGCTGTTCGTCGATTACCTGTCGCCGCTCAAGCGCGAGATGGTGCGCAAGAAGCTGGCCAAGGCGCGTCGCAACGCGGCATAGCGCCTGCGGGGCAGGCATCCGTTGCGGTTGTAGAGCGGCCTCAGCCGCGGTCGTGGCAGCGCGCGCGCCTCGCCGCACACCGGTCGCGGCTGAAGCCGCTCCTACAATGTGCCCTTCCCCCGACGCGGCAGTACCCCCATGAGAATCGTTTTCGCCGGCACGCCGGACTTCGCCGTGCCCTGCCTGCGCGCCGCCGCCGCGCGCAATGAAGTGGTCGCGGTCTACACCCAGCCCGACCGTCCCGCGGGCCGCGGGCGCGGGTTGACGCCGTCGCCGGTGAAGCGCGAAGCCATCGCCCGCGGCATCCCGGTGCTGCAGCCGGAGAACTTCAAGGCGCAGGTGTCGCGCGACGCACTGGCCGCGCTGCAACCGGACGTCATGGTGGTGGTCGCCTACGGCCTGATCCTGCCGCAGTCGGTGCTCGACATCCCGGCGCACGGCTGCTGGAACGTGCACGCCTCGCTGTTGCCCCGCTGGCGCGGCGCCGCGCCGATCCAGCGCGCGATCCAGGCCGGCGATACCGAAACCGGCGTGTGCCTGATGCAGATGGAGCGCGGGCTGGATACCGGTCCGGTGCTGCTGTCGCAATCGGTGCCGGTCGGTGAGGGCGATACCGGCGGCCAGTTGCACGACCGCCTGGCCGAGCTCGGCGCGCAGGTCCTGTCGGATGGGCTCGGCCTGCTGCGCGCCGGCATCCTGCCGGTGGCGCGCGCGCAGCCCGAAGAGGGCGCGACCTACGCGCACAAGCTCGACAAGGCCGAGGCGCGGCTGGACTGGACGCAGCCGGCCGTCGCGCTGGCGCGTACGGTGCGCGCCTTCAACCCATGGCCGATGGCCGAGGCGCAGCTGGCGGGCGAGCGCGTGCGGATCCATGGTGCGGTGGCGCTGCCGCTGGACCACCGCGCGGCGCCGGGCACGGTGCTGCTGGCCGGTCGCGACGGGATCGACGTTGCCTGCGGCGAAGGTGCGCTGCGCATCCGCGTGTTGCAGCGCGAGGGCGGGCGGGCGATCACCGCCGCCGACTACCTCAATGCGCGGCGCGAGCTGGTGGCGCCGGTATGAGCGATTGGCGCGCATGACCCCGGCCCGTCCCCAGCCACTGCCCGCGGGCGTCGCCTCCCGCGTGGTGGCGTCGCGCGTGCTCGACGCGGTGCTGCACCGCGGCCACTCGTTGAAGGCCGAGCTGGCGTCGTCGCTGCCGACATTGCCGGACGTGCGCGACCGCGCGCTGGTGGAGGCCATCTGCTTTGCCGTCGTTCGCCAGCCGGCACGCTACGCCGCCGCCATCGATGCCTGGACGGCGCGTCCCCTGGGCCGGCGCGACGCACCGCTGCGCGCGCTGCTCTATGTGGGCCTGGCGCAGCTGGATCCGCTAGGCCTGCCCGCGCACGCGGCCGTGGACGCGACGGTGGAAGCCACCCGCGCGGTCAAGCGGCCGCACCAGGCCGGCCTGGTCAATGCGCTGCTGCGCCGAGCGCTGCGCGACGGCGTGCCGGCCGGTGATCCATCGGCGCACTGGCCCGCATGGCTGCGCGATCGGATCACGCGCGACTGGCCGGACGACGTCGGCGCCATCCTGTCCGAAAGCGCCGCGCTCCCGCCGATGTGGCTGCGCGTCAACCGGCAGCGCGGCACGCGCGAGGCCTACCTGGCGGCGCTGGCCAGCGGCGGGGTCGCCGCCGTCGCGGCAGACGATGCCACCGAAGCGGTGCGCCTGGACGCGGCGGTGCCCGTTTCGACACTGCCGGGGTTTGCCGACGGTGCGGTATCGGTGCAGGACGTCGCCGCGCAGCGCGTGGCCGATGCCTTGGCGCCGCCCGCCGGCAGCCGCGTCCTGGACGCCTGCGCTGCACCCGGTGGCAAGACAGCGCACCTGCTGGAGCGCGACCCGACGCTCGTCGTCACCGCGCTCGACATCGACGCGCGGCGGCTGGACACCGTGCGCGCGAACCTCGGCCGCCTCGGCCTGCGCGCCACGACCGTCGCCGCCGATGCCGCCGGCACGGCCTGGTGGGACGGCGTGCCGTTCGATGCGGTGCTGCTGGACGCGCCGTGCTCGGCCACCGGCATCGTGCGCCGCCAACCCGACGTGCTCCTGCACCGGCGCGCGTCGGACATCGACGCGCTCGTCGCCCTGCAGGCGCAGCTGCTCGACGCCACCTGGACGACGCTCGCGCCGGGCGGCGTGCTGGTGTACGCCACCTGCTCGATCCTCAAGGACGAGAACGAGCGGCAGGTCGACGCGTTCCTGGCGCGCACGCCCGATGCGGTCGCCGAGCCCTTGCCCGACGGTTTCGGCCGCGCCGCGGGCGTCGGTCGCCAGCGGCTTCCGGGCGAGGGCGGTGGCGACGGCTTTTTCTACGCGCGGCTGCGCAAGGGCACGTCCTGACGCCCGCTGGCCGTGCCGTGCCCGGACAGGCTGACGCGCTGTTCTTGGGGAAGTGCAGGCGCGCGATTACCATCCATGCCCATGCAGACCCTGCCGATCAGCCTCGTTGTCATCACCCATAACGAGGCCGCCAACATCGCACGCTGCCTGGACAGCGTGCCCTTCGCCGCCGAAAAGGTGGTGGTCGACAGCGGCAGCACCGACGGCACCGTGGCCATCGCGAAGGCCTGTGGCGCGCGCGTGGTCGATCAGGCTTGGCTGGGTTTCGGACCGCAGCGCAACTTCGCCAGCACGCAGGCGGCGCATGACTGGATCCTGGTGCTGGATGCCGACGAGTTCCTGGAACCGCCGCTGGTGGAAGAGCTGCAGCGGCGTCTGCCCGGCCTGGTGGAGAGCGACGCCGCGGCCGGCATCCTCCGGCGGAGCACGTGGTACATGGGCGCGCCGATGCGCTGGTACCGGCCGATGGTGGGCGAGAAGCTCGCCCGCCTCTACCACCGCGGCCGCGCCCGCTGGACCGATGCCCGCGTCCACGAATCGCTGCGCTTCGACGGACACGCGGAGACGTTCGCCGCGCCCTTCCACCACCTCCATAACCCGACCCTGCCGCACAAGCAGCTGAAGGTGTTGCGCTATGCCGAGCTCAAGTGCCGGGACTGGCACGCGAAGGGGCGGCCGCCGCGCGTGTGGATGGCGCCCTTCGTGTACCTGGCGGCGTTCCTGAAGGACTGGCTGCTGCGCCTGGCCATCCTCGACGGCTGGCGCGGCTTCATCGTGTCGCACGTCGCGGCCAGCTATGCCATGTACAAGCGCCTGCGCTACTACGAAATGCACCGGAACCCCGACTCGATCGAACAGGCGCGCGATGTCCTGCTGCGCCATGGACTGGACCGATGAACGACCTGCGCGACCGGACCGGGGCCGGGGAACCCCGCCGCTACCTGATGTACGGATCGGAGCGCTATGCGCTGGCCATCCTGCGCCCGCTGCAGGCCGCGATCCGCGCGCGTGGCGGGGAGACGGCATGGTTCTTCGACGGTCCGGGCGCCGAGGATCTCGCCCCCGGCGAGCGGCTGCTCGACGTCGAAGGCGTGCGCCGCTGGAACCCGCGCGCGGTCGTCACCCCGGGCAACCACCTGCCGCACTTCTTCCCGGGGGTTAAGGTCGAGGTGTTCCACGGGTTTGACGCCGGCAAGCCGCGGCACATCCACGTGCGCGGCTTCTTCGACCTGTACTGCACCACCGGTCCCCGCGACACCGCGCAGTTCCAGTCGCTGGCCGAAACGCTGGGCCATTTCAGCGTGGCCGAAACCGGCTGGCCGAAGCTCGACCCGTTCGCCCACCAGTTCGGCGAGATCGCGCCGGTGCGCGAACCGCCGGTGATCCTCTACCACTCGACGTTTTCGCCCTCGTGGAGCGCGGCGGAGACGTTGTACGACGAGGTGAAGCGGCTGTCGCGCGACGGGCGCTGGAAGTGGATCGTCACCTTCCATCCGAAAATGAATCCGGACACCGTAGCCAAGTTCCGCGGCCTGGAGAACGAACACCTGCGCTTTGCCGAGGACGACAACATCCTCGACCTGTTCGGACAGGTCGACATGATGTGCTCGGACACGTCGTCGGCGCTCAACGAGTTCCTGCTGACGGGCAAGCCGGTGGTGACGTTCCGCAACCGGCGGCCGGGCCCGCAGTTGATCGACATCGACGAGGCCGCGCAGTTCGAGCCCGCGATCGAGCGCGCGCTGTCGCGGCCGCCCGAGTTGATGCGCGCGATCCGCGACTACGCCGACGCGATCCACCCGTATCGCGATGGCCGTTCGAGCGAGCGGGTGCTGGACGCGATCGAGGCCTTCATCGACGCCGGGGCGCGCAACCGCGTCGCCAAGCCGGCCAACCTGTGGCGGAAGTTCAGGCTGCGGCGGCGGATCGGCTACTGGGGGCCGGCGCGCGTCTGACGCGGCATCGCCTCACCAGCGCAGGCGGCGGCGGGCCAATTCCGTCGACAGCCGGCGGTACAGCGCCTCGGCGTCGGCGTCGGGCAGGAAGCGGATGCGCAGCGGCGGCGCCAGCGCGCCGGCGCCGGCGGTGTCCAGCCACAGCGTGGCGGTGCCGCAGCGGCGGTCGACGGGTGAGCGGACGAGATCCAGCGCCTGCAGTTTGTCGAGCTCGGCGAAGCGCCAGTGCCGGCTCCACCAGCCCTCGCGTACGGCAATCAACTCATCGCCCAGTGCATATGCGATGCGGCGCGCATGCTGGCGCGCCTTGTACGCCGACCAGGGCAGCCACAGCAGCACCAGCAGTGCCCACGCACCGAAGCGCCACGCCAGCACCGCCGCCAGCAGCGGCGGCACCCACGCGCCCGGCAGGAACAGGCGCCACCAGGCGGCCGGCGGCAACGCCTGCCACTGCAACGACGACCAGCCGCCGCGCGGCAGCAGGTGCTCGATCAGGGCATCGCACCGCTGCGGTGTGGCGATGGGCGCGACTTCGCGCAGGCTGCGCTGCTGGTCGGGCTGCTCGGCCACGGCGGTGTCGACCTCCAGGCCGCGGCGCTTGAACAGCCGGTGCAGCACGCCCTCGCGCAGCGTCCAAGCTTGGATGCGGCGGCGTGAGGCACTGGTGCGCCACCGCGCCAGCAGGCCGCGTTCCACCGTCAGCCGGCGGCCCTGCTCGCTGAGCCGGAAGCCGAAGTACTGCAGCAGCGCCAGCGCCACCGACAGGGCGCGCAGCAGCAGGACGAGGGCGACGACCAGGCTGGTGCCGGCCAGCGCGTACTCGCCGACCGAGAAGGCCTGTGCATCGGCATAGCCGAACAGCGCCTCGCCCCAGCGTTCGAACAGGTTGGGCAGCAGTCGCGGGCTGAACTGCGAGAGGCCGGCGAAGCCCGCGCCCACCACGATCAGGCCGCGATTGGAGATCAAACCCAGGCGGATCACTTCGCCGGGCGGCAGCTCCAGCAGCACGTCCGGCGCGTCGACCGCCTGCGCCGCCATGGCCGGTGCAGCGCCGCGGCGGCGCACCAGTGTTTCCAGCGCCAGCGCATCGTCCAGCCGCAGCACCCGCATTTCCGCCTCGGGCTTCTGTCCGCCGGCGGACTCCAGCCGCACTTCGGCCACGTTGAAGATGCGGTGCAGCAGCGACTGCTGCACGGCGACGTTGTGGATCCGCGCGAACGGGATCACCCGCAGGCTGCGGTGCAGCAGCCCGCTGCGCACCACCAGCCGGTCGCCCAGCACGCCGTAGCGGTAGGTGAAGTACTGCCACACCGACAGCAACGCCAGCACGGCCACGCCGACCAGCGGCCACAGCTCGTGCATGCCGTTGGTGTCGGCGCGCTGGCCGAAGACCAGCAGGGCGACCAGCGGCACGATGAACTGCTTGAGCTGCGCCAGCAGCACGAACAGCCACGACATCGGATGCAGTCGGCGCTCGGCGTCGGCGGCGCTGGCGTCGGTGCCCACGCCCGCGGCGACGTCTTCGGGCGCGGCCGGGTCAGTCGTCATCGGTCTCGATCTGCCGGGCCAGTGCGTCGCGCAGGCGTTCGGCGTCGGCCGCGTCCAGATGCGGCACGGTCACCGCGCTGTTGCGGGTGCCGGCGGTGTGGACGACGAGCGTCGCCAACCCCCGACGCCGCTGCCAGGGGCCGTGCTTGACGTCCAGGTGCTGCACGCGGCTGGCGGGCACCCGCGTCTCGTTGCGCCACAGGCGGCCGCGCCGCACCGCGAGGCCGTCGTCGTCGTGGCGCCAGGCGGTGTAGGCGTGGCGCTTGCCGCCCCACCACAGGCCGAACGCCAGCGTCAGTACCAGCGCGCCCGCGCCGGTCGCCCACGAGGCCCCGGGGAACAGCCAGTCTTCGACCAGCTCGCCGAGCACGGCGGCCGCGACCGTGACCGGGACCAGCAACGGCAGGGTTGTTCCCGCCAGGAACAGCGTCCGCGCGCGGGCGGGCAGTGGCTGCCAGTCCGGCAAAGGCTCGCCGCCGTGTCCCGGCATGGGTGCCACGTCGGACTCCATGTGCTGCATCTCGCCTCCTGCTTCGTGCCCGGCACTCATTCCGCCGCACCGACCCAGTACGGGTTCGGCTCGCCGCTGCCGGGCGGGCGCAGCGTATAGCGTTTGTAGGTCCACTGGTATTGCGCCGGATCGCGTCGTGCGATGCGCTCCACCACGGCATTGAGCGCGTGCACGGCGACCGTCGGGTCGCCATCGGCAATCGCGCCGGGCGCGGCCTCGATGTGCAGGTCGAACACCGGCGGCCGGCCGGGGTGCGACTCCACGCGCTCGCACCAGGCCATCAGCACGGTGGCGCCGGTGCGTGCGCCGAGGCGCCCCAGCAGCGTCATCGTGAGCGCCTGCACGCCGAAGAACGGCGCGAACTCGCCGTCCCCCGCCTTGGGCTGCTGGTCGGGCAGGATGCCGACCACCCCGCCCGCGCCCAGCCATTTGAACAGCTGTCGTACCGCAGGGCCTTCGGCGCGGATCTGGGCCACGCGGTCGCGGTCGGCCCGCACCGACTGCAGGAACGCCTCGCCGATCGCCGACTCCGGCGCGCGGTACAGGATCGCCAGCGGCGTGCGCGTCGCCAGCCACTGGTTGAGCAGTTCCCAGTTGCCGTGGTGGGGCGCGGCGATGATCACGCCGTGGCCGGCCGCGATCGCCGCGTCCAGAAGCGGTGCGCCGTGGACGTCGCGGATCAGCGCGAGGTTTTCGGCATGCGGGCGGGTCCACAGGCGCACCGTTTCCAGCACCTGGCGCGCTGTCGTGCGCAGGACCGCGGCATGCAGCGCCTCGCGCTCGGCCGGGCTCTCGGACGGGAAAGCGAGTTCCAGGTTGCGGCGCGCCACCCGGCTCTCGCGCACGTCGCGCCACCGCCAAAATGCGGCCAGCCCGTCGCCCAGCCGCATCAGCCAGGGCCAGGGCAGGCGGCCTACGAGCGTGGCCAGCAGGTGCAGGAGGCGGGCGAGCAGGTCGGTCATGCGCGGCAGTGTAGCGAGGGCGTCGGTGGCGCCACGCTCGCTACGGCCGTCGCTCGCTCGCCCACCGCTTGCGGTCTTCGGGGTGACAGCACCGGAAGCTGCCGCGATCATCGCGGGCGTCCCAACAGGTCGCTCCCCATGCTCGCCCTCATCCAGCGCGTCTCCCACGCCCGCGTCGCCGTCGATGGAGCCACCGTGGGCGAGATCGGTCCGGGCCTGCTCGCACTCGTGGGCGTCGAGCCGGGCGATGGCGACACCCAGGTGGCGCGCATGTGCGAGCGGCTGCTCGGCTACCGGGTGTTCGGCGACGCGCAAGGCCGCATGAACCTGGGGCTGGGCGACACCGGCGGCGGGTTGCTGCTGGTCAGCCAGTTCACGCTGGCGGCCGACACGCGCAGCGGCATGCGCCCGGGCTTCAGCACGGCGGCGGCGCCGGACGTGGCTGAACCGGTGTTCAACCGCCTGGTGGCGGCCTGCAGGGCGCGCCACGCAGGGGTGGAAACGGGCCGTTTCGGGGCCCATATGGAGGTCAGCCTGGTCAACGACGGCCCGGTGACCTTCCTGCTGCGGGCCTGACCCGCCGACCCAAGTCCCCCTGCCGGGCTGGAAAAAAGCGCGTCACTACGTCGTTTCCGAGCCGCTTCGCCCCCGCCCCGACTCAGGCGGGGCGGGCCAATCCCCGTGCCGGCTGGTATAATGCACGGTTCTCTAGCCCCAACCCCGGTGCCCAAGTTTATGGCCAACGAACGTCAGGCCCCCCAGTCCGATATCAAGCAGCTGATCAGCAAGGGCCTGGAACAGGGCTACCTGACCTACGCCGAAGTCAACGACCACCTGCCCGACGACATCGTCGACCCGGAGCAGATCGAAGACATCATCGGCATGATCAACGGCATGGGCATCGAGGTGCACGAGGTTGCGCCCGACGCCGAGACCTTGCTCATCACCGGTGACAGCACCGGCAACCGCGATGTCGACGACACCGCCGCCGAGGAAGCCGCCGCCGCGCTGACCGGCCTGGACGCCGAGGGCGGCCGCACCACCGACCCGGTGCGCATGTACATGCGCGAGATGGGCACGGTCGAGCTGCTGACCCGCGAGGGCGAGATCGCCATCGCCAAGCGCATCGAGGAGGGCCTGAACCAGGTCCAGGCCTCGCTGGCGCTGTTCCCCGACACCATCCGCTCGGTGGTCGAGGACTACGAACTGGTCGCCGCCGGCAAGAAGCGCCTGGCCGAGCTGGTCGTGGGCTTCCTCGACCTGCTCGAGGATCCGACCGTGCCCGCCGCCTCCGGCGTCGACAGCCCGGCCGCGGCCGCGAAGGAAGAGGAAGCCGAGACCGAGGACGACGACTCCGACGACGGCGATGACGACGACAGCAGCGCCGACGAGGGCCCGACCGGCCCGGATCCGGCCGAGGTCGCCGCGCGCTTCGAAGCGCTGACCGCGCTGTACGCCAAGTTCGAGAAGGCCCACGCCAAGCACGGCCCGAGCCACAAGTCCGTGGTTAAGCTGCGCGAGGAGATGGCCGAGATCTTCGTCACCTTCAAGCTGCCGCTGCCGCTGACGGACGTGCTGGTGCGCAACATGCGCGAGACCGTCGCGTCCCTGAAGCAGCACGAGCGCCGCATCCTCGAGCTGGCCACCCGCGTCGCCAAGATGCCGCGCAAGGACTTCATCCGCTCCTGGGACGGCAACCAGACCAACGTCGAGTGGGTCGACGAGTTGCTCAAGCGCAAGCAGAAGTGGTCCTCGGGCCTGCGCGACGTGCGCGATCAGATCATCTCCGAGCAGGAGGCCACCATCGCCGAAGAAACGGCGATGCGCATCACCCTGGCCGACCTCAAGGAAATCAGCCGCACCATGGCCTACGGCGAGGCCAAGGCCCGCAAGGCCAAGAAGGAGATGGTCGAGGCCAACCTGCGCCTGGTGATCTCCATCGCCAAGAAGTACACCAACCGCGGCCTGCAGTTCCTCGACCTGATCCAGGAAGGCAACATCGGCCTGATGAAGGCGGTGGACAAGTTCGAATACCGCCGCGGCTACAAGTTCTCGAC
>CAMPJI010000046.1 GCA_946886865.1 uncultured Lysobacterales bacterium | reverse complement strand
CGGTGCGCGGGTACAGCTGGCCGACCATCACCGAGATGTTGGCCTTGAGGAAGCCGGAGCCGACGATGATGAAGGCCAGCGCCAGCCAGAACGCATCCAGCGCCGGGCTGCCCTGCCCGCCCTCGCCTTCGAAGCCCATCAGGAAGTGGCCGAACGTCAGCAGGACCGCGCCGTAGAGCACCGCCTTGCGTTGTCCCAGGTACTTGTCGGCGAGATACCCGCCGATCACCGGCGTGATGTAGACCAGCGCTGTGTAGGCGCCGTACACCATCGACGCATCGCCATCGGAGAACAGCCAGTGCTTGGTCAGGTACAGGACCAGCAGCGCGCGCATGCCGTAGTAGGAGAAGCGCTCCCACATCTCGGCGAAGAACAGCATGTACAGGCCGCGCGGGTGGCCGAGGAAGGTCTTGTCTTCCGGGGCGATCGAACCGGGTGTGGAACTCATGCGGGATGGACTCCTGGCGGCCGCGGGCGGCCGGGGTGGTGCGTGGAAAGGCGGTGGACGCATGCCCCCGGCGCGGCGCCGGCAGGCAAAACGACGGCAAGGTGTAACCGCAGCGCCCCAGTCCCGTCAAACCGCGGGCGTACTGCTGCAGCGCAGCATCCCCGTTCAAAATGCTGAACCAGCGCGGCCGCCCGGAGGCGGCCGCAGCCTTCGATCACCGTGGACGGCGGACGGTTATCCGGCCGGGGCGTAGGTGTAGGACGAGCCGACGCCCAGCGGGATGCCCAGCGCCCAGAAGCCGATCAGGAACGCGCTCCACACCACCAGCAGCGTGACCGAGAACGGCAGCATCAGCGCCAGCAACGTGCCGACGCCGGCCGACTTCACGTAGCGCTGGCAGAACACCACGATCAGCGGGAAGTACGGCAGCAGCGGGGTGATGATGTTGGTGGACGAATCGCCCACGCGGTAGGCGGCCTGCGTGAGGTCCGGCGAGACGCCCAGCTGCATCAGCATCGGCACCATGATCGCGCCGATCAGCGCCCACTTCGCCGAGGCCGAGCCGACCACCAGGTTGACCATGCCCGACAGCAGCACGATGCCGACCACCGTCAGCGCCATCGGCAGGCCCAGCGCCTGCAGGCCATTGGCGCCCTTGATCGCCAGCAGCACCCCCAGGTTGGACTGGCCGAAGGCGTAGATGAACTGCGCGGCGAAGAACGCCATGACGATGTAGTAGCCCATCCCGCTCATCGCCTTGCTCATGCCGGCGATGACATCGCGGTGGGTCTTCACCGTGCCCGACACGTAGCCGTACACGACGCCCGGGATCAGGAAGAAGATGAAGATCAGCGCCACGATCGACTGCATCAGCGGCGCGGTGAACGCCAGCAGCGGATTGGTGCCGGGCGCCAGCCCTTCCGCCGGCGCCGCCCACGGCGTGCCCTCGGGCAGCAGGCTGAGCACGAACAGCACCACCGCGATGCCGCCGGCGACGAGCGCGGCGGTCAGGCCGCGGCGCTCGTTGGGCGCCAGCGGCTCCATCGTCGGCATCTGGCTGGTGTCGCCGTCCACGGCGGTGGCCTTCAGCCGCGGCTCGATCACCCGGTCGGTGAGGAACCAGCCGATGGCGACGATCAGGAACGTCGAGGCGGTGGTGAAGAACCAGTTGTTGAGCGGGTTGATCTCGATGGCCGGGTCCAGCAGGCGCGCGGCCTCCTGGGTCAGGCCGGCGAGCAGCGGATCGAGGCTGGAGGGCACGAAGAACGTCGCCGAGAACCCGCCCGACACGCCGGCGAACGCCGCGGCGATACCCGCCAGCGGATGGCGCCCGGCCGCATAGAAGATGACCGCGCCCAGCGGGATCACCAGCACGTAGCCGGCATCCACCGCGATGTGGCTGAGGATGCCCACGGCGATCACCGCCGGGGTCAGCAGCAGGCGCGGGGTGACGGCGAGCATCGCGCGCAGGGCGGCATTGATGAAGCCGGTGTGCTCGGCCACGCCCAGGCCGAGCATCGCCACCAGCACCACGCCCAGCGGGGCGAAGTTGACGAAGGTCTGCACCATCGTCGCCATGAAGGCGGTGAGGCTGGCGCCGCTGAGCAGGTTGACGATCTGTACGGGCTCGCCGCTGCGCGGGTCGATCTCGCCGAAGCTGACGTTGGCCAGCAGCGCCGACAGCGCCCAGGTCACCAGCATCAGGATCAGGAACAGCACCGCCGGGTCGGGCAGCCGGTTGCCGACGCGCTCCACGCCGTCGAGGAACCGGGTGACGAGGCCGCGCTTGGCGGGCTCAGCCGGCGGAGCGGACGGGTTCGGCGTGGGCTGGGACATGCGGCGGTCCGGGCGGATTTGAGGTGGCCCGCATCCTAGCAAGGGCGGTGCCCAAGGCGCCTTTCGCCTGGTTCCCGCTACCTAACGGCGCCCTGGCCATCATTCCCGTCTGCGCGGGAATGACGGCTGTAAAGAACCGCGCGGACGGATCGAATCCGCCTTACCGCACCGGTGCCCCATACCCGGGACCCGGCCCGATGGTCGTACGCACTTCGAACAGCTCCGGGAAGAACGTCAGCTCCAGCGCCTGCTTGAGGAAGCCCACACCCGACGACCCGCCGGTGCCGCGCTTGAACCCGATGATCCGCATCACCGTGCGCATGTGGCGGAAGCGCCACAGCTGGAACTGCGTCTCCAGGTCGACCAGGTCCTCGCACAGGTGGTACGCCGCCCAGTGCGCGTCGACGTCTTCGTAGATGCGCTCGAACACCGGCAGCAGCGCCGGCTCGGACACGTGCGGGCGCGACCAGTCGCGTTCGACCAGATGCGCCGGCACCGGATGGCCGGCGCGTGACAGGTAGCGCAGGGCCTCGTCGTAGAGGCTGGGCGCCTCCAGCACCTCGCGCAGGCCGGCGTGCGCGCCCTGGTCGTGGGCGAACACCTTGAGCATCGAGGCGTTCTTGTTGCCCAGCAGGAATTCGATGGTGCGGTACTGCAGCGACTGGAAGCCCGACGACGGCCCGAGGATCTCGCGGAACTCCATGTACTCGGACGGGGTGAGCGTCTCCAGCACCGACCACATCTCGGTGAGCTGGCGCAGGATCGCCTTGCAGCGCGCGAAAATCTTCTGGCAGCCGCCCAGTTCATCGCTGCGCAGCAGCGCGATGGCGGCCTTGAGCTCGTGGATCATCAGCTTCATCCACAGCTCCGAGACCTGGTGCTGCACGATGAACAGCATCTCGTCGTGGTGCGGCGGGTTCGACAGCCGCTCCTGCGCCGACAGCAGCCGGTCCAGGTGCAGGTAGCCGGCGTAGCTCATGCGCCCCGAGAGGTCGGTGTGGATTTCCGATTCCAGCGCGCGCTCGTTCTTCTCGACAGTCATCTCCGCTCCCTGCGGGTCGTGGCCGGGGGCGCACCGCCCGCCCGGGCCGCGCCGCTCCGGTCGTTCCGGAAGCCCACAAGGGTAGCGCACGGTCCACGCCCGTCCGTCGCCCGGTCACACCGCTGACATGCGGCGGCGGGACGATCCGGGCACACTCTTGCCCGCCCGCGACAGGGCACACGCCGGCACGGGGCCGGCGGGCACGCACAACGGGGATCCAGGGATGAATCGAACGACAGGCCGCCTCGCGGCATGGGCGCTGGTGCTGTGCACCGGCTGGGGCGCCGGCGGCACGGCCGCGGCGCAGGTGGTCGTCAGCCAGGTGTACGGGGGCGGCGGCAATTCCGGCGCGACCCTGCGCAGCGACTTCATCGAACTGCGCAACACCGGCCCGGCCGCGGTATCGCTGGACGGCTGGAGCGTGCAGTACGCGTCCTCCACAGGCGCGTCGTGGCAGCGCACGCCGCTGGCCGGGTCGATCGCGCCCGGCGGCTATTACCTGGTCAAGCAGGCCGACGGCGCCGGCGGCACGGTGGACCTGCCCTCGCCCGACGCGACCGGCACCATCGCCATGGCGGCCACCAACGGCAAGGTCGCGCTGGTCAGCGGCGGCGGCGCGCTGTCGGGCGCGTGCCCGCTGGACGCGGCGACGCTGGTGGACTTCGTCGGGTTCGGCGCCAGCGCCAACTGCTTCGAGGGCGCCGGTGCCACGCCCACGCTCAGCAACACCACCGCCGCGCTGCGCAATGGCGACGGCAGCGTCGACACCGACGACAACGCCGCCGACTTCACCCGCGGCACGCCGGACCCGCGCAACAGCGGCGCCGAACCGCCACCGCCACCCGAGCCGCCGTTGCCACTGTCGATCGCGCAGATCCAGGGCGACGGCCTGGCCTCCCCGTACGAGGGGCGCACGGTGGTCACCGAGGGCGTGGTCACCGCGGTCAGGTTCAACAACGGTTTCTTCCTCCAGAGCGCCACTGACGACGGCAACCCCGCCACGTCCGACGGCGTGTTCGTGTTCACCGGCAGCGCACCGCCGGCCGCCGCCGCCGTGGGCAGCCGCGTGCGCGTGACGGCGACGGTCGAGGAGTACGTGCCCTCGTCCGACGTCAACCAGCTGGCGATCACCGAGCTGGTCGATCCGGCCATCGAGCTGCTGGCATCCGGCGTCGCGCTGCCTGCCCCCGTCGAGTTGGCGGCTGCCGAGCTCGGACCCGATGCGCTCCCCGGCACGCTGGAGCGGCTGGAAGGGATGCGCGTGAGCGTGGCCGAGTCGGTCGTCGTCGCGCCCTCGGGCGGCAGCATCGACGAGAACGATGCGCGCGCCTTCAGCGACGGCGTGTTCCACGTGGTGCTGCCGGGCGTGGCGCGGCCGTTCCGCGAGGCCGGCATCGCGGTCATGGACCGTGCGCTGGCCACGCTGCCCGCCGACAAGGACCCGCCGCGGTTCGACACCAACCCCGAGCGCCTGATGGTGCGCAGCCGCGGCCAGGTCGGCGCGGCGCCGCTGTCGGTCGATGTCGATGCGACGGTGGCCGGGCTGCTGGGCGTTCTGGACTACTTTGCCGGTACGTGGGCGCTGCTGCCGGACGTGGCGACGCCGCCGACGGTCGCGGGCGGCCGCCTGCCCGCTGCCGTCAACGACGCCGACTACGACCAGGCGACCATTGCCGGCTTCAACCTGCTGCGCCTGTTCGACGAGGTCGCCGACGGCAACGGCGCGGTGACGCTCACGCCCGAGGCGCTCGACAGGCGGCTGGCCAAGGCCTCGGCCGCGATCTGCGACTACCTCAAGACGCCCGACATCCTCGGCGTGGTCGAGGTGGAGAACCTGCGCGTGCTGCAGTTGCTGGCCGAGCGCCTCGCCGCCACCTGCCCGTCCGCGCCGGCCTACGTGCCGTACCTGGAGCCGGGCAACGACGTGGGCGGCATCAACGTCGGCTTCCTGGTGAACGCGCGCGACGCCGGCGACGGCCGGCCGCGGGTCGAGGTGCTGGGCGTGACGCAGTTCGGCAAGGACACGACGATCGCCAACCCCGACGGCAGCAGCAGCGTGCTCAACGACCGCCCGCCGCTGGCGCTGCGCGCGGTGGTGCACGACGGCCGCGGCGGCGCGTACCCGGTCACCGTCATCAACAACCACCTGCGCTCGCTCAACGGCATCGACGACGTGTCCCCCGGCAGCAGCGGCTGGGCGACCACCAGCGAGCGCGTGCGGGTCAAACGCGGCGCGCAGGCGGCGTACCTGGCCGGCCTGGTCGAGCAGATGCAGCTCGACGACCCCACCGCGCACATCGTGCTGGTCGGCGACTTCAATGCGTTCGAGGTCAACGACGGCTACGTCGACGTGATGGGCATCATCCGCGGCGACGAGGCCGCGCCAAACCGCGTGCTGACGTACGTGGACAGCCCGCTGACCTCGCTGCTGGTGGACGGTTCGCAGCTGATCGCCGACAACGATGAGCGCTATTCCTACGTCTTCGCCGGCAACGCGCAGACGCTGGACCACGTGCTGGTCAACGAAGCGGTGATCGATGGCGTGGCCGGCCTGGCGGTCGAGCACGCGCGCATCAATGCCGACTTCGGCGTGGACAACTTCGACGACGCCGGCATCGCCCTGCGCTCGTCCGACCACGACCCGGTGCGGCTGTCGATCCGCGTGCCGGCGTTCGCCGCGGCCGATCTCGCCGTGACCGTCGGTGCCGATGTCGAGGCGGCGCGCGCGGGCGAGCCGGTGACGTTCGACGCGCGCGTGTCCAATGCCGGGCCGGGCGATGCGGCGTTCGCAAGCGTGGCGTTCGTGTTCGATGCCGCAGTGGCGCCCACGCTTACCGCAGTCGCGGCCGGCTGGACGTGTGCCGCGCCGGTGCAGGACGACGCCACCACCACCGTCACCTGCACCACGCCGTCCATGGCCGCGGGCGCGGAAGCCGCATTCGCGCTGCGGGCGACGATGCCGGAGACGGCTGGCCTCGCGCCGCTGACCCTGGCGGTGGCGACGCAGTCGACCACCCGAGACCCGGCCAACGCCGACAACCGCGCCCGCGTGGCCGTGGCCCGCACGACCGCCGCCGACCTGTCGGTGCGCATCGTCGGCAGCGCCACCCAGCTGCGGCGCGGCGCGGTCGCCACGTTCCTCGTGCCGGTGACCAACTCTGGCCCGGATGCGGCGGTACAACCGCGCCTGGTGATCGAGGGCAACGTCGACCCGCGCGTGGCCGCCGCGGCCGCCCCGTCGGGCTGGTCGTGCCTGCGCATCGCCGGGGCCACGTTCCGCGCCGAGTGCAGCAGCGACGCGGCCATGCCGGCCGGCACGCGCTGGTTCGCCTTCGCGCTGGTGGTGCCGGGCGCGCCGAGCCGGGGCGAGGCGTGGGTGTTCGAGGCCTCCGTGGCATCGGCCACGCCCGACCCGGTGCCCGGCAACAACGCCGATACCCTGCAGGCGCCGGCCCGCGGCCGGCGCTGATCCGGCAACGGGGGCCACATGGGGGCGCGGCGCACGCCGCGCCCCTTTCATTTGAGGCGGGGCACCCACCAGCACACCGTGGGGCAAAAGGCTTGCCGCGTCGCGCAACGGACGGCTACGGCGCTGTGGTTATCATCGACCGGTCCTGTGTTCGAGGAATCCCCCGCGATGACCATCGCTGCGAAGTTCGAGATCGAGTACCTGCAATACCTCGGCCCCGACGGAACACCCGTCGGCCCGCTGCCCGAGGCCTTCAAGGACGCCAAGGCCCTGCTGCCCCTGTTCAAGCAGATGCTGTTCGTGCGCACCTTCGACACCAAGGCCATTGCCCTGCAGCGCACCGGCAAGCTCGGCACCTACGCTGCGTGCCTGGGCCACGAGGCCACCCACGTCGGCATCGGCGCCTCGATGCAACCCGATGACGTGTTCGCCCCCAGCTACCGCGAGTACGGCGCGCAGTTCATGCGCGGGGTCAAGCCGCGCGAGGTCCTGCTGTACTGGGGCGGCGACGAGCGCGGCAACGACTTCTCCGGCCCGAAGCACGACTACCCCTGGTGCGTGCCGATCGCCACCCAGTGCCTGCACGCCGCCGGCGCGGCGCTGGCCTTCAAGCTGCGCGGCGAGAAGCGCGTGGCGGTGACCTGCTGCGGCGATGGCGGCAGCTCCAAGACCGACACGTACGCCGCGATCAACTCGGCCGGCGCGTACGCGCTGCCGTTCGTGCAATGCATCATCAACAACGGCTGGGCGATCTCGGTGCCGCGCAAGTCGCAGACCGGCGCGCCCACGCTGGCGCAGAAGGGCCTGGCCGGCGGACTGCACTGCCTGCAGGTGGACGGCAACGACCTGATCGCCGTGCTGGAAGGCATGCGCCGCGCCATGGAGCGCGCACGCAACGGCGAAGGCGGCAGCGTGATCGAGTTCATGACCTACCGCCTGCACGACCACACCACCGCCGACGACGCCCGCCGCTACCGCGACGAGGCCGAGGTCAAGGCCGCGTGGGAACGCGACCCGGTCACCCGCCTGCGCACGTACCTCACCGCCCAGAAGCTCTGGGACGAGGCGCAGGAAAAGGCCTGGGCCGAGGAATGCGGCGCGAAGGTGGACGTGGAGATCAACGCGTACCTGGAGACGCCGGTGCAGCCGGTCGAGGCGATGTTCGATTACCTCTATGCCGACCCGCCGCCGGACCTGCTGGCCCAGCGCGAGCAGGCGATCGCACGGGAGGGCCGCTCGTGAACAAGGCCGCGACCGACAGGAAGACACAGGGCAAGGGCGAGGCCAAGGCGCCCGCCGCCATCACCCTGATCGAGGCCATCACGCAGGCGCTGGCTTACGAGATGCGCAATGACGACACCGTGCTGGTGCTGGGCGAGGACGTGGGGGTCAACGGCGGCGTGTTCCGCGCCACCGCCGGCCTGCAGGCCGAGTTCGGCGATTCGCGCGTACTGGACACGCCGCTGGACGAGACCACCATCGCCGGCCTGACCGTCGGCCTCGCCAGCCAGGGCATGAAGCCGGTGGCCGAGGCGCAGTTCGACGGCTTCATGTACCCGATGGTGGACCACATCATCTGCCACGCCGCGCGCTTCCGGTATCGCACCCGCGGCCGCCTGACCTGCCCGATGGTGCTGCGCGTGCCCTGGGGCGGTGGCATCCGGGCGCCGGAGCACCACAGCGAGGCCAACGAATCGATCTTCACCAACGTGCCCGGCCTGCGCGTGGTCATGCCGTCCTCGCCGGCCCGTGCCTACGGCCTGCTGCTGGCGTCCATCCGCGAGCCGGACCCGGTGATCTTCTTCGAGCCCAAGCGCATCTACCGGCAGTACAAGGAGCTGGTGCCCGACGACGGCGAGGCGCTGCCGCTGGACGTGTGCTACGTGCTGCGCGACGGCACCGACGTGACCCTGGTCAGCTGGGGCGCGCAGGTGAAGGAGGCGCTGGAAGCCGCCGAGGCGCTGGAGGACGACGGCATCAGCGCCGAAGTCATCGACGTCGCCACGCTGCGGCCGCTGGACTTCGACACCATCGCCGAGTCCGTCAGCCGAACGGGGCGTTGCGTGATCGTGCACGAGGCGCCCAAGACTGCCGGCTTCGGCGCGGAGATCGCCGCGCGCCTGGCCGAGGAGTCGATGTACGACCTGCTCGCACCGGTCGAGCGCGTCACCGGCTACGACACCCACATCCCGCTGTTCCGCCTGGAGATGAAGTACCTGCCCAGCGTCGAACGCATCGTCGAGGCCGCCAAGCGCACGCTGGCGGCCGGCTGACGGACCGCACCACAGGAGATTGCCGCGTGAGTGACACCAAGAAGTTCATGCTCCCCGACCTGGGCGAAGGCCTGCCCGACGCGACCATCGTCGAGTGGGCGGTGAAGGTCGGCGACACCATCCGCCTGGATGACAACCTCGTCTCGATGGAAACCGCCAAGGCCGTGGTCGACGTGCCGTCGCCGTTCTCCGGCAAGGTGCTGAAGCTGGCCGGCGAGCCGGGCGACATCATCGAGACCGGCGCGGTGCTGGCCGAGTTCGAGATCGACCCGTCGATGCCGCAGCGCGCCGCGGGCCAGGACACCGGCCACCACCACGGCGGCACCAAGAAGGCCGGCAAGGGCGGCCACGGCGTCGGCAGCCAGGACCCGGCACCGGACGACCGCGTCGTTGCCTCCGACGAGGGCGGCGCGATCGAGCACGAAGATGAGCCGGCCGCCAAGGGCGAGGCCCGGGCCGACAGCGGCACCGTGGTCGGCGCGATGCAGAGCTCCGATGCCGTGCGCAGCGAGCAGGCGTCGAGCGCCGGCGGCGTCAAGGCGATGCCGGCGGTGCGCGCAATGGCGCGCAAGCTCAAGGTGGACCTTTCGCGCGTGCGTGCGACCGGTGCCGACGGCGCGGTGACGATGGCCGACGTGAAGCAGGCGGCTTCGGATCCCAATGCTTTGCTCCCCTCTCCCGCCGGGAGAGGGGCTGGGGGTGAGGGTGCGGCGCAGGCACGTCACTCGCAGTCCCGCACCGAACCCTCATCCGCCCTGCGGGCACCTTCTCCCGAGGGGAGAAGGGAAGAAAGCCGCAGCACCCTGTCGCAGTCCGGCAAGCCGATGCGCACCCAGCCGCCGGGCGTCGCCGCCAGCGGCCAGCCCGAGCCGCTCAAGGGCGTGCGTCGCAACATGGCGCGGGTCATGGCCGATGCCCACAGCAAGGTCGTCCCGACCACCCTGTGCGACGACGCCGACCTGCATGCCTGGATCGGCAAGCAGGACATCACCGCGCGCCTGGTGCGCGCCATCGTCACCGCCTGCCGGGAAGTGCCGGCGCTCAACGCGTGGTTCGACGGCGACAAGCTGGTGCGCACGATGCACCCGCATGTCGACCTGGGGATCGCGGTGGACACCGACGACGGCCTGTTCGTGCCGGCACTGCGCAATGCCGACATGCTCGACGCCCGCGGCCTGCGCGAGGGCATCAACCGCCTGCGCACGCAGGTGATGGACCGCAGCATCCCGGCCTCGGAGCTGTCGGGCTACACCATCTCACTGTCGAACTTCGGCATGTTCGCCGGCCGCTACGCCACCCCGGTGGTGGTGCCGCCGTGCGTGGCGATCGTCGGCGCCGGCAAGCTGTCGCACGACGTGGTCGCGGTGATCGGCGGCATCGAAGTGCACCGTCGCATGCCGATCTCGCTGACCTTCGACCACCGCGCCTGCACGGGCGGCGAGGCCGCGCGATTCCTCAAGGCGCTGTTGGACGACCTGGCCGCGCCGCAGTAACCGGCGGCCCCCCCTTCGCCCGCCGGAGGGGAGGCGCGCCGACGTCCGAGCGCGTCACCGAAGTGCACCGGAGGTCCCATGCCCCACCGCAGCCGCCTCGCCGGTTTCATCATCGACTGCCACACCGACGACCTCGGCGCCGCCGCGGACTTCTGGTCGCAGGCGCTGGGATGCACCGTCGCCGACCGCAACGCCGGCGCGCCGGGCGGGGCGCAGTACCAGCAGTTTGGCGACACCCCGGGCGACCTGCACATCGAAGTGCAGCAGGTCGACCACCCCTCGCGCGTCCACCTGGACATCGAGGCCGACGACATCGAGGCCGAGGTGGCGCGGCTGGCCGCGCTGGGCGCACGCGAACACTCGCGCCCGCCGCACGGCCGCTGGGTGGTGATGGAGGCCCCCACCGGCCAGCGCTTCTGCGTGGTGCGCATGCGCGAGGACAGCGGCCGACCCGCGCCGCGCACCTGGGGCTGACGTTCCCTGCAGGAGCGGCTTCAGCCGCGATCGAAACTCGATTCCCTTCGAAACCCGGGCTGGATGTAGGAGAGACATGGGTCGCGAACGCAGCCTCGGCCGGGCGGGAGGTCGCGACTCACGCCGCTCCTACAACGGACCCGATTGGCACGCGGCCCGAATTCATCGCGGCTGAAGCCGCTCCTACAGGGGGCCAAGGCGCCGAAGCGCTTCAGCCCACCTGCGGCGTATCGTCGACAACGACCCGATCGCGGCCGGCCGCCTTGGCCCGGTACAACGCCTGGTCGGCGCGCTCGAACACCGCCTCGGGCTCGTCACGCCCCGGCTCGCCGCCCGCGATGCCGATCGACACGGTCAACGGGAACGGCAGCGCAACGCCCGCCACCTGCTGGCGCACGCGCCCGGCCACCTCGGCGGCATTCGCCAGGCGCGTCTGCGGCAGGATGACGAGGATCTCCTCACCGCCAAAGCGCACGGCGACGTCGCCCTCGCGGATGGAGGCGGCCACGCTGTCGGCGACCGCACGCAGAGCGCGGTCGCCCAGCAGGTGGCCGTGGCGGTCGTTGACCTGCTTGAAGTGGTCCACATCGATCAGCATCAGGCTGTAGGGGCCAGCGTCCAGGCGGGCCAGCGCGTCGGGGTTTTCGCGCAGTTGGCCCAGCGCGGCGCGGTTGAGCAGTCCGGTCAACGGGTCATGCGCGGCGCTGTGCTTGAGACGCTCGTGACGCCGCTCCAGGTCGTCCCGGGAGGCCTGCAGCTGGCGCGTCGCCGCCTCCCGTTCGGCCAGCAGGCGGCCCAGCTGGCGCGTGTAGCGCCGCAGTTCGAACAGGTGCTGGGTCTGCCTTGCCAGCAGCTGTAACGCCTGTCGCTGGTCGGCCGAAAGCTGGCGTGGCTCGACATCCAGTACGTTGAGCGTGCCCAGCGCATGGCCGTCGGGACTGCACAGCGGCATACCCGCGTAGAAACGCACGGGCCGGCCGTCGATGGCGTAGCCCAGATGGGCGAACCGCGCATCCGCACCGACATCCTCGACGACGAGCAGGTGCCGCGGCGTGCGGATCGCAACGTCGCACAGCGCCTCCGCGCGCGGGGTCTGCGTGACCCGGATGCCGAGCGCGGCCTTGAACCACTGGCGGTCGTGGTCGACGAGGGAAATGGTCGCCGCCGGCACCGCGCACAGGGCGACCGCAAGCCGGACGATGTCGTCATAGGCCTGCTCGGGCGGCGTGTCGAGCAACTCGTAGGCCGCCAGCGCGGCCAGCCGGCGCATGTCCTCGATCGGATCGTCCCAGCGCGGGGGTGTGGACCGGCTCATCGGTTCAGCCTCCTGGCGCCGCCAGCGTAGCCGGCTTTGACAACGGCGGACGTGACGGGGTCGACGGCCGGCCGCCGTCCCGACGCGCGGTCAGCCGCGGCGCGCGCCCAGCCAGCGCATCCGCACGAGGAACGCCAGCGTCAGCACCGCCAGGAAGACGCCGTAGCCGAGCGCGGTCGCCAGCACCTGCTTCCACATGCCCCCGTAGGTCGGGTCGGCGTTGTGGTACGACCACCAGATGCTCGCCAGGAATGCGATGAGCGAGAGCAGCAGCGACACGGCGTCGAACGCCCTGCGCGCCGCGTTGCGCGGCTGGCGCGGGAACACCCAGAACAGCACGCCGAGAATGGCGAACCACGGCAGGAACAGGATCAGCGAGAGGTTGAGCTCGACGAGGGGATTCATGGGCTCGGGCTATTCCGGATGTGGCGTGGGGCGGCAATGCTCTTGTGAACGTGGCCGGGACACACCCCGCTGCTTGTCGTCGTTCCCGCGAAGGCGGGAATCCAAGGACGTGGCTTGTCGCTTTCACTCTACGCAATTGCAGATATCGGAACTGCGAGATGCCGAAGCCGACGTCCTTGGATTCCCGCCTTCGACGGAATGACAGAGCCTTCTTCTGACTCCGCCGTCGTGTGCCGTCCGTTCGTGCGACCGGTTACAGGTCGCCTGCGCGCATAGCCCGCATGACTTCGATCACCTCGGAAGCATCGACCCCGTTCTCAAGGTCAAAGTGTGCAGCCAGCGCTTGGTCACCATCCCGCACGACCGCATCCACCTGCGCATTGGCAACGGCCGGACTTTCGGCACCGCGACTGGTGGCAAGTGTGTCCTTGCCCACGACAAGCTTGATGTGGAAACGACCGTCGCGTTCCCGGTACAGCTTCAATTGCTGTACTTCGCCTTTCTTGCGGGCGCCCTTCGCACCGGCATCCGAAACCGCGACCGACAGGTCGCGCAGCCCCACGGCCTCGCGCAGTGCCTTCAGAGCCGGTGTCGCATGCCGCTCGCGCAGGCGTGCCGCGCCATCGCGCAGCGTGGCCTCGATGTCGCCCGGACGCGCCATCAGCGCCTCGTACTTCTCCCGCAGCGGCGCGACCTCGGCGTCGATCCGCTCGAACAGCGCCTGCTTCGCGTCGCCCCAGGCGATCCCGTTGGCGAAGGCGGCACGCATGGTGCCGGTTTCGGCCTCGCTGGCGAACGCCCGATAGAGCTGGAAGACGTTGGAGGTGTCCGCGTCCTTGGCCTCGCCCGGCGCACTGGAATCGGTGACGATCGAGAAGATCAGCTTGCGCAGCTGCTCGCGCGGCGCGAACAGCGGGATCGTGTTGTCGTAGCTCTTGCTCATCTTGCGGCCGTCCAAGCCGGGCAGCGTGGCCACCTGCGCCTCGATGACCGCCTCAGGCAGCGTGAAATGCTCGCCATACAGGTGGTTGAAGCGCTGGCCGAAGTCGCGCGCCATCTCGATGTGCTGCACCTGGTCACGGCCCACCGGCACCTTGTGCGCGTTGAACAGCAGGATGTCGGCGGCCATCAGCACCGGGTACATGAACAGCCCCGCGGTCACGCCCGCATCGGGGTCCTCGCCGGCCTCGGTGTTGCGGTCAACGGCCGCCTTGTAGGCGTGCGCACGGTTGAGCAGGCCCTTGCCCGCCACGCACGTCAGCAGCCAGGTCAGCTCGGGGATCTCGGGGATGTCGGACTGGCGGTAGAACCAGACCCTGTCGGGCTCCAGCCCGCACGCCAGCCACGTCGCGGCGATCTCCAGGGTGGAGCGCTGCACGCGTGCCGGGTCGCTGACCTTGATCAGCGCGTGGTAGTCGGCCAGGAAGAAGAAGCTCTCCACGCCGGGCGCGGCGCTGGCGGTGATCGCCGGGCGGACTGCGCCGACGTAGTTGCCCAGGTGGGGCGTGCCGGAAGTGGTGATACCGGTGAGGACACGGGTGGACTGCATCGCGGGCCTTCGCGCGCCGGCTCGGGCCGGCCGCCGGGTGAACGGGCCGGGCAGTTTAGCGTGCGGCGCCAACCCCACCCACGGCATCGGCGCGTTGACGTGTTCCGCCCATCACCGGAGACCGCCATGTCGCATGTCCTGCCCCGACGCCCCCGGGCGTCCACCCGCCGCGGCATCGCCGCGCTGTTTGCACTTGCCGTCGCGCTGTTCGCCCCCGCCGCTGCCGCCTGGCCCGTGTCCATGTCGGTGTTGGACCGCGATGATGGCCGGTGGCTGTCCCCGGTCCAACACCGCGGCGAGCATTGGATTGCCGGTACGCCAGGCCACCGCTACGGCGTGCAGCTCACCAATACCAGCGACCGGCGGGTGCTGGTGGTGCTGTCGATCGATGGGGTCAATGCGATCAGCGGCGACACCGCCCACCCCTCACAGGCCGGCTACGTGCTGGCACCCGGCCAGAGCACGCGCATCGACGGATGGCGCAAGTCGATGCAGGACGTTGCGGGCTTCCACTTCACGCATCTGGGCGACAGCTACGCCGCCCGCACCGGCCGTCCCGACCACGTGGGCGTGATCGGCGTCGCCGTCTTCGACGAGGCGTATGCCGAGCCCGTCCACCCGCTGCCGCCGCCGATCGCCCGCCCGCAGGCGGACGCGGCCAGCGGCTCGCGGCGGCAATCGGCCATGGCGGAGTCCAGCGCCGCCGCGCCGGCCGCCGCCCAGCGCATCGGCACCGGCCATGGCGAGCGCGAGTACGCGCCGACCCGGCATACCCGGTTCGAACGTGCCTCGAGCCGACCGGTACAGGTGCTGCAGTGGCGCTACGACGCGCCCGATGCGCTGGTCGCACGCGGGATCCTGCCGCGCCCGTGGTGGCGTCGCCCCCACCACGACCGGCCGCAGGCGTTCCCCACCGGCTTCGTTCCGGATCCGCCGCGCTGATGGCGACAGAGGTGACGCCATCACACCAGAACGCGCAAAAAAAAAGCGGGCCATCGGCCCGCTTCTTTCTCGTCGCAACTGCCGCGGATCGCACGGCAGCGGTACTTCAGTTCAGCGTCTGGCTGAAGTCGTGCACTTCCTTGTCGGCGCGGTCGCGCGCCCAGCCATAGCGCTCCTGAAGGCGGCCCGAGAGGTACTCGGCGTTACCTTCGGCGACGTCGAAATCGTCGTCCGTCAGGTCGCCCCATTTCGCCTGGGCCTTGCCTTTGATCTGGGTCCACTTGCCGGCAATGATGTCCTTGTTCATGTGCGTGCGTCCTCGTGTGTTGGGGGATGCGGTGTCCCGCCACCGCACGGACAGGGTCGCATCGAGTGCGTTGGGGGCAGGTCACGGCGCCGTTAATCGCCCCTTGACCACGGTGAACGCGATGAACCGCTTCATGCGCTGCGTGCCCGTGCGTACTGCGTGGCGCGCGAGGTGGAACACGGACGGAGGCGGCAATAAAAGAAAAGCCGGGCAATGCCCGGCTTTTCCTTCAGCACCTTGGAGGGCTGGATCAGCAGCGGCCGTCCTTGCAGTCCTCGGCCTTGTCTTCGATCTTCTCGCCGCCGGCCTGGATGTCCTCACCGGCACCGGCCATGGTGTTGCACGCGGTCAGGGTGCCCATCGAAAACATCGCCAGCAGCATCAGGGTGATCAAGCGCTTCATGTGGATCTCCTCGTCGTTCGTCGTCGGAATCGTCGAGCGGCCCGGCCGGCCGCCTCGGGGCGAATCAGACGCGAGCCGGCGTGAAGCGCGCGTAGAGCGCGCCGCGGCGGCGACCTCCGCACGGGGGAGGCGTTCATCGAACCGGCCGTGCGATCGGGTGCCTCCGCGGCGCGGTCAGTCGCGCATCAACGTCGATTTGCCGAACAGGCTTTCCACCAGGTCCACGGCGATCTCGGCGGTGATGTTGCGGGTGTCGATCACCGGGTTGAGCTCCATGATGTCCAGGGACCGCATCCGCCCGGTGTCGGCAATCATCTCCATCACCAGCTGCGCCTCGCGGTAGTTCGGGCCACCGGGCACGGTGGTGCCGACGCCCGGCGCGATCGAGGGGTCCAGGAAGTCGACATCGAAGCTGACATGCAGGTGGGTGTTGTCATCGACGCCTTCCAGCGCCTCCTCCATGACCCGCTTCATGCCGAGCTCGTCGATGTAGCGCATGTCGTAGATGTCGATGCCGTATTCCTTGACCAGCCGCTTCTCGCCCTGGTCGACCGAGCGGATGCCGATCTGGCGGATGTCGGCGGCGTCCATCGCCGGCGACTCGCCCGACAGGTGCGTCAGCTCCCGCGGCCCCAGGCCGCACAGGCAGGCGACGGGCATGCCGTGGACATTGCCCGAGGGCGTGACCTGGTGGGTGTTGAAGTCCGCGTGCGCGTCCAACCACAGCACGCGCAGCTTCTGGCCGGTCTCGCGGCAGTGGCGGGCAACGGCGGTGATCGACCCCAGCCCGAGGCAGTGGTCGCCGCCCAACAGCACGGGCATGCGCTGCTGGCGCAGCTCATCGGCCATCGCCTCCATCACCGCCCGGTTCCACGCGACCACCTGCTCGAGATGGCGGTAGCCCTCCACCGGCGGCTGCCACGGGTTGCGCGGGCCTTCCAGGTTGCCGCGGTCGATGACATCGACGCCGCGCGCCGCCAGCGCCTCGCCCAGACCTGCAATGCGCAGCGCATCCGGTCCGAGCCGCGCGCCGCGGTCACCTGCGCCCACGTCGGTGGGGGCGCCGATCAGGGAAACGGGGGGGTAGCTGCGTTGCATGGCGGACTCCTGTCGTGGTGCCGGCTGTCAGAATCGAACTGACGACCTACCGCTTACAAGGCGGTTGCTCTACCAACTGAGCTAAGCCGGCGAAGCGCCCATTCTATCGCGCCACGACAAACGCCCCTATGTGTCCGGCCCGCCGCACGCACCGGGCACGGCCCGTGCGGCGCCTGCGGCGGTGCGTAGGGCGTCGGTGTCGACGTCCGTAGCGGCCACGATGTCCAACCAGACCTGCGCGGTGTTGCCCAGGGGCTGCGCCACGGCGGTGTCGAAGCCCGCCTCGGCCAGGGCGGTGACGCGGCGGCGCGCCGTGGCCTCGCTGCCGTAACGGCCCAGCGCGATGGCGCGGGCATCGGCGCCCTCGCGCATCACCAGGTAGTCCTCGATGCCGGCCTCGTCGATGCGCCGTGCCAGCGCCTGCGCGTCTTCCACCGTGACGCTCGGCGGGATCAGCACGCGCCAGCCCTGGCCGCTGTCGACCGGCTCGCGGCGAAGGCGCACCTGCACGTCCGCGTCGAGCCCCTCGCGCGCACGGGTGGCGGCGAGGGTGTCGTCGAACGGGCCCAGGCTGACGCACTGCGTGGCGGTTGCAGGCGGCGCCTGCCGCGATGGCGGGGGCGGAGTGCCCCGTTCCGCGGCGGGTTCGTCGACCAGCTGCAGCGGCACCACACCGGCAGGTACCGGCG
>CAMPJI010000045.1 GCA_946886865.1 uncultured Lysobacterales bacterium | reverse complement strand
TTGATGGAGAAGTTCGCCGAGTACGGCTTCAACAAGTCGCACTCGGCCGCCTACGCGCTGGTCGCCTACCAGACCGCCTGGCTGAAGGTGCACTACCCGGCCGAGTTCATGGCCGCGGTGCTGTCGTCGGACATGGACAACACCGACAAGGTCACCGGCTTCCTCGACGAATGCCGGGTGATGGGCCTGACCGTGCTGCCGCCGGACGTGGACGCCTCGGCGTACATGTTCGAAGCCACGTCACCCGACACCATCCGCTACGGACTGGGCGCGGTGAAGGGCGTCGGCCGCGGCGCCTGCGAGGCGATTGTCGAGGCGCGCCGCGCCGGACCGTTCGGTGACCTGCTGGAGTTCTGCAAGCGCGTGGACAGCGGCAAGCTCAACCGCCGCGCACTGGAAGCGCTCACCCAGGCCGGCGCGCTGGACAAGCTGGGGAAGAACCGCGCCAGCCTGATGCTGCAGCTGCCCGAAGTGCTGCGCGCCACCGACCAGCTGGCGCGCGAACGCGCCGCCGGCCAGGTGTCCCTCTTCGGTGGTGGCGAGGCCGCCGCGCCCGCGCTGCACATCGACCTGCCGGAAACGGACGAATACCCGCTGGGTCAGCTGCTCAACGGCGAGCGCGAAACGCTCGGCCATTACCTCAGCGGCCACCCATTCGACCCGTACCGCGACGAGCTGCACACCCTCATCGGCTTTGATCTGGGCGACCTGGAAAAGATCTGGGCCACCCGCCCCGACAGCGCCCGCGGCGGCTGGCGGCCGGAGGTGGAAACCGTCGTCGCCGGCCAGGTGGTCGCCCTGCGCAAGAAGGGCGACAGCCAGATGTTCGTGCAGATCGAGGACGGCCGCGGCCGCCTGGAATGCGCCTTCTTCGGCGAGACGTATGGAGAATTCGCCGCCCTGCTGTCGCGCGACCGCCTGCTGGTCATCCAGGGCGGCCTGCGCGAGGACGCCTTCAGCGGCGGCTTCGCCCTCAAGGCCAACCGCTGCTGGGACTACAGCCAGATCTGCGCGCAGCACGCAAAGCGCCTTTCGCTGCGGTTGGACCTACGCGTGCCGGGCATCTGGGACCGGGTGGATGCGTTGCTGTCGAAACACCGGCCCGGGGGGACACCGATCCGGCTGGACCTGCTCCGCCATGGCGCGGCGGGTATGCTCGACCTCAATGGCACCAGTTCCGTAAGGGTGGATGCGGAATTGATGGGGGTTTTGCGGGCGGTGCCAGGGGTTAAGGCGGTTAAGTTGGCTTTGGGGCGGCCTTGGGGGGGGTAGCGCGGCGGACATGCGGTGATATCACTTATCACAGCACTCTCGCGGTAGTGTCCTTCGGGCTTTCGGCGCATAGGTGGGCCTCGTCGGCCTCCTCCTGTGCATGGACCCGATAACACCTCATGCTCGGGGTGTACATATCGTCAGACCGCAAGGGAAGATATGCAGCAGACAACTCTCGTCCTTACTGGGAACTCGAGCGCCAAGTCAGAAGATGGCAACATCATCGTTACAGTTCGCAATCTCTATCTAGGCCGATGCGAACTGATCATCGGTTACCCGGGCCTCCCAAATACTGAGCACGAGCTACAAACAGGCGATGCCGCTCTGTATCAAGCGCCAACCGGCGAAACCTACGAGGTTCGAGCCTTATCTCTCGCTGGGAACCGCGCCGAGCTCCTAATTACCAAGCTAACCGCGCTGCCCTCCCTTGCAGCCTCGTTCATCAGCGACGATCCACTTAATTCTCCTTTTAATGAGGATGAGTTGAGAAGAATTGACGCAAGCATTGCTGCTGTCAAATCTCAACTCCAGGAAAGTGGGAAATTCCAAACGGCACAGTTGGAAGTGATCGCGCATCGCTTAGATGAAATACAAGCTGCGTCTCGGCGCATGGGGCGGAAAGACTGGGCTCAATACTTCGCGGGCGCTGTCACTTCCGTGTGCGCTTCTGCCGCCTTCGCTCCGGATGTCACCCGCACTCTCTTTCTCACTATTGGCGAGGCATTTTCATGGGCATTTCGGGCGGCTCCAAACGTGCTCTTGCTCACCTAGAGCGGTCTAACAATTCGTTCAACCCGAACCCGCTGCTTTGCTTCGGTCAAATGTGTTGCTTGTCCATTGCCAAATATCACCGACTTGCGCGTTGCGTCGGCTTAATTCTGGCGTTAGGCACATAGGGGAAAATAGTGGCTCATGCGGCAGTGGTTTACTTCCTCGGCGCGGGCGCTTCTCTTGGCGCCGGGGCTGTTGCTTCCGTCCAGGGTGGCGGACGGATCTCCATACCTACTCAATCGACATTTTGGGAAACATTTCTGAGGTTCTGCGCATCGAAAGAAAACCGCCGAACCATCGAGTCCTTTCTTTTCAGATATTTCCTCGGATACAAAAAAGTTCCCGGAAAGCTCGGTCCGAAGGGCAGAGGCAAGCTCCTAGCCGGGGTAGATGTCGAGGAAGTGTTTACGTTTCTCTCGGAGCGTGCGCGGGCACCCTCGACAACACCTCAGCTGCGCACCTATGTACGTAAGGTGTGGGCCGCACTAACGGAGGAGGTCGCGAGCGTTTTTGGGCACTTCGCCAGCAATACGGCCACAAAGAAGACCTATCGAGCCTTCGTCAATAGACACTTCCGTAAGGGCGACACAGTCGTATCGTTCAACTACGACACCATATTCGAGACGTCCCTCCCACCAAAAAAGCAGTTTCATTATGAATCGGTCCACGCCAAGAAGAGACTAATACCGCTGCTAAAGCCCCACGGGTCCATCAACTGGGATCTAAGAGACGACGGCACAATCGCAGTTGAGAACGCTCCTGATCACCCGGTAATCGTCGCCCCGACCCATCTTAAGTTCATTGCAGGCCAAGACCCAGATGATTCGGAGCAGCCCATCGGCTACCTCGACCAGGCGACAGGGATTCGGGACATTTGGACTCACATGGAAGCAAGCATGAAGGATGCGAGCGCTCTCGTATTCATCGGCTACTCCTTCCCCGTTGCAGATCTCTACTTTTCCTCAGTGCTTCGGTCCGTCCTCGCAGATCGAAACAATACTCCAAAGATTGTTGTCGTGAATCCTGATGCGGTTGCCATTGCTGACCGGCTAAATAGACGATTTCCGCTAGCCGATTTCGAGCGATACTTCGATATGCAACAGTTCATCCAAGCACCGCGGTCTGTGTGAGTGTTGGCCTAACAATTCCTCAAAGCCGACGCCGCTCCGCAGCGCGGCTTAACTTAGGTTTTAGAGCGCCGAAGGGAGATTATGGACGAGCGGAAGATTGACCCAGACGTTTTCACTGTAGTCATGTCGCTCTTTGGCGCAGTCGGAACCTTGGCCGCGATCGCTGATTACGTGCGGGGCGGAAAGCATCAGCGGCAAGAAACTGACCGCAGACGGCGAGAGAACAACAAGAAGTTGCTGGAGCTCTCCGTCCGTATCGAAGCGGCAACAAACAATCTCCAAATCGACTTTGAGCTCGTCCGGTCAATCCTCTGGCACAACGCTCCCCTTCTGCCCGCATCCGAGTCCATCCCGGTTTCGCAAGAGCCATTGCAAAGCCCATTCCTGCTGGGCGGACTAAAGCTGATCCTCCCCAAGAGCGATTTTCGCGAGTTTTCTGCAGCACACCAGCGCATCGCCACGGACTGTCGTGTATTGCTTAAGGACGTGTACGCCCTAGTGCAGCTCATGCACGAGTACCAAGTTGGCATCAGTGAGCAGTCCTATGATCGCCTAGTGAAGCTTCAGGCCGGGATCAACAGGGTGTTTATGGACCGCCTCACCTATATCGAGGCTATGACGGTCATCTCGGAGATCATGCAGTTTGCGTCAGACACATGCCGACAAGTGAAACAGGACTTCCTGCCCAGTCCCGCGGGTGATCCAAATGCGATTCGGAGATACGGGTAATGCTCGCAGCGTGCAACTCTCAAGCCGAATGGCGTCAGATTCACTTCCTCGAACCGAATAGGGTCAGCTTCAATTTTATACAACAGGGGCTAAAAACCAAAACTTGTCGGGAATGAAGAAGACTTCTATGGGTATCTTGAAGGAACAGCACGAGGCGTTCGCGAATTTCTTTGCTCAACCTACGCGGGAAGCACTAAGGGAGTTGCTCCGGAGGAACATCGGCGAAACGGATTACCTCGATTTCAAGATGGATTGGCCCGAAATCCCAAAGCTCGCGAAGCATATTTTGGCGCTCTCCAACTCTGGTGGAGGTGCGCTAGTGGTCGGAATGAGACAAGAGCCGGACGGACGGCTCGTGCCAATTGGCCTGCCCTCCATCAAAGACAAGGCCACCCTCATTCCACCATTGAGTGCGTACGTCCCCAAGACCCTTGAGTACCAAGTCTTGGACTTTTCGTTCGCAGCCTCCGAGTACGACGTTCTCGTAGGCAAGTCATTCCAAGTCCTGTTGGTGGAGGACGAACCAAAGCACTTGCCATTCCTGGCGATGAAGGATGCTGATGGCTTGCGCGCAAATGCTGTCTACGTTCGCTCCGGCACAAGCTCAACGGAAGCAGGCCAGTTGGAGCTGCAGGCTGTCATCAACAGGCGAGTTGAGACCGGTCACTCTAGCCAGCCTGCACTGGATCTCGACAAGCACCTTATCCAACTGAGATCACTGGATGAGCTTCGACCACATAACGACTGTTGGTTGAACTCATACTTCAAGGACCAAATGAGCCAATTCGATGATCGCGAGTCATCTGACTTTAAAGACTTCGTCGAAGAGGCTTACGAGATGAAGAAGGCTCAGATCATGAGACTCCTTGGAATTCAGTTCTGACGAACCCCGAAGCAGCAAAAACATGGGTCCAAAAACAGGGGTCAGAGTGCTCTTTCACGCGAATGAGAGAGAAAGACCGCGCTGGCCCCGGCTTTGTAGCGGCCCCGGTTCTGTAGCACCCTGACGGCACATCGTGGACGGAAGGAGCAGGCGAATGAACGATGCCGACGCGCCATGGCCCGAACTGCCACCCCTCGACGCTTGGGCCGACACGTTTGCAACCGTGCACATGTGGACGCAGATCGTCGGCAAGATCCGACTTGCGCTGTCGCCCTGGCAGAACCACTCGTGGGGTTCCACGCTTTACGTCACTGCCAGCGGTCTTACGACATCGCCCATTCCGGCCGGCGACGGCAGCTTCGATATCGAGTTCGACTTCGTGCACCACGCATTGCGGATCCGGACGTCCGACGGACGCAAGCGTGACCTCGCGCTGTCGTCGATGCCGGTGTCGGACTTCCATCGCGATGTGATGGCGTCACTGGCGGAACTGGATATCGCGGTCTCGATCTACACGCGGCCGGTGGAAGTCGTCGAGGCCATTCCCTTCGAGCACGATCGCACGCACGCCAGCTACGATGCCGATGTCGTCAATCGCGTCTGGCGCGCGTTCTTGCAGGCCGACCGAGTCTTCAAGATGTTTCGCGCGCGGTTCCACGGCAAGTCGAGTCCCTCGCACTTTTTCTGGGGCGCCTTCGATCTCGCGGTCACGCGCTTCTCGGGGCGTGGTGCGCCGATGCATCCAGGCGGCGCGCCGAACTGCGCGGACTGGGTGATGCGGGAAGCGTATTCGCATGAACTCGCCAGTGCCGGCTTCTGGCCGGGCGCGGGGCTCGGCGAGGCCGCGTTCTACGCCTATGCCTGGCCCGAACCGGCCGGCTACCGCGAACGGGAGGTGCAGCCGGCCGCTGCGTATTTCTCGGACGCCTTGCAGGAATTCGTCCTGCCTTATGACGCCGTGCGCAGCGCTGGCGATCCGGACGGCACATTGCTCGCTTTCCTGCAGTCCACCTACGAGAGCGCGGCGGATCTCGCGCACTGGGACCGCACCTCGCTGGAGCGCGACGGCAGTGAATTCGGGCGCAGAGTCTGAAAGTGGACCTGAACCAGTCTCCCGCCGTTCTCCCGCAAATTTGACGGTGAACCTGACCCGGATCTCCTGACCAATGACCACGTACGCGATCAGGCAACTCAAAGCCGACGACCTGCGCCTGATGGACGGCCTGCTGGCGATGTTCGGCGAGGCCTTCGACGAGCTGGACACCTATGTGGGGAAGCGCCCCACTCCGGCGTACCAGCAGCGGCTTCTGGGCAACACCTATTTCATCGCGCTCGCGGCCGTGGCGGGCGACGAGGTGGTGGGTGGCCTGGTCGCCTACGAGCTCCCCAAGTTCGAGCAGGAGCGCAGCGAGATCTACATCTACGACCTCGCCGTCGCGGCGGCGCACCAACGCCAGGGCATCGCAACCTCGCTGATCCAGGCATTGCGGACCGAGGCGCAGCGACGCGGGGCGTGGGTGATCTACGTGCAGGCCGACACCGGGCCCGAAGACGAGGCGGCGATTGCGCTCTACTCCGGGCTCGGCATCCGCGAGGACGTCCTGCATTTCGACATTGCGGTGCCTACGCGCGGCTGAGCGCTCGGCTCAGCCGCGGGCCGTGTACGCAAAACTCCGCGCGCTCAGGCCGGGATGCGGCGGTCATACTCGGCGCGCAGGCGCGTCCAGCCGTCCCAGAAGGTTTCCTGCGTTTGCGCCGTCCCGCCCTCGGCGCGGTTGACCAGGAGGTCGAGGTGGACGTGCCAGCCGGCGCCGATCATCAGCAGGTTGGCGCGGTCGGAGATGCCGCGGTGGACCACGGTCAGCAGCACCTGGTCGCCCTTGGGCTCGAGGTCGAAGGTCACGTCGCCGCCGCCCTCGCCTTCGCTCTCGCCCCAGGTGAAGGCGAGCCGGCGTGGCGGGTCGAGCTCGGTGATGCGGCTGCGCATGCGGTGTTCCTTGCCGAAGCCGTCCGGGCGCTGGCCCGGCGGGTCGGTCAGCTCGTCGTTGCGCCAGACGAGTTCGAAGGGCGCGCCCTCCTGCAGTTGCATGTTGCCGGCGGCCAGCCACTGGCGGCGCAGCTCGCCGTCGGTCAGGTAGGACCAGATGCGTTCGATCGGACCGGGCAGTAGCCGCTGGATGCGCACGGTCCGGGGCGCGCTGACGACGCCGTAGTCGGCTTCGGGGGTGGCGATGTTGATGGCCTGGTTCATGGCTTTCTCCGTGGGGGGCGGGCCTTGCGGGCGGTGGCGTTGCGGGCGGTGTCCCGCTTGGGTTTCTTTGCGGCGTCCTCGGCGTTGAGGAGGGCTTCGAGGGCATCGAGCTTGCCGGTCCAGAAGCGTTCGTAATGGCGGAGCCATTCCGCGCCGGCATGCAGCGGGCGCGCGTCGAGCCGGCAGGTGTGCACGCGGCCCTGCACCTCGCGCTGGATCAGGCCGGCGCGCTCCAGCATCTGGATGTGCTTGGAGGCGCCGGCCAGCGAGATGTCGAACGGCGCGGCCAGTTCTCCGACGGTGCGCTCACCGGCGGCCAGGGCGTGCAGCATCGCGCGCCGGGTCGGGTCGGACAGGGCCTGGAACACGGTGTCGAGCTGGGGAGCGTGTTTGTTAACCACGTGGTTGAATATACCTCACGCCGGACGACTGTCAACCCTTTAGTTGAATATTTTCGACCACCGTCGCCGAGGGAGGGACCCCGCCCCGTGCGACTCAGCCGCCCGCTGCTTTCGGGGTCAGCGTCTGCACGACCTTGCCTTCGGCGTTGAGGAACTCGATCGCGCGGAAACCTTCTTTGGTGACCGTCAGGCGAAGGCGTGGCCGGCCTTGCGTGGGCCAGGTTGAGCGAAGGCGTGCCGTCGGCGGGGACCCTGTGCGGAAAGTCACGAGGACTTCCCGGCGTTCAAACGAAGGCGGATCGCCCGGCAATCTCCCTGCACCATCGGCCCGGGAGCGACTCATGCGCGCAGTTGTATTTGTCTTGCTTGTACTGACGTGGATACCGTCTCACGCAGAGCAGCCGGCGCCATCCACCGCAACGGCGATCCAGCAGGTGCTGGCTCACCCTCTGTTTGAAGATCCCTACATGTGTTCCGAGCACGCAGAAGGCGAGCTTCCATACCCGGGAGATGATCTCGGCCAGGACTGCATGGTTTCCGCATTCGACGAGAACAAGGACCTTTTCTTCCTCAGGCTGTACCGAACCGATGGCTCCACCAACGAGGATTGGTACGGATGGGATCGCCCTGTCTACTCCCCTTGTGACTGCGAGGTGCTGGATGTCCACGTGAACCCGCTCATCAATCAGCCGGGCCAGCCCGACAAAAGCCGCGCCTCGGGCGTCATCCTGAAGGCCTCGGATGGCACGATGTTCGCCCTCGGCCACCTGCAGGGGTTCCTCGTGGAAGAGGGCTCCACGTTGAAGGCAGGCGACCCGATCGGTTTTGTCGGCAACAACGGCTATGCCAGGGCGCCCCACGTGCATATCGGGGCGTGGCGTGGAGAACAGCCGTTGCAGGTTCGCTGGGACCAACGCGCAATGAAAGTCCATTGAACAACGAAAAAGGCGCCAACCGAATGGGCAGTTCACTGCTCCATAAGCCGAAGCCACGCGGATCCATCACTTGAACGACGACCTCGACATCCGCCCCGGCGACCTCGACGACCCCCGCGTCATCGCCTTGCTGCGCGAACACCTCGCCTCCCTTGCCCCCACCGCCCCGAAGGAAAGCCGGCACGCGCTGGACCTGTCGGGCCTGCGCGGGCCCGACATCCGGGTCTGGTGCGCGTGGGACGGCGAGGCACTGGCCGGGTTCGGCGCGCTCAAGCGGCTGGACGCCACGCATGCCGAGGTCAAGTCGATGCGCACCGCGGCGTCGCACCTGCGTCGCGGCGTGGCGGCCCGGTTGCTGGCGCACATGGTCGACACCGCGGCACGCGACGGCATCACGCGGCTGAGCCTGGAAACCGGGTCGATGGCGTTCTTCGCGCCCGCGCACCGGCTGTACGCGGCGTTCGGCTTTGTGCCCTGCCCGCCGTTCGGCGACTACCGGCCCGATCCCAACAGCGTGTTCCTGACCCGCACGGTGGACCGCCCGTAGGATGGGGCGCTGCCACGGGGCCATCGCGGGTGTCGACCACGGCACCGCGGCAGCGCGCGCGCCTGACACCGCCGCACGGGCCGTGCCCCACCCCGCCATCCACAGCACCAGGAGAGCGCCATGCCGACATTCACCGACCTCATCGATGGCGTGGCCACGGCCCTGGACGGTATCGGGGTCGCCGCCATCGTCCTGGGGCTGGCACTGGCCGTGGTCCGCGCGGCACGGCAGTGGCGGACATCGGACGACGTGTACCGCCAGTTCCGGCAGGACATCGGGCGCGGCATCCTGCTGGGGCTGGAGTTCCTGGTGGCGGCCGACATCATCCGCACGGTGGCCGTGCGCCCCACGCTGGACGGCGTGCTCGTGCTGGGCCTGATCGTCCTGATCCGCACCTTCCTCAGCATGGCGTTGCAGGTGGAACTGGAAGGCCGATGGCCTTGGCAGGCCCGCACCGAGCGTCCACCGACCACGCCCGCTTGATGGCGGGGGGCGTAGGGTCGGGCGTCCGCTTCAACCGAGCGTATGCCATGTCCAGGCACGTCAAGGCCCGGAACCACATCCGCTGGAACGCCGACGCCGGGCGCGTCACCGGCACCATCCGCCAGATGCACATGCGCGATTCCGAGTGGCAGGGCGGCACCCGCCACTGCAGCGCGGACGCGCCGCAATCCGAGATCGGAAGCGACAGGACCGACCACGTGGCGGTGCGCACGGGCACGGCGCTGGAGAAGGCATGATGCGTTGCTGGAAGGCACTGTGATGTTCTTCGACGACCCGATGGCCCTGCTGCGCACGCTGGTGGTGGGCACCCTCGCCTACGTGGCGCTGGTGGCACTGCTGCGGCTGTCGGGCAAACGCACACTGTCGAAGTGGAACGCGTTCGACATGGTGGTGACGGTGGCGTTCGGCTCGACGCTGGCCACCATGCTGCTCTCGAGGGATACCACGCTGGCCCAGGGCGTTGTCGCCTTTGCGTTGCTGGTGGCGCTGCAGTGGGTCATCACGCGGCTGTCGGTGCATGTGCCCGCGGTGGAGCGCTGGATCAAGGCCGAGCCCACCCTGCTGCTGGTCCACGGCCGCTTCCGCCACGACGCCATGCGCCGTGCGCGCGTGGTCGAAAGCGAGGTCCGCGCCGCCGTGCGCGCGCAGGGCATCACGGCGCTGGAGGACGTGGAGGCGGTGGTGCTGGAGACCGACGGCAGCGTCAGCGTGCTACCCACGCGCGGCAGTTCGGGGTCGGCGATGCAGGACGTGGACGGGTACGACAGCGCGGGCGAGGTCGCCGGCACCAGGCCGGCCGCGCCCCATCAGCGACAATGACGCCCTTCTCCGCACCGCTGCGCCGCGCATGACCGAGCACACATCCCTCGACGAAGCCGCCATCGCCCGGCTGGTGGACCGGTTCTACGAGCGCGTCCGGCGCGACCCGGAACTCGGGCCGGTGTTCAACAACACCGTGCACGACTGGGACGCGCACAAGGCGACGCTGGTCGACTTCTGGTGCTCGGTGGCGCTGCGCGCGCAGCGCTACCGCGGCAACCCGATGGCCGCCCACCGCGGCCACCCGATCCACGCCGAGCACTTCACCACGTGGCTGGCGCTGTGGGAGCGAACGGCGCTGGAGGTCGTCGGCCCCGAACACACCCGCACGCTGATGGCCATCGCCGAGCGCATCGGCGGCAGTCTGCAGTACGGCCTGGGGCTGGACCCCAAGCGCAGGCCATTGGGGCTGGCGGTGATCGGCGGTTGACCGCGCCACCGCAGGATGGGTTGAGCGGGGCGATACCCCTCTTTTCCGCGCCATATCGTCGTGCGTTGCGTGTCGGGTAGCGCCGTAGGATGGGTGGAGCGCAGCGATACCCATCGTCTCCGCATCTCAGCGGCCTGCGCTGCGCATTGGGCCGATGCCACGCCCCGGTGATGGGTATCGCTGCGCTCCACCCATCCTACGAACCTCTTTCGCCCATTGCGGAGTTGTTGGCAGCGCGTTGGCTGACACCCCAGTCCGTCGGCAGCCGGCCATCCGCCGCGTAGCGGTGGAAGCTGGAATACGGCCAGTCAGCCGCACGGTCGACATGGCCGTGCTTGACCGGATTGAAGTGGATGTAATCGATGTGGCTCTGCAGGTCCCATTCGTCGCGGATCAGATGCTCCCAGTAGCGGCGCTGCCAGATGCCGCGTTCGCCTTTTGAAATGCGGCTGGTTGTTTGGCGTTCGCCTGCCGGGATCCGACGGGAGAAGCCCGTCTTGATCAGGCGCCAGCGCGTGGCGAAGTCGGCATCGCCGGGGGGAAGGGTCCAGACTGCATGGAGGTGCTCGGGCATCACGACCATGGCGTCGATCACGATCGGGTGCCGGCGGCGGACGTGGCGGATCGCGTCGCGCAGGACATCGATGCGATCAACCAGCAACGTCGAGTTGCGCCGCGCCAGGTTGACGGTGAAGAAGTACGTGGCGCCCGGGTGCCAGGCGCGGCAGTAGTGGGTCATCCTTGACCTCGTCGACATGTATCGCAATGGAGGGTAATGCAGTGATGGGTATCGCGTTGCTCCACCCATCCTACGGAGGTACGGTTCGCGTCCATGAGCAAAGCGACGCCCCCGGTGCGGTTCAAGGCCAAGCTCCTGCGCCCGGCCAAGCCGGCCAACGCGGCCTGGACCTTCCTCCTCGTGCCCAAGGCCGCCAGCGCCAAGCTGCCCTCGCGCGGGCAGGTGGGCGTGGAGGGCGCGCTGCAGGGCGCGTCGTTCAGCGCGGTGCTGGAGCCTGACGGCCAGGGCAGCCACTGGTTGAAGGTCGACCAGGCCCTGCGTGAGGCCGCCGGCGTGGAGGCGGGCGACACCGTCGCGCTGGAGGTCACGCCCAGCGGGACGATGCCCGAACCCACGGTGCCGCCGGAACTCCGCAAGGCTTTGGCGGCGGCGCCCGAAGCGAACGCCGTGTGGGCCGATATCACGCCCGCGGCGCGGCACGACTGGATCGCCTGGATCACCTCGGCCAAGCGCGAGGACACCCGCACCCGCCGCATCGCCAACGCGTGCGACATGCTGGCCACCGGCAAGCGCCGGGTGTGCTGCTTCGACCGGTCGGGGATGTACAGCAAGGGCCTGTCGGCGCCCGAGGCGATGTAACCCACGGGCCCGGGTGTGCACCCGGGTCCGTGGCGTGATGCGGCGTCAGTGCTTCTTGAGCATTTCGTCGCGTGCCTGCTCGGCGCGCGAGGCACCGATGGCGGTCTCGACGTTCTTGACCTCCTCCGGCGGCGGCAGCACCGCGGGCAGGCCGAGCGACTGGATCCACAGCTCCCGGGTCCAGCCGGTGGTGTGGTAGAGGTGATGGTCCTCGTCCTCTTCCACCGCCTCGTAGGCCGCCTTGAGCACCTGGGTGGCATCGCCCTGCCCCTTCTCGGCGACCAGGCCGATCAGCTCCCAGTTCATGTGGTCCTTGGTTTCGGCCAGCACCACGCACTCCCCGGCCACGAGCTCGGCGGCCGCGGGGTCGCCCGCCTTCTTCGCCATCTCCATTGCCTTGACCAGCGACTCGCCCATGAAGCCGACGACGTCGCGGCCCGGCGTGCGGGTGTCCGGGTCCAGGCCCAGCTGCTCGAACACGTTGAGCAGCACCTTGCGGTGCGTGCGGGTTTCTTCGAGGTACTCCGTCCATTCCTTCTTCAGGTCCGGATTGACCGCACAGCTGATGGCGGTTTCGTAGATCTGCGCGCCGCCGATCTCGGTTTCCAGCGCCTGGTACAGCAGTTCATTCAATTGCGTGGGGTCGTAGGCCTTGCGTGCCATTGCGTGCTCCTGACTGTTGCGTCCCGCGCCTGCGAACGCGGGGGTTGGGGGAGCGGTGGACGCTAGGCCCGCCGACGCCAGCGCCCCGTGATGCCCGCGCATGCGCCGATGAACGCTTCAGCCCGGTCACCGTCGTGGCCTTCACCGCACCTTGCCGTTCCATCTCGACACTCGCCCCCATTCAGCGCGCTGCGCGGAGAGCACGATGACCACCGACTTCACCGTATTCGACTGGGAACGCCTGCTGCTGGGCCTGCCGCCCAAGCTGTACATGCTGGAGATCGGCCTGAAGGTGCTGATCATCTTCGCCATCCTGATGCTGGTGCTGCGGCTGCTGGGCAAGCACGGCCAGCAGAACCTCAGCCCCATGCAGCAGCTGCTGATGATTGCGCTGGGTTCGGCGGCGGGCGACGCCTTGCTGTACCCGGAGGTGCCGATCGCCTACGCCGCGGTGATCCTGCTGGGGGTGACGGCGCTGACGCTGGGCATCGAGTTCCTCAGCGAGCGCTTCCGCCCCGTGCGCGATTACGTGGAGTCGCGGCCGCGGATCCTGGTGCAGGACGGGCAGATCCACTGGACGGCGCTCAACACCGAACGCACCACCCGGCGCGAGCTGTTTGCCGAGCTGCGGATCAAGGGCGCGCGGTCGCTGTCGCAGGTGGACTTCGCGATCCTGGAGGTGACCGGCGACATCAGCGTGTTCCTCAATGACCGCCCGCCGTCGAACCAGGACCTGCTGGACTACGTGTTGGACGAGGACAAAGGCGAGCCGGCGCCGCAGGGCTGAGCCGGCGGGCCCGACAGCGCCCTGTCGCCCGACTGTCGGCCTTCTGCCGTAACGCCCGGGCCGGCGGTGCGTTAGGTTGACGCGGTCCGTTCCCGCTCTGGCAGGCCCCGCATGAAAATCCATTCCGACCGCGTCCGGCAGCTGCGCACCGGGCGCCAGTGGTCGCAGGAGCAACTCGCCGCCGCGTGCGGGCTGAACCTGCGCACCGTGCAGCGGCTGGAGTCCAGCGGCAACGCGTCGATGGAATCGGTGCGGGCGCTGGCGGCGGTGTTCGGCGTGGACGCCGGCGAGCTGATCGTCGCCGGCGGCGAGGCACCGCCGGTCACCGCCCATCCGGCGATCGAGGCGGTGCGCGACGGCCTGGTCCGCTTCGCCGATTTCCATGGCACCACCGGCCGCGCGGCGTACGGGTGGTTCCTGCTGTTCCTGGTGCTGGTGTTCGCCGTGGCGACCACGATCCACGAGCGTGTCTACCAGCTGGTGGCGATCATCGCCCTGGTCCCGCTGCTGGCCGCCGGCACGCGCCGCCTGCGCGATGCCGGGCTCAGTCCCTGGTGGCAGGCGTTTTTCGCGGTGCCATTCGGGTTCGTGGTGGTGCTGGTGATGATGGCGCGCGAGGGGCGTGGCGAGCCACCCCCCGTCCCGCACGACGGCGACGCGCCGCAGGCCCGATAGACCGGGCTTGCTGGCGGCGCCCTTCACGCGGTGCGATCCTTGCGGCCCACCGGATCCGGGTCACGCCACTCATGGACAAGCCGCCTCCCCGCATGGATGCCGACCGCGCCGACGCCATTGCCCGCGCCTTCCTGCAGCCGACCCCGCAGCGCGAGGCCAACCGCGAACGGCAGGCACGGGAGGACGGGTTTGAGCGCGAGACGCGCAAGGTCGCGGGACTGGCGCTGGTCGGCATGGCCATCGGCGCGGTGATGGCCCACCAGTGGGGTTACCGGTTCACCGAGGGTGTGATCTGGGGCGGCCTGGCGGGTGCGGCCGCGGGCTGGGCGTGGATCGGCGTGCGGGCGCGTCGCCACCGGGCGGACGGCGCGTAGCCCGGTCAGGCCGCACGCCGCACCCGGGATCGGGGTGCATCCGGCGTGGCACGGATCCCGGGTGCGCTCCGCTTACCCGGGCTACACGCGCCACACGGTCTGCACAACGTGTCCGCGCCGCCGATGACGGCGCGACCCGGTGAAAACCGAATTAATGAACCGTCCAGTACACTGGCCCGCCGTTTTGCCGGCGCCCTGCCCATGCGTGTCCCGTTCAAGCCCTGGTCGATTGCCCTTGCCGCTGCCCTGACGCTGGCCGCCTGCGGTGGCGAGGACGCCGAACCGGCCACCGACACCTCCGCCATGGCCGTCACCACCGCGCCTGTCGTGCGCCGCGAACTGGCCAGCGGCGTGGCCGCGTCCGGCCCGGTCACCGCGGTGGAGGAGATGCAGCTGGGCGTGGAACTGAGCGGCCAGCGGGTGACGGCGGTGAATGTCGACGAGGGCGAAGCCGTTGCACGCGGGGACGTGCTGCTGACACTGGACGCACGCACGCTGGAGTCCGACCTGGCGCAGGCACAGGCCGCGCTGCGCGAGGCCGAAGCCGGCGCGGCCCTGGCCCGCTCCAACCTCAACCGCGGCGAGCAGCTGGCCGGCGGCCAGTACATCAGCGCCTCCGCGCTGGACGAGCTGCGTGCCGCCCGCACGCAGGCCGAAGCCCGCGTCGGCACGGCGCGCGCCGCGCGTGATGCCGCGCAACTGCGCCGCGATTTCGCCACCCTGCGCGCGCCGGCGGACGGCGTGATCTCCGCCCGCCTCGTGCAGCCGGGCCAGGTGGTCGCCGCCGGCAGCGAGCTGCTGCGCCTGATCAAGGACGGCGCCCTGGAATGGCGCGCCGAACTGGCGGCGGCCGACCTCGGCGCGGTCGAACCCGGCGACCGGGTCGAACTGCGCGACCGCAACGGCGCGACCGTGACCGGTGTGGTGCGCGCGGTGTCGCCCGGCGTGGACGCGGCCAGCCGCACCGGCACCGTCTTCGCCGACCTGCCCGACCCCGGCGCGCTGCGCCCGGGCACGTACCTGGACGGCCGCATCAACACGGGCGTGGCCACCGTGCCGGTGGTGCCCGACGGCGCGGTGGTGCTGCGCGACGGCTTCCCCTCGGTGTTCGTGGTCGATGGCGAAGGCACGGTGTCGATCAAGCGCATCGAGCGCGGCGCCACCGACAACGGCTTTGTCGAAGTGCGCGGCGGCCTGGCCGAAGGCGCGCAGGTGGTGACCCGCGGTGCGGGCTTCCTGGCCGACGGCGATCGCGTACGCGTCGTGACGCCCGAGGCGGCCGGTGACGCCGCCAAGCCGGCCACCACCGACGCGGCCGCCGCCCGATGAGCGGCGGCGGCACGCTGTCGTCCTGGGCCATCAACCGGCCACTGCCGGCGGTGATGGTGTTCTTCGTGCTGTGCGTGGCCGGCATCTGGGGCTTCATCAACCTGCCGGTGGCCCGCTTCCCGGACATCGCCTTCCCGATGACCACGGTGACGGTCCTCCAACCGGGCGCGTCGCCCTCGCAGCTGGAAACGGAAGTCACCCGCCGCATCGAGGACTCGGTCGCCACCATCCCCGACATCAAGCGCGTGGTGTCGACGGTCACCGAGGGCACCAGCACCACGATGATCGAGTTCGAGCTGTCGGTGGACATCGACGCCGCGCTCGACGAGACCAAGGACGCGGTGACGCGGGTACGCACCGACCTGCCGCAGGACATCCAGGAGCCGCTGGTCAGCAAGGTCGAGATCGGCGGCGCGCTGCTGACCTACGCGGTGTCGGCGCCGTCGATGGCGCCCGACCAGCTGTCCTGGTTCGTGGACCGCGACGTGTCGCGCGCGCTGTACGGCGTGGATGGCGTGGCACAGGTCTCGCGCATCGGCGGCATCGAGCGGCAGATCCGTATCGACCTGGACCCGCAGCAGTTGCAGGCCTTCGGGGTGACGGCGGCCGAAGTCTCGCAGCAACTCGCGCAGATCCAGGTCGAACGCCCCGGTGGGCGCACCGAGATCGGCGGCGAGCAGCAGACCATCCGTACCGTCGGCACGGTCGACGACGTGCGCCAGCTGCGCGACTACACCATCAGCCTGGCCGACGGCCGCGCGGTGCGGCTGTCGTCAATCGCGACCGTCAGCGATGCCGCCGCCGACCCCAGCCAGGTGGCGCTGCTGGACGGCGAGTCCGTGGTGGGCTTCTCGGTCTCGCGCAGCCGCGGCTCGGACGAGCTGGACGTCAAGGCGCAGGTGCAGGAGACGCTGGAGGGGCTGGCGGCCTCGCACCCGGGCGTGGAGTTCGACCTGGTCAGCAACATGGTCGACGAGACCGAGCGCTCGTACTCCTCGTCGATGACGATGCTGTGGGAAGGCGCGCTGCTGGCGCTGGTGGTGGTGTGGCTGTTCCTGCGCGACTGGCGCGCGACGTGGGTCAGCGCGGTGGCGCTGCCGCTGTCCATCATCCCGACCTTCGCGGTGATCTACTTCCTGGGCTTCTCGCTCAACATCATCACGCTGCTGGCGCTATCGGTGGTGGTCGGCATCCTGGTGGACGATGCGATCGTCGAGATCGAGAACATCGTGCGCCACCTGGGCATGGGCAAGACCCCGCTGGACGCCGCGCGCGATGCCGCTGACGAAATCGGCACGGCGGTCATCGCGACTTCGATGACGCTGGCGGCGGTGTTCATCCCGGTCGCCTTCATGCCCGGCATTGCCGGCAAGTTCTTCCGCGAGTTCGGCTGGACCGCGGCCACGGCGGTGATGTTCTCGCTGCTGGTGGCGCGCCTGCTCACGCCGATGATGGCGGCGTACCTGCTCAAGCCGCACGCCGACAACGTCGCCGAATCGAAACTGATGAAGCGCTACCTGGGCTGGGTGGACGCCGCGCTGCGCCACCGCGCGCGCACGCTGTGGATCGCGTTCGGGCTGTTCGTGCTGTCGCTGGCGATGGTGCCGTTCATCCCGACCACCTTCATCCCCACCTCCGACCAGGGCCGCAGCAACCTCAGCATCGAGCTGCCGCCGGGCACGCCGATCGAGGAGACGGTGGCCGTGACCGAGCAGGCGCGAGAGCGGCTGGCCACGATTCCCGAACTGCAGCAGGTGTTCACCATGGTCGGCAGCGTGCTGGACCTGGGCGATCCGTCGCGCACCGGCACCGGCGACCCGCGCAAGGCCACGCTGGTGGTGGACTGGGGCCCGTCGGATGACGCGACCGCGACCAGAAGGCGCTGGAACAGGAGGTGCGCCAGCGCCTGGCCGACCTGCCCGGCACGCGCGTGAGCTTCGTCAGTGCCGAGCCCGGTGAGCTGATGCAGCTGGTGCTGGCCGGCGACGACCCGGAGAAGCTGCACGACGCCGCTGCGGCGGTGGAGCGCGACCTGCGCCAGCTTGAAGGCCTGGGCAGCATTTCGTCGTCCGCTTCACTGCTGCGCCCGGAGATCCGCATCGTGCCCGACCCGGCGCGCGCCGCCGAGCTGGGGGTGTCCACCGCCGCGATTGCCGAGGCCGCGCGCGTGGCGACGGCCGGCGACTACACGCAGCGCATGGCCAAGCTCAACCTGCCCGACCGGCAGATCCCGATCCGCGTCGGCTTCGCGCGCGAGGACCTGCGCGACCCGGCGCTGGTCGGCCAACTGCAGGTGCGTGGCAACCAGGGCCCGGTGCCGCTGTCGGCCGTGGCCGACATCGAGACCGGCAGCGGGCCGTCGGTGATCTCGCGCTACAAGCGCCAGCGCAACGTCACCCTGACCGCCGAGCTCAACGGCCGGCCGCTGGGCGAGGTGATGCAGGAGGTGCAGCAGCTACCGAGCGTCAACAACCTGCCGGTGGGCGTGGACTTCCTCAATACCGGCGATGCAGAGGTGTTCGTCGAGCTGTTCACCGGCTTCGCGCTGGCGATGGCGGCGGGCATCGTATGCATCTACATGGTGCTGTTGCTGCTGTTCAACCACCCGGTGCAGCCGGTGACGATCCTCACCGCGGTGCCGCTGTCGGCCGGCGGCGCGTTCGGCGCGCTGCTGCTGACCCAGAACATGCTGTCGCTGCCCGCGCTGATCGGCCTGCTGATGCTGATCGGCGTGGCGACCAAGAACTCGATCCTGCTGGTGGACTATGCGGTGATGGCCGAGGACGAGCACGGCCTGTCGCAGCACGATGCACTGGTCGATGCCTGCCGCAAGCGCGCCCG
>CAMPJI010000044.1 GCA_946886865.1 uncultured Lysobacterales bacterium | reverse complement strand
CGCCGGGTCGCCGGGGCGGCGGCGCGCCGTCCACCACAGCAGCCACACGCAGCCGACGATGTTCAGCGCCACCAGGGCGATGACGTACCACGACCATCCCGCGCTCATCGCCGCGCCTCCCCGTCATCCAGCGGCAGGCGCGCCGCCTCGTCGAAGTCGCGCTTGCGGCGCGGGCTCCAGGCCCAGATCCAGCCCACCACGAACGCCACCAGCAGCACGGTGGTCACGATGCCCGACAGCATGTCAGCGCCCTCCCGGCACGTTGCGACCCAGCGCCTGCAGGTAGGCGACCACGGCGTCGAGTTCGGTCTTGCCGCGCACGTCGGCGGCGGCGGTGTCGATGTCATCCTGCGTGTACGGATCGCCCAGGGTCCTGAGCGCGCGCATGCGGCGGGTGACCTCATCGCCCTCCACGTACGTGGAGGCCAGCCACGGGAAGGACGGCATGTTGGATTCGGGCACCACCGCGCGCGGGTCGACCAGGTGCACGCGGTGCCAGTCATCCGAGTACCGGCCGCCCACGCGTGCCAGGTCCGGCCCGGTGCGCTTGGAGCCCCACTGGAAGGGTCGGTCGTACACCGACTCGCCGGCCAGCGAATAGTGGCCATAACGCTCGGTCTCGAAGCGCAGCGTGCGCACCATCTGCGAGTGGCAGTTGTAGCAACCCTCGCGCACATAGACGTCGCGCCCGGCGAGCTGCAGGGCCGGGTAGGGCTCCACCCCGGGCAGCGGCTCGACCGCCTCGGCCTGGTACATCAGCGGCACGATCTCGGCCAGCCCGCCGAAGGACACCACCACCGCGATCAGCACCGCCATCAGGCCGACGTTCTTCTCGACCTTTTCGTGTGCGTTCTTGTTGTCGTCGCTCATTGGATGCTCCGGGGCTCAGGCGCGCGCCTGGCTGGGTTCGGGGGGCAGCACGGGCTGGTCGACGGTGCGCGCGAGGGCGAAGGTCTTCCACATGTTCACCGCCATCAGCGCCATGCCCGCCAGCACCAGCAGGCCACCGCCCAGGCGCACCAGGTAGTAGGGGTAGGTGACATTGAGCGCCTCCACGAAGCTGTAGGTCAGCGTCCCGTCGTCGTTGGTGGCGCGCCACATCAGCCCCTGCATGACGCCGGCGATCCACATCGAGACGATGTAGAGCACCACGCCCAGGGTGTGGATCCAGAAGTGCAGGTCGATCCAGCGCGTGGAGTACATCGCGCTCTGGCCGACCAGGCGCGGCACCAGCGCGTAGATCGAGCCGATGGAGATCATCGCCACCCAGCCCAGTGCGCCGGCATGCACGTGGCCGACGGTCCAGTCGGTGTAGTGGCTCAGCGAGTTGACCGTCTTGATGGACATCATCGGTCCCTCGAAGGTCGCGATCATGTAGAAGCTGAGCGCGACGATCAGGAACTTGAGGATCGGGTCGGTGCGCAGCTTGTGCCACACGCCCGACAGCGTGAGGATGCCGTTGATCGCGCCGCCCCAGCTGGGCGCCAGCAGGATCAGCGAGAACACCATGCCCACCGACTGCGCCCAGTCCGGCAGCGCGGTGTACTGCAGGTGGTGCGGACCGGCCCACATGTACACGGCGATCAGCGCCCAGAAGTGCACGATCGACAGCCGGTAGGAGTACACCGGCCGCCCGGCCTGCTTGGGCACGAAGTAGTACATCATCCCGAGGAACCCGGCGGTCAGGAAGAAGCCGACGGCGTTGTGGCCGTACCACCACTGCACCATCGCATCCACGGCGCCGGTATAGACCTGGTACGACTTGCCCATGTCCACCGGCAACGCCAGGTTGTTGACCACGTGCAGCAGCGCGATGGTGATGATGTAGGCGCCGTAGAACCAGTTGGCCACGTAGATGTGCTTGACGCGGCGCTTGGCGATCGTTCCGAAGAACAGCCACGCATACGCCAGCCATACGATCGTGATCAGGATGTCGATCGGCCATTCGAGCTCGGCGTATTCCTTGCTCTGGGTGATGCCCAGCGGCAGGGTGATGGCGGCCGCGACGATCACCGCCTGCCAGCCCCAGAACACGAACGACGCCAGCCGGTCGGAGATCAGCCGCACGTGGCAGGTGCGTTGCACGACATGCAGGCTGGTGGCGAACAGCGCGCTGCCGCCGAAGGCGAAGATCACCGCGTTGGTGTGCAGCGGGCGCAGGCGGCCGTAACTGAGCCACGGGATGCCTTCGCCGATGGTCGGCCAGTACAGCTGGGCAGCGATGAGCACGCCCACCGCCATGCCGACGATGCCCCAGACCACGGTGGCCACGGCGAACTGCCGCACCACCGTGTCGTTGTAGAACCCGTCCAGTGCGGCGGTCGTGCGCACGGCGCGGACGTCGGCCCCGAAGGCCGGCTGTTGGAGGGTCATGGAGAAGCCCCGGTTGAACGTGGCGGCATTGTCGGAAGCGCGTGCGCGCGCGTCCTTGACTTGAATCAATTTGGCGCGGGCGATGCTCAGATCGCGCGTGAGAAGCGCGCGTCCCCCACTGGCGCGCCCAGGTAGCGGTCAAAGCACATGGCGATACAGCGCAGCAGCAGGCGGCCGCGCGCCGTCGCCCGCACCACGCCAGGGGCCACCGTGACCAGGCCGTCCTCCGCGAGCGGCTGCAGCCGCGCCAACGCGTCGGCGAAGTACCGGGTGAAGTCGATGCCGTACCGTCGCTCCAGTGCGTGCACGGGTACTTCGGCCTGGCACATCAGCGCCTGGATCAGGTCGGCGCGCAGGCGGTCGTCCTCGTCCAGGCGAAGGCCCCGCACCACCGGCAGGCGGCGGGCGTCGAGCGCGTGCTCCCAGCTGGGCAGGTCGCGCGGGTTCTGGCTGAAGGTGTCGCCGATGTGGCTGATGGCGCTGACGCCCAGCCCGACCAGGTCGCTGTCGGCGTGCGTGGTGTAGCCCATGAAGTTGCGATGCAGCCCGCCGCGCTGCTGCGCGCGTGACAGTGCGTCGTCGGGCAGGGCGAAGTGGTCCATGCCGATATAGACATAGCCCGCCGCCGTCAGCCGTTCGATGGCCAGTTGCAGCAGCTCCAGCCGCAGCTCCGGGCCGGGCAGGTCGGTGGCTTCGATCTGCGTCTGCGCCCGGAACAGCCCGGGCAGGTGCGCGTAGCCGTACACCGCGAGCCGATCGGGGCGGATATCGAGCACGCGATCCAACGTGGAGCCGAAACCGTCAAGCGTCTGGTGGGGCAGGCCGTGGATCAGGTCGATATTGACCGACCGCATGCCGGCGGCGCGGCAGGCCTCCACGACCGCCACGGTGTCTTCCACCGACTGGATACGGTTGACGGCCGCCTGCACCCGGGGGTCGAAGTCCTGTACCCCGAGGCTGGCGCGGTTGAAGCCCGCCGCGCCCAGTTCCGCCACATCGGCGGGGGTGACAAAGCGCGGGTCCAGTTCGATGGACAGGTCCAGGTCGTCGTCTGCACGGAACCGGAACCGGCCGCGCAACACGTCGACCACCGTGCGCAGCTGCCGGGGGTCCAGGAAGTTGGGCGTGCCGCCGCCCAGGTGCACCTGCACCACCTCGCGATCGCCGTCGAACAGCGCCGCCACGCATTCGATCTCCTGCGCGAGGCGAGCCACGTACGCAGAGGCGCGCCCCGTATCGCGGGTGATGACGCGGTTGCAACCGCAGTAGAAGCACGGACTCGCGCAGAACGGGACGTGCACGTAGACCGACAGGCGGCGCGGAATCGGATCGCCGTTGCTGGCCGCGATCGCCTCGCGCAGCGCGTGCTCGCCGAAGCCGGCATGGAAATTCGGGGCGGTCGGGTAGGACGTGTAACGCGGCCCGGGCCGGTCGTAGCGGCGCAGCAGTTCGGGGTCGAGCAGGGGGGTGGCGATCATGCGGCGCAGGCTAGGCGGGCGCCCGCATGCCCGCCTTGATCCGGGTCAAATACCGCCCGGCCGGGCGTTGCGCTCACCGCATGTCCACGGCGCATGCGGATGATGCGGGCCTGTTGTCCCCGCGCGGCCCGCCCGCGTCCGGACGCGAAGCCAGAGGAGACGCGCCGTGACATCCGACCTCACCCAGTTGCAGCACGAGGGACGCAAGGCCCGCCATCGCGGCGAAACCCTCATCGACAACCCGATGCTGGCCGCCGAGGCACTGCCGGCCTCCACCGGCCAGGACCTGGCCGAGTGGCAGGCCGCCATCGAAGCCTGGGAAACCGGCTTCCGCCAGGCCGCGTCCAACTGACGCGCACGCACGCGGGCGCAGGCACACCGGCCGGCCGCCCACCGACGCACGCCTGCGCCGTATGACGTGTCCCACGTCCGCGCGACCGACCCCAGTCCGCCATGGCATCCCGTAAAACGCTGAAACTGGCGACGTTCAACGTCAACGGCATCGGTACGCGCCTGCCTCACCTGCTCGCGTGGCTGGAGAAGGAAGCGCCGGACATCGTCGCGCTGCAGGAACTGAAGGCGGTGGACGATGCGTTCCCCGCCGACGAGTTGGAGGCCGCCGGCTACGGCGCCCTCTGGCACGGCCAGCGCTCATGGAACGGCGTGGCACTGCTGGCGCGCGACTCGATGCCGGTCGAAAGCCGGCGCGGGCTCCCCGGCGACCCCGACGACACCCAGAGCCGCTACCTCGAAGCGGCGATCCACGGCATCGTCGTCGCCAGCCTCTACCTGCCCAACGGCAACCCGCAGCCCGGGCCGAAGTTCGACTACAAGCGCGAGTGGATGCAGCGCTTGATCCGTCATGCCAGGTCACTGGTGGACCTGCCGCATCCGGTCGCGCTGCTGGGCGACTTCAACGTCATCCCCGGCGACCTCGATGTCTACGACCCCAAGGCCTGGCGCAAGGACGCGCTGATGCAACCTGAGGTTCGTGAATCGTACTTCGACCTGCTGGGGCAGGGCTGGACCGATGCGTTGCGCCACACCGTTGGCGAGGACAAGGTCATCTACACGTTCTGGGATTACTTCCGCCAGCACGCCGAGCGCGACCGCGGCCTGCGCATCGACCACCTGCTGCTCAACCCGGTACTCGCCAAGGGGCTGAAGGATGCGGGCGTGGACCGCTGGGTGCGGCTGCAGGACAAGGCCAGCGACCACGCGCCGACGTGGGTGACGGTTCGCGTGCCGGCATAGCTGCCGACGGGCGTTCGAGCTGACCGACGGCCCGAGCCGGGCTAGGGCGACGGCGTGGCGATCAGCCGCAGGCCGACGCCGGGTTCGGTCTGTATCCAGCGCGGTGACGCGGGATCGTCCCCCAGCTTCTGCCGAAGCTTGCCTACGAGGATGCGCAGGTAATGCGTGTCCTCGACATGGGTGGGGCCCCACACCTCGCGCAGGATCTGCGGCTGCGTGACGACGCGGCCCGCGTGCCGGACCAGCAGCGCCAGTACCGCGTATTCCTTGCGCGTCAGCGCGAGCGGCTCGCCGGCAAGGGTGACCTCGCGGTGCGCGAGGTCGACGCGAAGGGTGCCATCGTCGTACACCGGTTCGGTGCCGGCCGGGGCGGCCTGCGCACGCAGCAGGGCACGCACGCGAGCCATCAGCTCCTGCACGCCGAACGGCTTGGTGACGTAGTCGTTGGCACCGGCGTCCAGCCCGGACACCTTCTCGCTTTCGCCGGCGCGTACGGTCAGCAGGATGACCGGCACCGTCGACCAGCCGCGCAGCTCGCGCAGCACCTCGTGGCCGTCCCGGTCGGGCAGGCCCAGGTCGAGGATCACCAGATCCGCGCCATCGGTCGCCAGTTGCTCCAGTCCCGCCGTGCCCGAGTCCGCCAGTGACACCGCATACCCCTGCGCCCGCAGGCTGATGTCCAGGAATCGACGGATTTGCGGCTCGTCATCGATGACCAGGATCCGGGGAGGCGGAGTGGCGGTGGATGCGGGATCGGTCATTTTTCGGTGAGAGACGGCGGCGGCTCAAGCCTCGGCAGCGTGATTCTAATGGTGGTGCCGCACCCATCCGGCCCGGGCAGTGCCTCGACCCGGCCACCGTGCGCGCCGATCATCCCCTGGCAGATCGCCAGGCCCAGGCCGGTGCCCTGGCGGCCACGGTCGCCGCGTTCGACGCTGTAGAACATGTCGAAGATGCGCGTGCGCTCATCGTCCGGTATGCCCGGGCCGCGATCGCGCACATCGATGCGCAGGTGCGCGGCGCCATCGACAGTGACTTCGCGCGCGTCCACCACCACGGCTTCGTCAGCGGGGGAGAACCGCACCGCGTTCTCCAGCACGTTGAACAGCGCCTGCTCCACCAGCGCCGGATGGACCCACAGCGGCGACAGCCCCGCCTGCACCTGGACCTCGAACCGCGCCTGGGGCGCGTAGCGCTGCAGGCGCGTGACCGCCGAGCCGATCAGTTCGTCGACGCCGATCCAGTCGCGGTTGAGCGCCAGCCCGCCATGGCCCAGCCGCGTCATGTCGAGCAGGTTCTGGATGTAGCGGTCCAGGCGCTCGCCCTCCACGCGGATGGTGTCGAGCAGGTCATGCCGGTCCTGCGCGCCCAGCGTGTCGCCGTAATTGTCCAGCGTGCTGGCCGAGCCGATGATCACCGACAGCGGCGAGCGCAGGTCGTGCGACACCGACGAGAGCAGCGCCGAGCGCAGGCGCTCGGTTTCGGTGCTGACGCGCGCGTCTTCCAGGTCCGCCACCAGCCGGGTACGCAGTACCGCCTGGGCGATATCCTCGGCCATGGCCTCGGCCAATCGACGCTGCTCGACGGTCAGGCGCGCGACATCCGCCGAGAAGTGCAGGGCGATCACGCCATGTGCACCGCGCAACCGGGTGTCCAGCCGCAGCGGCAGGCACCACCAGGCGGCGCCGGCGAGGGTATCGGTGAACCGTCCCGCGGTCTGGCCGTGGGCGGCCACCCAATCGACGGCGGCGCGGTCGGTCTGCGACAACGCCGGTGCGCCGTCGCTTTCGCTCCGCGTGTCATCGACCTGCACCACTACGTCCGCGCCAAGCGTCGTGTGCAGCGCGTCCCGGCCCGAGCGCAGGACCTGCCCCAGGTCGGCCGCCGACGCCAGTTGCCGCCCCAGCGTCTGCAGCGTGGTGGCCTGCGCGTTGGCGGCGCGCAGCGCCAGTACCTGCATGCGCAGCTTGGCCGCCAGCCGGCCGGCCACCAGTGCCGCCAGCAGGAACAGCAGCACCGTGGCCACGCCCTGGCGCGCGCCGATATAGAAGGTGTAGCGCGGGTCGATGAAGAAGAAGTTGTAGGCCAGGAAACACAGCGAGGCGGCGATGACCGCGGCGGCCATGCGCGTGCGCGAGGCGACCAGCACCACCGCCACGATGAACACCAGCGAGAGGTCGGACAACCCAAGCCAGCGCTCGGCCAGCGCCGCCAATGCGGTCGCAGCGGCGGCGGCCGCCACCGCCCACGCCACGTCATGACGGCCAAGCCAGGCCGCGCGGTCCACTGAGGCGCGGCGCGAGCGTGCGCGCACCTCGGGGGTGCTGACGATGGTCAGCTCGTAGTGGGCGCCGCGTTGCAGCAGTTGCTGCGTCAAGGTCCGGTTGACCATGCGCGCGAACGGGCGCTCGCGGGTGCGGCCCAGCACGATCGTGCTGGCGCCGATGCGGCCGGCATGGTCGAGCAATGCATCGACGATGTTGACGCCGTTCAACGCGGCCGTTTCCCCGCCCAGCCTGCGCGCCAGCGCGAAGGCACGGTCGAGCTCCAGTTGGCGTTGCGGATCATCGCGCCCGCCGGCCTGCACGGTGACCACGCTCCATGGCGCGTCGCTGCGTTCGGCGATGCGCCGCGCCACGCGCACCAGGTACTCGGATTGCCCGCGTCCGTCGATGGCCACCAGCACCCGGCGCCGGATCGGCGTGCCGGGCAGGCCGCGTGCGCTACGGGCCTCGCGCAGGTCCACGTCGACGCGGTCGGCCGCGGCCTGCATCGCCAGCTCGCGCAATGCGGTCAGGTTGCTGGGCGAGAAGAACGCCTTGAGCGCCTGTTGGGCCTGGTCGGGCACGTAGACCTTGCCCTGCTGCAGGCGCTCGATCAGCTCGCGCGGGGGCAGGTCGACCAGCACGATGTCGCGCAACCGGTCGAACAGCGCGTCGGGGACCGTCTCGGTGACGCGCACGCCGGTGATGCGGTGCACGACGTCGTTGAGGCTCTCCAGGTGCTGGATATTTACCGTGGTATAGACGTCGATGCCGGCGTCCAGCAGCTCGGCCACGTCCTGCCAGCGCCGCTCGTGGCGGCTTCCCGGCGCGTTGCGGTGTGCCAGCTCGTCGACCAGCGCCAGCTGCGGCCGGCGCGCCAGCAAGGCATCGAGGTCCAGCTCCTCGAGCGTGCGAGGCTTGCCGTCGGCCGGCGTATACGAGAGTTGCCGGCGCGGTACCTGCTCCAGACCCTCCAGCAGCGCGGCGGTCTCGCTGCGCCCGTGCGTCTCGGCGATGCCGACCACCACGTCCTGCCCGCGCCGCTGGAGGTCGCGGGCGCGGGTGAGCATCGCGTAGGTCTTGCCGACCCCGGGGGCCGCGCCAAGGAATACGGTCAGCCGGCCGGCTTGTTGCCGGCTCAGCTGGCCGATGAGCGCATCGGCGCGCGAGGTGCGGGTGTCCGTCATTCGCCGATTGTGGCCCGGTTGCCTTGTTGCAGGGGCGGGGCGGTCAACGCCCCGCGTCCAGCGCCAGGTTCAGGCGCAAGACGTTGACGCGCGGCTGGCCCAGCACGCCCAGCGTTGGCGCCTCGGTGTGCGCGGCGACAAGCGCCTCGACCTCGCCCGCGGTGAGGCCACGCGCCCGTGCGACCCGCGCGACCTGCACGCGCGCCGCTTCGGGGGTGATGTGCGGGTCGATGCCGCCACCGGACTGGGTGACAAGGTCGCCGGGTACGTCGCTCGCATCGATACCCTCCCGGGCCGCGACGTCGGCGATGGACGCATCGATGCGCGCGCGCAGGTCGGGATTGCTGCGCGCCAGGTTGCTGCCGGACACGGCCATGGGGTCGAAGCCGGCGGCGGAGGGCCGCGGATGGAAGTAGCGCTCGGCCACGAACGGCTGGGCGACCAGTTCCGAGCCGCGCACGGTGCCATCGACGACGATCAGGCTGCCGCCCGCCTGGTGCGGGAACACCGCGGCACCCAGCGCGGTGCCGGCCAGTGCGTATGCCAGGCCGAACCCCAGCAGGATGACACCGGCGAAGCCGCAGGCGGCGCGCAACGAGGCGGTGTCCTCCAGGGCGCCGGGATGGACGGGCGGGGCAGGGTGGTGGATGGGACGGGTCATGTCAGGCTCCCAGGGCCGCAAGGGCCATGTCGATCAGCTTGATGGCAACGAACGGCAGCAGCACGCCGCCCACGCCGTACACCAGCATGTTCCGGCGCAGCAGGGTGGTCGCGCTGGCCGGGCGGAATCGCACGCCGGCCAGCGCCAGCGGGATCAGCGCCGGGATCACCAGCGCATTGAAGATGAGCGCGGCCAGCACGGCGTTGGTGGGGCTGGACAGCTGCATGACGTCCAGCACGCCCAGCTGTGGAAGTGCGGCGGCGAACAGCGCCGGCAGGATGGCAAAGTACTTGGAGACGTCGTTGGCCAGCGAGAACGTGGTCAGCGCACCGCGGGTGATGAGCTGCTGCTTGCCGACCTCGACGACCTCCAGCAGCTTGGCCGGGTCGGAGTCCAGGTCGACCATGTTGCCGGCCTCGCGCGCGGCCTGGGTACCGGAGTTCATCGCCAGGCCCACGTCGGCCTGCGCTAGCGCCGGCGCATCGTTGGTGCCGTCGCCGACCATGGCAACCAGGCGGCCGGCGGCCTGCTCCTGGCGGATGCGTGCCAGCTTGTCCTCCGGCGTCGCCTCGGCGATGTAGTCGTCCACGCCGGCCTCGGCGGCGATCGCCGCGGCGGTGAGCGGGTTGTCGCCGGTGATCATCACCGTGCGGATGCCCATTGCACGCATCCGCGCGAAACGTTCGGACACGCCGGACTTCACCACGTCGGAGAGCTCGACCACCCCCAGCGCGTGACGGCCGTCGGACACCACCAGGGGGGTGGCGCCGCTGCGCGCCACGGTGTCCACGCGCGCGGCCAGTTCCGCGGTGACCTGGCCGCCCTGCGCGTGCACGTGGCGTTCGATGGCATCACGCGCGCCCTTGCGGATCACGCGCGCGCCGCCTTCCATGTCGACGCCGGACATCCGGGTCTGCGCGGAGAACTGGAGGTAGCGGGCGTCGGCCGGATCCTGCAGCGGTTCGCCCTGCGCCCGCGCCAGCTTGACGATCGACTTGCCCTCGGGCGTGGGGTCGGCCAGCGAGGCCAGCATGGCAGCCTCGCGCAGCTGCTCGGCATCCACGCCGGCCAGCGGGTGGAACGCGGTGGCCTGGCGGTCGCCGTGGGTGATCGTCCCGGTCTTGTCGAGCAGCAGCACGTCCACGTCGCCTGCAATTTCCACCGCCTTACCGGACTTGGCCAGAACGTTGGCCGACAGTGCGCGGTTCATGCCGGCGATGCCGATTGCCGGCAGCAGGCCGCCAATGGTGGTCGGGATCAGGCACACCAGCAGCGCGATCAGCAGCAGCGGGTCGAGCGTGGCGCCGACGAAGCCGGCCAGCGCCGGCAGGGTGGCGACCACCACGAGGAAGGTCAGCGTCATCGCCGCCAGCAACATCGTCAGAGCGATCTCGTTGGGCGTCTTCTGCCGCGAGGCGCCCTCGACCAGGGCGATCATGCGGTCGAGGAAGCTGTGGCCGGGTTCTGCGGCCACCCGGACGACGATTTCATCCGACAGCACCTTGGTGCCGCCGATCACGCCGGAGCGGTCGGTGCCGGCCTCGCGCAGTACGGGGGCCGACTCGCCGGTGACGGCGGCCTCGTTGATGGTGGCCATGCCTTCGACGATCTCGCCGTCGGCCGGCAAGAACTCGCCCGCCGAGACGATGACGTGGTCGCCGGGGCGCAGGTCGGAGGCCGGCACCTGCGCCTCGCCACTGGGACGGGTGCGGCCCTGGAGCCGGCGCGCGACCAGGTCCCGCCGCGCGGCCCGCAGCGACGCGGCCTGGCCGCGACCGCGGGCCTCGGCGACCGCTTCGGCGAAGTTGGCGAACAAGACGGTCAGCAGCAGGATGGCCGTGACGGCGCCGCCGAACAGCAACTGCCCCGGCATGGCGACGCTGATCACGGCCGAGAGCAGCGTGCCCAGCAGCACGATGGCAATGACCGGGTTGCGGATGGCCTGGCGCGGCGAGAGCTTGCGCACCGACGCCACGAGTGCGCTGCGGAGCCCGGCGCTGTCCAGCATCGCCGCCGACTGGCGGCGCCCGGCGCCCAGGTGGGTGGAGGTGTCGTTCACAGATCGGTCCTCGCGGTGCGTCGGGGTGGCCGACGCACCGGCTTCGAGTGGGTCAGGAGAGGGAATAGAGGGTCAGGTGCTCGGCGATCGGGCCCAGGACCAGCACCGGCATGAACTGCAGGATGGTCAGGATCACGACCACGGCGACCAGGGTCAGCGCGAGGGTCGGCGTCTCCACGTGCAGGGTGCCGGGCCCTTCCGGTGCGACCCGCTTGACCGCCATGCGCCCGGCAATGGCCAGCGGCACGATCAGCGCCGCATAGCGGCCCAGCACCAGCAGCAGGACGCAGCTCAGGTTCCACCACACGGTGGCGTCGCCGAGTCCCTCGAAGCCCGAACCGTTGTTGGCGAAGGCGGAGGTGTACTCGTAGAAGACCTGGCTGATGCCGTGGAAGCCGGGGTTGGAGTTGCCCGTCAGCGCCGGGAACGCCACCGTGACCGCCGTCATGCCCAGCAGCGCGATCGGCTGCAGCAGTACGAGCAGCGCGAGCAGGCGAACCTCGCCGGCTTCGATCTTGCGCCCGAACAGCTCGGGCGTGCGCCCGGTCATCAGCCCGGCCAGGAACACCGCCAGCAGGAGGTAGACGAGGAACTGCTGCAACCCGCAACCCACGCCGCCCCAGATGCCATTGACCAGCATGTTGGTGATCGTGACCGCGCCGGTCAGGGGCGCGAGCGAGTCGTGCATCGCGTTGACCGACCCGTTGCTGGTTTGCGTCGTCAGCGCGCCCCACAGGGCCGACGCGTCGGCGCCCAGACGCACTTCCTTGCCTTCCATCAGCGCGATGTCGGTGGACGTGGCCGAATGGCCCTCCGACCAGACCGCCAGGCCCGTGGAGGCGACGGACATCAGCAACATGGTGCCGAACACCAGCGCCGTGAGCTTCCGGCGCCGGGTGAAGGCCCCCACCATGAACGTGATGGCCACCGGGATGAGGATGATGGCCAGGGTTTCCAGCAGGTTCGACAGCGGCGTGGGGTTCTCCAGCGGCACCGAGCTGTTGGGGCCGTACCAGCCGCCGCCGTTGGTGCCCAGCTGCTTGACGGCCACCATGGGCGAGACCGGGCCCAGCGGAATGGACTGGGACGCCATGCCGGCCTGCGCGTCCACCGGTGTGGCCACCGGCGCGGCCTGGAGCGAGGACGGCACGCCCTGCGACGTCAGCAGCAGCGACCACACCAGCGCCAGCGGAAGCATGAAGCGAACGCAGGCGCGGGTGACGTCGACCCAGAAGTTGCCGAGGTCGCGCGCTTCATCGGGACCCGCAGAGGGCGACGGCGACGACACGGCAGCGCCGCCTGCGGCCTGCGCCTCCATCTCGCGCCGGCCGCCGAACAGACCGCGCAACGTCGCCACCACCAGCGCCAGGCCCATCATCGGCGTGACGACCTGCAGGCCGACAATGCCGGCCATGTGGGTCAGGAAGCTCAGTTGCGCCTGGCCCGAATAATGCTGCTGGTTGGTGTTGGTGACGAACGACACCATCGTGTGCAGCGCGGTATCCCAGCGCATGTTGGGCGCGCCGTCCGAGTTCAGCGGCAGCCAGCCCTGCGTCATCAGCAGCAGCCAGACCACGCCTCCGACCACGACGTTGCTCAGGACGAAGGCCTTGGCAACCCCGCGCCACGACATCCCGCGCGAGGCGTCGGTGCCCAGCAGGCGGTAGATGCCGCGCTCCACGGGGCCGAACACGCCGTCCAGCCGCGAGGCATCGCCGCGCATGACGCGTGCAAGGTAGAGGCCGAGCGGCCAGCCCAGGCCAATGGCGAGGGCGAATACAAGGAGGATCTCGATCATGGGTGTGGTCTCGTGCAGGCACGCGGCGCGCCGTGCGCCGCGGGCGGGCTCAGAAGTCCTCGGGCCTGAAGATCACGAACAGCAAGTAGCCGGCCGCGAGGACAACGCTGGTGATGCAGGTCAGGGCAAGCCATCCGGGCATGTCGTGTCACCTCAGAAGGACGCCTGCAGGGCCGCTTCGATGCGGTTGCCGGCAACGGAATCACCGAACAGGCGTTCGGCGGACGAATCGGTGGCGTGCGCGGTCACGCGCAGTTGGAAGGGCGCCTTGAACGTCCACGTGGCGCTGGCCTGGCCGTGCCAGTAGCTGTCGTCGTAGGCGTCGCCCAGCGCGTAGTGGCCGGCCGCGAGTTCCAGTGCCACGGCCTCGCCCACGGGCCAGCGCACGCCCGCCTGCGAATAGAGGCCGTCGCCGTCGGCGCCCAGCGCCTCGGGCGACCAGCCGACCGCGAGCCAGTACCGGTCGGCGTAGGTCAGCTTGCCGTTGAGCTCGGTCCAGTCCAGGTCGACATCGGTGGACGGGTAGCGGTAGTGCAGCACGTTGACGTCCGCTGCCCAATCGTCCGCGATCGCACCCGACCAGCCGACGGTGAAGTCGAATTCGGTGTTGGCGCCGGTCCCCGGGAACTCGACGTTGGAGCCCCACACCGAGGCGTACAGGCCCGCGTCGGACGCGATCGACGCGCCCGCCTGTACGGCCGGGTCGCCCTGGGTCTGCGACGTGCCGCGCCAGACGTAATCGGTGGTGAGGGTCGCCGAGCCACCCAGCGACGACGCCTGGGCGACGCCGCACAGGGCGAGCAGCGCAAGGCCCGCGCACGTATCAAGAAGGAAATCGGAGCGACGCACGGCGGCGTCGCCGGGGAGGGAGGTTGGACGCATGACGGAACGCGGTGGCGTGGCCCGTTTGGCCACCGGGGAAGTCTCGACCTGACCCCCGTAAAGTCGCCATGCCACGCACCGGCGCCGGGAATAAATTCTGCGTAAAGAATCGGCGCCGCCAGTGGCCTCACGGGCGTCACGCCGCCAGCGGGTAGGCCGCCGTCGACGTCAGCCGGTGCCGCTAACGCGCACGTCCGTGTCGCCTTTGTCATCGGTTCCGGTCGCGGCCGGCGGGTAACCGTATGCGGCGGCTTGGTCGGCGCCCGATGGCTTCGTCCTGCTACTCCAGAGTGCGTCCAGGCAGTGCTCGAACACCACGAGCGCGTCCTGGATCTCCGCGACCGTCAGGCTGGCGTAGCCCATCAGCAGTTCCGCGCGATCGGGGGCCTCCAGGTAGTAGGGCGCCATCGTGTACAGCCCCAGCCCTTGTGCGTGGGCCAAGGCGACCAGGGCGTCGCCATCGCGCCGGCCGCAGTCGCGCAGGCGCACCACCAGGTGCATGCCCGCGTGGGCGTCACCGATCTCGAGCCGCCCGCGTCCGCACCGCGCCAGGCCATCGACCAGTGCGGTGCGGCGGCGTCGCAGTTCCAGCGCCGTGTGGCGCAGGTGGCGCTCGAATGCGCCGATGGACATGAAGTGTGCAAGCGCCGCCTGCTCGATGCCGGGACAACCGAAGTCGGCCAGCCACTTGGCTGCCACGAGGTCCTGTCGCAGGGACGCCGGCACCACCATGTAACCCAGCCGCAGGGCCGGGAACACCGTCTTGGAAAAGCTGCCGACGTAGATCACGCGCCCGTCGTCGTCCATCGCACGCAGCGCCGGAGTGGGCGCGCCTTCGTGGCGGAACTCGCCGTCGTAGTCGTCCTCCCATACCCAGGCGCCGGACTGGCGCGCCCATTCGAGCAGTGCCCGCCGACGCGGCAGGGACAGCGCCGCGCCCGTCGGAAACTGGTGGGAGGGGGTCACGCATGCCAGGCGCACGCCATGGCGCGGCATCCGGTGCACCGCCAATCCCTCGCCATCCACGGGGATCCCGTGCACGCGGGCACCGTGCACCTGCAGGCCGACGCGGATGGCGTTGTACTGCGGCTCCTCGATCACCGCGCCGTCGCCGGCCTCCAGCAGCACCCGCGCGCACAGCGCCAGTGCCTGCTGCGTGCCGGCCACGACGATGACGTCCTCCGGGCACGCGCGGATGCCGCGGCGCCGCGCCAGGTAGTCGCAGATGGCCGCGCGCAGCTCGGGCAATCCCTGGACATGGCCGTAGGTGGGGCGCGTGTAGTGGGCCGCGTGCGAGAGGGCGCGCGCCCACGCGTCCGTCAGGCCGGGGTGGGTCATCGGCACGCCGTACTGGAAGGCGAAGCGCATGCCCGGCAGCGTGCGGCCGGGCTGGTTGTGGACGTCGAAGTGCGCCCGGGCGCGCCGCGCGTACGCGGTCGTGGGCGCGGGCAGTGCGCGAATCGCGGCTTCTGGCGCGGGGCGGGGCGGCGACATGGAAGCCGCGACGAAGCTGCCCGCACCCACCCGGGCCTCGATGAGGCCTTCGGCGCGCAGTTGCTCGTATACGGCCAGCACGGTGTTGCGCGACACCCCCAGCTCGCGCGCGAGTTCACGCGACGGTGGCAGACGGGCACCGGCGGGGAGGCGTCCTTCGGCGAGCGCATCGCGGCAGGCGCGCAGCAGTTGCGCCTGCAGCGTGCCCGCCCCGTCCAGCGTCAGCAGCATGGTCCGTCCCCGGCTCGACTCCCGCCCATCACAGCACGCCGGGCGATTCTCCGATGGGGCCAATGCCCACGCGCGGCCTGGGGCCATTGTGCGCCTAGCCCGCCCGGCCGGCCTCGATCCAGTCGCGCACGATGGCCTGCAGCCCGGCCCGCTTCGCGTGCAGGTCCGCGGCATCCCGGATCGCCAGCAGGGCGCGATCCGGGCTTCGCCAGTCGAGCAGCCCCTCGGGGTCTGCGATGGCCCGCCCCGGCGCCGCACGGGATCTGGCCCCGCGGTGCAGCACCACCCGAACCGCGTCCTCGCCGCGCAGGTGCAGCGTGGCGAAGGGCACGCCCGCCACGAAGGTCGGCGCGTTCCACATCACGGTTTCGGTAATCGCCGGGTCCGCGTCCAGGATCGCCTGCCGGACCGCGCGGGCCACCTCGCCGCGCACGGGCCCGGCGGCCTGCAGGCAGGCTTCGACATCGGCATGGGCAACCGGCCCGGCTCGGGTGGGCATGCGGTCGCTCTCAGGGCGCAGGTGGCAGCAGTGTGCTCTGGTCGAGAACGGCCAGCCAGCGGCCGCGCTGGAAGGTGTAGGTCACCGCCAGGCGAGCCCGCTGGCGGAAGCCGGCCGAGGGGATGGAGTACGTGGCGTCGTAGACGATGAAGCCGGTCTCGCACCCCTTCACCTCGCGGTGCAGCTCGGTCCATTCCCAGACCGCCTCGCGTCCGGTGAAGTGCCCATCCAGCGCGGCCATGATCGCGTCGATGCCGATGCGGTACGCACCGCTGGCGAAGATCGTCACCGCATCGTCGGTGTGGATGTCGCGGAACGCCGCGGCGTCGTAATCGCGGAAGGACTCCATGTCCACGCGCTGGGCGGTGTCGAACAGGCGCTCGCAGACGCGCTGCAGACCGGGCGGCCAGTCGTCGGGGTGCCGGTCGGTGGCGCGCGCGGCGGTCGGCGCCAGGGCAGTCAGGGCAAAGGCGGCGAGGGCAGCGGCAGCGGTGGTGGTGGACAGGCGGCGGGCGGTGCTGGACATGGCGGACTCCCTGCGGTGGATGTGCCGGCAGGGTGTCGTGGACCCGCATCGCAGGACAGCGCCACTGCGAGGCAACCCGGTGGTGCCAATCGGCCCGCCGCCCGTCAGCCCGGTGCAGGGTGAGGGATGCCAGGCGGCATACGCTCGGTTGGGCGGGCCGCGCCCGATCTAGCGTGAAGATGCATGCGCCCGCACGCGGTTCCTGCCGTCGAGCTTCGCCTCGTACAGGGCCTCATCCGCGCGCGAGAGCACGTGCGCGACGGTGTCGCCGGCCCGGTAGGTCGCCACGCCGATCGACACGGTCACCGCGAAGGTGGCATCCCCCGCGTGGATGGTGGTCCCTTCCACACGGGCCCGGATCCGCTCGGCAGCGGCGTGCGCTGCCGGTGCGTCCACGTTGCGGCAGAGCAGGACGAACTCCTCGCCACCCCAACGCGACACCGCATCGCAGTCGCGCACCAGGGACTCGCAGACCCGCGCCACGTTGCGGAGCGCGTCGTCGCCGGCGGCGTGGCCGTGCGCATCGTTGATCCGTTTGAAATGGTCGACGTCCAGGATCGCCACGCTCCAGCCGCGACCCGTCGGCCGGGACCGTTGCCGCTCGCGGTCCAGCAGCTCGGCCATCGCACGGCGGTTGAGCAGGCCCGTCAGGTCGTCCCGCGTCGCCAGCAGGCTGAGGCGGTCGAAGGCCTCGGCCAGTTCGGTCTTCTGGGCCCGCAGGCGCTGGCGCATGGCCGCCACCCGTCCACTGACCGCCATCAGGCCGAACACGAACAGCACCAGGCTGACGAAATAGGCGGCCTGCACGACGGGGTAGTAGATGTCGGGCCGGTCGATGACCCCCGTGTACATCGCCGTACCGAACGCGGCGATCGTGCAGGCGCCCACCAGCCAGGCTTCCACCCGCCTGAGCCCGAACATGCCGAACATCAGGACCAAGGCAAGCATCAGCAGGGGCGTGCCGTGGCCGGCGCCTGAAATCCGGTACGCCACCGCCGTGCAGCCCACGGCATACAGCAGTTGCAGCACCGTCAGCGACGGGTCCCGCAACCGGGCCGACCAGCCCAGCCGGATGCTGATGAACATGGACACCAGGCCGATGGCCGACACGGCGGTCCACGGCCACAGGCCGCGGCCGTCGTTGACCCCGAGCCATGTCATGGCGTGCATCAGCATGACGGCCGCCACCATCAATGCCGACGCCAGGCCGGAGTGCGCCAGGCGGATGCGCTGCTTGGCGTCGCGCGTGAGCACGACGTCCGCGAGTGAGCTCAGCATGGCGCCATGGTCGAATCCAGACGGTATTTCGAGTCCCGGTCATGGATTAACGTCAGGTGCGGGCAAAGCTTGAGCACGTTCAATCAGGCCGGGCGCCGAGCGGACTCGGACCGCCACGCGGGTGCGCGCAATCAGCCGGCGCCCGCCGGCGTCACTCGACGACGAAGCTCACCCGCATGCACACGCGCCAGTGTTCGATCTGGCCCGAGGGCGAGGTGCGCACCTTGATGTCGCTGACCCACGCACCCCGGATGCCCTGGGCCGACAGGGCGATCTTGTTGAGGCCGGCCTGCACCGCATCCTCGATGCCGACTTTCGACTCGCTGGTCACTTCGATGACTTTTGCGACGCTCATGGTGCGGTTCTCCCTTGGGTGGGGCGGCGCCCGCTCAACGCGCGGTGTAGCCGCCATCGATCACCAGTTCCGACCCGGTGACGAAGGCGGACTCGTCGCTGGCCAGGTACACCACGCCCCAGGCGATGTCTTCGGGATGGCCGACTCGGCCCAGGGGGTGGAGTTGCGCCAGGTCGGCCTTGCCCTTCTCCAGGTCCGGCTGGCCGCTGTCGCGCAGGTGCTGCTCGACCATGGGCGTCCAGATGTAGCCGGGGTGGATCGAGTTCACGCGGATGCCATCGGATGCGTAGATCAGCGCATCGGTCTTGCTCATCAGCCGCACGGCGCCCTTGGACGCGTGGTAGGGCGGCACGTCGGGCGCGCCCACCAGGCCGTAGATTGATGACAGGTTGATGATGCTGCCGCCCCCGGCCCGGCGCAGGTGCGGCAGCGCGTGCTTGGTGCAGAAGAACACGCCCTTGACATTGATGCGTTGCACGCGGTCCCACTCGTCCTCGGTGATCTCGTGCGTCGGCTTGTTGGCGCCGGCGATGCCGGCGTTGTTGACCAGCACGTCGATGCCACCGAACGCATCCGCGATCTGCGCCATCGCCGTGGCGACCTGCGATTCGTCGCCGACGTCGACGTGCCAGTAGCGCACCGGCATGGCGCGTCCGGCGAGGTCGGCGGCCAGCGCTTGTCCGGCGTCCTCCTGCAGGTCCAGGATCGCCACCCGCGCGCCCTCGTGCGCGAGTTTCTCGACACATGCCCGGCCGATGCCGACGGCGCCGCCGGTGACGATGCAGGTCTTGTGGAGTACGCGATTCATCAAGAGCTCCCGGGAATGCCGAGCGGCGGTCGCGTGTGTCGCGGCAGGCTGTGCCGCGGACCGGGCGTCCAGTACATCGCCCGCACACCCGCCCGGTGTTGACGCGGATCAAACCCGCGCGCGGTCCGCAGGTGGCGGTGGGCGGGGGA
>CAMPJI010000043.1 GCA_946886865.1 uncultured Lysobacterales bacterium | reverse complement strand
CCGCCACCCCCGTCGACCCGGCTACCCCACCGCCGCAGGTGGGCGACCCGATGCAGATCGGCGAGGCCCGGCGCGAGGAGGACGAAGAACGGCGCGAGAAGGAGCGGGCGCTGGTGGTGAGCGAGTACGCCCCGCTGTTCGAGCGCAAGTTCACCTTCGATGCCGGCCTGAGCTACAGCTTCTACGACCGCCGCCAGCTGGCCCTCAGCGGGTTCCTGGCGCTGGACGCGATCTTCCTGGGCACGATCAACCTGGACCAGACCAAGGCGACCGTGCTGACAGTGGATTTCACTGGCCGCTATGGCATCACCGACCGCTTCAGCGTCGAGGCCACGGTCCCCTATGTCTACCGCGACTCGCGCTTCGTCAGCGGCGGCGCCGGCGGGGCATCGACCGAGATCAGCGAGGTCCAGCTGAGCTCTACCGGCATCGGCGACGCCAGCGTCGCGGCCTACTACCAGTGGGTGAAGGAGTCGCCGCGCTGGCCCGACATCGTCACCAGCGTGCGCGTGCGCGGCCCCTCGGGCCGGCACCCGTTCGGCCTCAAGCTGATCCAGGCCGACGAGGACAACAACAACCTCAACATCCCCGAGAACCTGCCGACCGGCACCGGCGTCTGGAGCGTGACCGGCAACGTCTCGGCGCTGCGCACCTACGACCCGGTGATCCTGTTCGGCAACCTGGGCTACACGTGGAACCGCCCGCAGGACTTCGACGACATCTCGCCGGTGCTCGACCAGGTCTCGCCCGCACGGGTGTCGCTGGGCAACGTCATCCAGGTCAGCGGCGGGCTTGCGATCGCGCTCAACGACCGCGCGGCGATCAGCTTCAGCGTGGCATCGGCCTTCGCCGCCGCCACGCACACGCAGTCGCCGGGCAACGAGGAGTTCCGGGTGCCGGGCAGCTCTAGCAATTCCACCACCCTCAACATCGGGGCCACCTACGCCATGCCGTCGGGCTGGACCGTCAACGGCCAGATGGCCGCCGGCCTGACGCCGGACTCGCCGAACTTCGTGTTCGGGCTGCGGGCGTCCAAGTCGTTCTGAAGCGGCGATACCGCGCCGGGCACAGGTGCCCGCGTCCGTAGAATGGGTGGAGCGCAGCGATACCCATCATCACCATCGCCGCGCCCGGGCAGAAGCTTCCACGCCGCGTTCGCGCTTACGCATGATCTTCCCGGCGCACCGTGAAGGAGCATCCGGTGCGATCACGTCGCGGGCGATGGGTATCGCTGCGCTCCACCCATCCTACGATCGACGCGCCCGCATCAAGCCGCGGGGCTTCTGATTAGACGTCGAGAGCGATGGCAGGAAACGAAGGTGCTACAGACCACGTGCGATGCTGCAGCGCTGTCCAGCCTGTGTCTGTGTCCGAATGTCCCATATGCGCGGGCGCGGGACCGCGAGCAGGCGCGTGGCCCGCGCCGCCAACCGGCGGCCTCAGGCGACGCTCACCGTCCCGCTCGGGTCCGGATCGCTCTCGCGCAGGCCATGGCGGCCCATCAGGCGGTACAGCGTCACGCGCGACACGCCGAGCTCACGCGCGGTGTCGACCAGGCGGCCGCGGTTGCGCTGCAGGGCACGCTCGATCGCCTCGCGCGTGGCGGCGTCGCGCACCTCCTCCAGCGTCGGCGGCGGGCCGGTGTCGGCGCCATCGATGTGCAGGTCGGCCGCGGTGATCAGCCGGCCCTCGGCCATCACCACGGCCTGGCGCACGCGGTTGATCAGCTCGCGCACGTTGCCGGGCCAGCGGTGCGAATGCAGCGCGTGCCGCGCGCACGGGGCGAACCCCTTGAGCGTGCGCTGGCCTTCCTGCGAATAGCGCTTGAGCGCGTAGTCGGCCAGCTTGTCGATGTCCGCGCCGCGGTCGCGCAGCGGCGGCTGGTGCAGGCGCAGCACGCACAGGCGGTGGAACAGGTCGGCGCGGAAGCTGCCCTTGGCCACCGCGTCCTCGAGGTCGTGGTGTGTGGCCGAGATGATGCGCACGTCGACCCGGATCTGCTCGTGCCCGCCCAGGCGCTCGAAGCAGCCCTCCTGCAGGAAGCGCAGCAGCGAGGCCTGGCTTTCCAGCGGCAGGTCGCCGATCTCATCCAGGAACAGGGTGCCGCCGTTGGCCATCTCGAACCGGCCCAGCTTGCGTGTCTGCGCGCCGGTGAACGCACCGCGCTCGTAGCCGAACAGTTCGGACTGCACCAGGTTCTGCGGGATCGCGCCGCAGTTGATCGCCACGAACGGGTTGGCATGCCGGCGCGAATGCTTGTGCACCGCCATCGCCGCCAGCTCCTTGCCGGTGCCGGTCTCGCCGGCGATGAACACCGGCGCTTCGGTCAGCGCCGCCTTGCGCAGCGTGCGGCACAGCGCCAGCATCGCCGGGCTGTCGCCAATCATGTCGTCGAAGCCGACCTGCGGCACCGCGACACCGCGTTCGCAGGCCAGCGCCGCCATGCCGTGGGCGTGGCCGATCACCGTGTTGAGGACGGCCTCCGGGCACGGCAGGGTGACGTAGTCGTAGCAGTAGTCGCGGATCAGCCGGCGCACCGGCGGGTCATCCAGCTGCGCGGCGTCCACGCCGGCCACCCAACCGGCGTTGGACGCCGACAGCGCCGGGCCGTACTCGGCCAGGTCCTGGTGGCTGAAGCCTTCGCGCAGGTCCAGCAGCGCGGCGAAGGGCTGGCGCGGATCGCGCTGCAGGATGCGCTGCACGCTGCGCGCATCGGGGGCGCGGCGCAGGTTCCAGCCCATGGTCTGCAGGCCGCCCAGCGCCAGCACCCGGCCGGCCGTGCCGGCGGTGGCGTAGATCAGCTCGCGTCCATGCGCCGCGCTTCCGTGCGGACCAAGGTCGCCGGATGTGGTGTTCGTGTCGTTCGCCATCTCCCCTCCATCACCCGTCGACGCGACATGCGCCATGCCTCGGGGCAAGGGTTATCAACGCGGGGCGTGGCGATTTGCGGTCACGGACGTGACAGTCGACCCGGTCAGGTAGATGACCGGGGCCGAGCGGGGGCTGTCAGGCGGCGTCGGCGGCCCGGTCGTGGCGCAGGTGGTAATCGACGGCGGTTTCCACTTCCCGGCGGCTGCCCATGAACACCGGCACACGCTGGTGCAACCCCGTGGGCTGCACCTCCAGCATGCGCTGGCGCCCCGTGCTGGCGGCGCCGCCCGCCTGCTCGACCAGGAAGCTCATCGGGTTGGCCTCGTACATCAGGCGCAGCTTGCCGCCCTTGGCCGCGCACTTGCGGTCCAGCGGGTAGCTGAAGATGCCGCCGCGGGTCAGGATGCGGTGCACGTCGGCCACCATCGAGGCCACCCAGCGCATGTTGAAGTCCTTGCCGCGCGGGCCCTGGGTGCCCGACAGCAGGTCGCCGACATAGGCCTGCATCGGCGGCTCCCAGAAACGCTGGTTGGACATGTTGACGGCGAATTCCTTCGTCTCGTCCGGGATCCGCATGTCGCGGGTGGTCAGCACGAAGCCGCCGATCTCCCGGTCCAGGGTGAAGGCGTGCGTGCCGTGGCCGACGGTCAGCACCAGCATCGTGCTGGGGCCGTAGGTGGTGTAGCCGGCGCAGACCTGCTCGGTGCCGGGCTGGAGGAAGTGCTCATCCCCGGGCGTGGTCACGCCGTCCGGGCAGCGCAGCACCGAGAAGATGGTGCCGACGGAGATGTTCACGTCGATGTTGGAGCTGCCGTCCAGGGGGTCGAACAGCAGCAGGTAGTTGCCGCGGGGGTAGACGTCCGGGATCGGCTGGCTGTGGTCCATCTCCTCCGACGCCAGGCCGGCGAGGTGGCCGCCCCAGGCGTTGGCTTCCATCAGCACGTCGTTGGCGATGACGTCGAGCTTCTTCTGCGCCTCGCCCTGGATGTTGATGCTGGCCTCGCCCGCATTGCCGGCCTCGCCCAGCACGCCGCCCAGCGCGCCCTTGCCCACGGCAATGGAAATGCGCTTGCAGGCGCGTGCTACCACTTCGATCAGCAGCCGCAGGTCGGGGCTGACCTGGCCCGCGCGCTGGGCCTCGATCAGGAACTGGGTGAGGGACACGGACGGCGCAGGACGCGGCGGCAGGCTGGGCATGGCGTGGTTCGGCTCGGCGGCGAGGAGGCCGGCATTGTCGCCGATGGCCGGAGCCGGGGTCACCCGGAAACGGCGGCCCGCCCGATCAAGCGGGCGCACGCGGAATCACTCGATCGTTGCGACGGAGCCTACGCCGCGAGGTCCGGCACCAGCCGGCGCATCCGGCGCCGGGCCACGGCGGCCAGCGTCTCGCGCGCCATGGCCAGCATGCGCAGCGGGGCGTCGGGTTCGGCCGAATCGACCGCGCGCTTGGCCGCGTCCACCGCATCGAACGCCGCGGTCGCGCCGTCGCCGCCGAGCATCGCCCGCAGCGAGCGCAGGTGCGCGTCCAGCCGGCGCTCCAGCAGCGGCTCCAGCCCCTGGCCGGCGCAGCGCGCGGCCTCGTCGAAGGTGGCGTCGGCGTGGGCCAGTTCCTGGCGGAGTTCGTCGGCGGTGAAGTTCATGCGGCGAAGGTGCATCGGGGGCGTCGCAGGGGCTGAGAAGGCCGCGCATCTTGGGGATCGACCCGTGACCGGGCGGTGTAAACCACGCGACGGGTCCGTGACGGGATTTTGCTAACAAGAATTATTCTCATTATCATGGCGCGCTTTCCATAACCGGCCCCTCGCCATGTCCCGCTGCCTGCTGCACCTCGCCATCGTTTCCGCCCTGGCCGCCGGCCCCGCCGTGCTGCACGCGCAGGAGGCCGGCACCGGGCCCGATCCCGACGCCGCGGCGGAGGAGGCGGACACCCGCGCCACCGACCTCGATACCGTGCAGGTCATCGGCCGCGCCCAGCGCCTGTACAAGGTCGAGGCGAGCAGCCTGGCCACGCGCACCGACACGCCGCTGGAGCTGGTCCCGCAGTCGGTGCAGGTGATCAACCGCGAGCTCATCGACGACCAGGCCGCGCGCCAGGTCACCGACCTGTACCGCAACATCAGCGGCATCAGCTTCTTCAGCTACGCCGGCGTGACCCTGCGCGGCTTCCGCCAGGAAAACGTGCTGTACGACGGCCTGCGCGGCGACCCCTACGCCGGCTTCTCGGTGCCGCAGCTGTTCAACATCGAACGCGTCGAAGTGCTGAAGGGCCCGGCGGGCGCGGCCTACGGTTCGGGCGACCCGGGCGGCGTCATCAACTACGCCACCAAGAAGCCGACGCGCTACACCGACCGCCAGCTGCGACTGGAAGCGGGCAACTTCGACTACGGCGCCGCCTCTGTGGAGGCGTCCGGTCCGCTCGATACCGCCGGCCGCGTGCGCTACCGCGTCGGCGCGCACATCGACCACGAGGACGGCTTCCGCAACAACACCTCCCAGGACAGCCTGATCGGCGATGTCGGGTTCGCGTTCGACATGGGCGACACCGGCGAGCTGCTGCTGCAGTACACCGACCTGCAGCAGGCGCTGGATGCCAACCGCCTGCGCGGCGTGCCGGCCAACGACGACGGCGTGTTCCTGACCGACCGCGAGTGGAACACCAACGAGCCGACCGACTACCTCGACCTGGACGCGCGCATCGGCCTGGCGCGCTACACCGCCGCGCCGACCGATGCGCTCGACGTGAACCTGGCGGTGCGGTGGTTCGAGAACGCCGAGCGCCAGCAGTACCACGAGTCCCGCGGCATCGCCGGGGACGGTCGCACGGTGTGGCGCGAGTTCCGCGACCAGGCGCGCGACGTCGAAGGCCTCGCCGCGGCGGGCCACGCGGCACTCGATATCACCACCGGCGGCATCGATCACACCCTGTTGTTCGGCGGCGAGATGTCGCAGCTGGACAGCTATTTCATCGGCCGCACCGCGGTGGGCGTGGAGCGCGGCGGGCCGGTGCCGGGGCTGGACCTGTTCGACCCGGTGTACGGACTGAGCGGCGCGGCCGACTACGGCCTGGACACGCTGCCGTTCCGCCCGGCCACGCGCACACGCAGCCGCCAGGACGGCCTGTACCTGCAGGACCAGATGGACCTGGGCCGCTGGCACGTGCTGGCCGGCCTGCGCTGGGACCGTTTCGAGGACGAGAACCGAATCGATGGCACCGCGGTGGACGGCGACGACCTGACGTGGCGCCTGGGCACGACGTTCGAGGCGACCGACGCGCTCAACCTCTACGCCAGCACCGCGACCGGCTTCGTGCCGCAGTCGGCCGGCAGCCAGAACCCGCTGGCCGGCGGCCCGTTCGACCCCGAACGCAGCCGCCAGTGGGAACTCGGCGCCAAGTCCAGCCTCGCCGGTGGACGCATCACCCTCAACGGCGCGGTGTACCGGATCGAGCGCAGCAACGTGGTGCAGGGCACCGGGCTGGACGCCGGCAACGACGGCGTCGACGACCTGGCCGCGCTGGGCCTGGTGCGCAGCGACGGGTTCGAACTCGACCTGCTCGCCGACCTGACCGAGCGCTGGGTGCTCAACCTCGCCTACGGCTACAACGACGCGCGCGTGCTGGAAGGTGACCCGGCCGCGGCCGGCAACACCACCGGAGACAGCGACCGCTTCGCCAACGCGCCGCGCCACAAGCTGGGCCTGTGGACGCGCTACGACCTGCCCGCGATCGCGTCGTCAATCGCCTTCGGTGCCGACCATGTCGGGGACCGCGTCTCGCTGGAAGGCCAGGCGGTCAAGGCCTACACGATCTTCGACGCCAGCTGGCAGACGCAGTGGCGCGACTGGACCTTCCAGGCCAACGTCAAGAACCTGTTCGACAAGGTCTACGCGGCCAGCGGCTTCATCGAGCGCACCGGCCACTTCCCCGGCGAGCCGCGCCGCCTGTACCTGCAGGCGCGCTACCGCTTCTGACCGATGCCCTGACCGACACCGCCATGCCATCGGGCCCGCCATCGCCAGCCCCCGCCGCCGCCACGCCCGAGAAGGGCGGCCGGCGCGTGTGGTTCGACCTGCACAGCTGGGTGGGCCTGAAGCTGTGCGTGCTGATGGCGTTCGTCTGCTTCACCGGCACCCTCGCGGTGTTCTCGCACGAGATCGACTGGGTGCTGCACGAGGAGATGCGCGTATCGCCGGCGACCGAACGCGCCAGCTGGGGTGCGATGGTGGGCGCCGTGCAGCGCGCGTACCCGACGTGGGAATTCAACGGCTTGTCCGCGCCCAAGGGCCCGCGGTCGGCGGCGATGGCGAGCATGGAGACCGACCAGGGCCGGCTGCGCTTCGTCTGGGTCGACCCCTACCGCGGCGAGGTCACCGGCGACACGCACTGGTTCAACGCGCAGCGTTTCCTGCGCAACACGCATCGCCACCTGATGATGCCGGTGAAGCTCGGCGTGCCGATCGTGTCGGCGCTCGCCATCGCGCTGCTGGTCACGCTGGTCACCAGCCTGGTGATCTACCGGCACTGGTGGCGCGGCTTCTTCTCGATGCCGCGCCCGGAACGCCAGCGTCGCTTCTGGGGCGACGTGCATCGGCTCGCGGGCGTGTGGAGCCTCTGGTTCATCGCCCTGATCGCCGCCACCGGCGTGTGGTACCTGGTCGAGTCGCTCGGCGGCGGTGCCGGCGGGCAGCCGGACGTGCTGGCCGAGCGCGCGGAAGATGCGGCAACCGTCGAGGCGGCGCCCGCACGTACGCCCCCAGTCACCCCCGCCGCCATCGACCGCGCCGTCGCGGGCGCACGTGCCCAGTGGCCCGGGCTCGAGGTTCGGCGCCTTGCACTTTCCGGGCGCGGCATCGTGATTGAAGGCCAGGCCGAGGCCTGGCTGGTGCGCGACCGCGCCAACGCGCTCGGCTTCGATCCCACGGGTGTCAACGTCACCGGTCGCCGCGCCGGCACGGAGATGGGCATCCACCATCGCATCTCGGAGATGGCCGACCCGCTGCACTTCGGCACGTTCGGCGGCCTGGCGACGCAGCTCATCTGGTTCGTGTTCGGCCTGCTGCTGACCGCGCTCAGCGTGACCGGCGCCTATCTCTATGGCCTGCGCGTGGCGGACGCGCTGCGCGCCGCGGCGCGCAAGGCGGCCAGGCACGCGGGTCAGCGCGCGGCCGCCCCGCAGGCGGACCGTGAGGCGATGCGTCCATGACCGCCCCCCGCGATGCCTGGAAGGTGGCTTGGCGCGGCATGGGGTGGTGGCGCTGGCTGTGCCTGGCGCTGGTGATCGTCGCGTTCGTGCTGCTGCCGCAGGAATTCGCGCGCTGAACCGCACGCGCGGGTCTTGCGCGACCAGGGTGCTCGCGACCCGCGTCGCGGGTCAGACGTCGCCGCCGGTCTCCCAGCCTTCGCCGGTGCCGCGGTTGAACACGCGGTCGGTCTCCAGCACGGTGCCGGCCGGGATCGAATCGAGCGTCGCCAGCTTCTCGTAGATCGGGGTGAAGTCCGGGCGCGTCGCGTCCATCAGCTGCTCGAAGCTGTCGATCACGAAATACGTCTTCTGGTAGGTGTCGATGCGGTAGCGGGTGCGCATGATCCGCTCCAGGTCGAACCCGATCCGGTTGGGCGCGTCGCTCTCCAGGCAATGGATCGACTCGCCCTTCGACGACACGATGCCGCTGCCGTAGATGCGCAGGCCGTCCTTCTGGCGGATCAGGCCGAACTCGACCGTGTACCAGTACAGCCGCGTCAGGTTCTGCAGCGCGTCGGTGCCGATCGCGTGGGCTTTCACGCCGCCACGGCCGTACGCCTCCATGTAGTCGGCGAACACCGGGATCATCAGCAGCGGCACGTGGCCGAACAGGTCGTGGAACAGGTCGGGCTCTTCGATGTAGTCGATCTGGTCCGGGCGCCGGATCCACCACGTCACCGGGAAGCGGCGGTTGGCGAGGTGGTCGAAGAAATCGAGCTCCGGCAGCAGGCCTTCCACGCCGATCAGCGTCCAGCCGGTGGCCTTGGACAGCACCTCGTTGAGCTCGGCGAACTTGGGGATGCGGTCGGGCGTCATGCCCATGGCGTCCTGCGCGGCGATGAACTCGTCGCAGGCGCGGCCCTTCAGCACCTCGCGCTGGCGCGCATACAAGGTGGCCCACGTCGCGTGGTCCTCGTCGCCGTAGTCGTCCCAGGGCTGCTCGATGATGCCGGTGGCGTAGACCGGGACCTTGCCCTTGTCGGTCTGGAGGTTCTCGACGCGGCGGGGGGCGGTGGCGCTCATGGCAGGTCTCCGTACCTCGGGTGGTCATCCAGCGTAGCGCCGTTGGCGCGCAACGGGGTTGCGTTGTTGCGTCGGAGGCGCGGCATGGCGCACCATCCTTGCGCCAATTTGCAATTCAGGTGAACAACCGTGCGTGAAGCCGCGCTGGACCGCATCGACCTGCAACTGCTCGCCGAACTGCAACGCGCGGGCCGGCTGACCAACGCCGAGCTGGCCGAGCGCGTGCATCTCTCGCCCTCGGCCTGCCTGCGCCGGGTGCAGCGGCTGGAGCGCGAGGGCGTGATCGCCGGCTACCGCGCCGAGGTCGACCCCGAGCGCGTGGGCCTGGGGCTGCAGGCGTTCGTGCGCGTGCAGCTGGAGAAGCACGACGTCGAGCACGTCGGCCGCTTCGTGGACGCCATCGCGCGCTGGGATGAAGTGGTCGCCTGCCACGCGCTGACCGGCGACATGGACTACCTGCTGCACGTCGTGGTGCGCGACCTGGACCACTTCTCGCGCTTCCTGCTGGACCGCCTGCTCAACGCCAGCGGCGTGGCCGACGTCAATTCCAGCTTCGTGCTGCGCACGGTGAAGGCGTTCGGCGGGGTGCCGGTGGGGTCGCGGGAGGCGAGTTGAGAGGCCGAGAATTCGGCCCTCTTCTCAAGCCGTCATTCCCGCGAAGGCGGGAATCCATGGGCGTTGCCGTTTCAGGGAGCCGGGCGTATCGAACGCATGGGACGTAGACGCATGCACCCAGGGAAAACCGACGTCGCCTTTGGGGGATGACGGAGGGGTGTCCGCCGTGCACCAGAGCGACCTACGCCCCGTCAATCGTCCGCGCAGTCCTTCCCGAACGGATTGATCGCCCCGACCCAGCTCTTCTCGCACTCGGGCTCCGGCGCCTTCGGCACCGGTTTGGGTGCCAGTGCCGCGACGCGTCGCGCACGCTCGGCGGCGAGGTCCTTCCTGATCTGCGGCAACGCCGCCAGCGCGGCGCGCTCACCGGCCAGGATCGCGGCGTTGCGCTGCTCGAAATCCGCCGGCCCGATGTCGTTGACCGCGGGCCGGATGACCACGTCGGCGCGCGCCAGTTCCTGCTTGCCCAGCGTCTGGCCCATGATCGCAATCGACTGGTTGACCACGCCCAGCAGGTGCGTAGGCGTGGTGCCGCTGGCCTTGCTGGAGATGTCCACGGCGATCACGTAGTCGGCGCCCAGTTGGCGCGCCGCGTCCACCGGCACCGGGCTGACCACGCCGCCGTCGACGAAGCTGCGCTCGCCGATGCGCACCGGCTCGAACACGCCCGGCACCGCGCTGGACGCGCGCACCGCCTGGCCGGTGTTGCCGCGCACGAACACCGAGCGCTCACCGGTTTCCAGCCACGTGGTGACGGCCGCGAACGGCTTGGACAGCGACTGGATCGGCCGGTGGCCGACCTGCGCGTTGACGTAGTCCTGCAGCGCCTGGCCCTGCACCAGCCCGCCGGAAAACAACCGCACGTCGCGGATGCTGGACTCGTCCAGTGCCACGGCCTTTTCCTGCAGCGCGAACGGATCCATGCCGCTGGCGTACAGCGCACCCACCACGCTGCCGGCGCTGGTGCCGCTGACCACGTGCGGCGTGATGCCGTTGGCCTCCAGCATCTTGATCACGCCGATGTGCGCGAAGCCCTTGGCCGCGCCGCCGCCCAGCGCCAGGCCGATGCGCACCGGCTTGGGCTTGGGCGCCACGACGGGTTGCGCCGGGGCCGGCGGCGTCGGGCGCACGGTGTCGCCGCCGCCGCAGGCGGCCAGCAGGGCGGCAGCGGCGCACAGCGACGCCAGGCGCAGGCGGTTTGAAACGGTCATGGGACGGTCCGGGAACAAAGCGCGCGGAGGATAGCCGGTCGCGCCCGAACGGCGTCCGACTGCCATGCAGGGGTTTGCAGGCGAGCCGGACGGCACGCATACACGCTGATCGCCGTCGTCCCAGCGAACGCTGGGACCCACGTTGACCTTAATGACGGAATGACGGCTCCGGAGCGCCTGGCCCCTAGAACCGGTTGTCCCCGTCCAGCAGCCGACCGAGTCCGCCGAGCATCGAGCCCTCGCCGCGGTCCTGCCCGCCGGCCTGCGGCGCCGCGGCCAGCATGCGGCCGGCCATGCGCGAGAACGGCAGCGACTGCAGCCAGACCTTGCCCGGCCCGGTGAGCGAGGCCAGGAACACGCCTTCGCCGCCGAACAGCATGCTCTTGATGCCGCCGACCGCGCGCACGTCCATCTGCACGCTGTCGTGGAAGGCCATGACGCAACCGGTGTCCACGTCCAGGCGCTCGCCGGGCTTGAGGTCGTACTCCACCAGCGTGCCGCCGGCGTGCACGAACACCCAGCCGTCGCCCTCGAGCTTCTGCATGATGAAGCCCTCGCCGCCGAACAGGCCGGTGAGGATCTTGCGCTGGAAGTGGATGCCGATGGCCACGCCGCGCGCGCCGGCCAGGAAGCTGTCCTTCTGGCAGATCAGGCGGCCGCCGTGCTCGGACAGCTTCATCGCCACCACCGTGCCCGGGTAGGGCGCGGCGAACGCCACGCGCGCCTTGCCGCTGCCGGTGTGCGTGTACATCGTGGTGAACAGGCTCTCGCCGGTGATCACGCGCTTGCCGGCCGAAAGCAGCTTGTCCATGAAACCGCCGCCCTGGCCGCTGTGGCGGCCGTCGCCGAACACGGTGTCCATCTGCACGGACGCGTCCTTGTACATCAGCGCGCCGGCCTCGGCGATGGCGCTTTCGCCCGGGTCCAGCTCGACCTCCACGAACGGCATGTCATTGCCGACGATGCGGTAGTCGACTTCGTCGCTGCGGCTGGCGCCGCCGGACGGAACGGCCGGCAGGTGCGGCGGCGGGCCCGAGGGGGTGACGGCCAGTTCCGGCACCGAGCGCACGGGCATCCAGTCGGCGAAGCCCTCGCGCCAGCAGCGTGCATCGGGATGGCGGCGGGCGTGCTCGCGCGCGGCGTCCTCGTCCAGCGGGCCGATGCGGCTGGCATCGCTGCCGGAATGGAAATACCACTGGTGCATGGCGACGGTCCTGTGTCGGTTGGGGAGCGCAGGGATAGCACGGGCCCCCCGCCGCTGCCATGGCCGGGAGGTCACGGCGGCGCGGGCGACCCCACTGCCGGTGCCGGCGCGAAGCGGCCGCCGAAGAAGTCGCCGGCGTGCCAGGCCGGCGCCTCCGGCGCGTCGGCGACGGACGCCGCGGTGCGCGCGACCAGCCCGGCCAGGCGCGCCGCGTCGTTCCAGGCGATCGGCCGGTCGGCCTCGTCGCCGGGGCGGTGGTAGCGGTCGCGCATGAACGCCGCGGCCGCGGCGGCGGCGTCGTCATCGCGATGCGCCGGATCGGTGCCGCCCATGAGATACAGCGCGGGCACGCCTCGGCGTACGAACGCGAACTGGTCGCTGCGCACGAACGCGCCCTGCGCGGCCATCGGGTCGGGCGTCAGCGCCACGTCCATTGCATCGGCCGCCGTGCGCAGGTGGTCGCCCAGTGTCGAGCGCTCGGCCCCGGCCACGCCGACGTCGCGCGTGGGCACCAGCAACAACGGCATGTCGAGGTTGAGGTTGGCGATGAGTGCATGGTGGCTGGCGGCCTGCGCGAAGGCCTGTGCGCCCAGCAGGCCCTGTTCCTCGCCCGTGAGCGCCACGAACAGCGTGTCGCGCGCCGCCGCCGGTGCGGCCGCCATCCGGCGTGCGGCCTCCAGCATCACCGCGACGCCGAGCGCGTTGTCGACGGCGCCGTTGAAGACCCGGTCGTCGCCGCCGGCGGTCACGCCGAGGTGGTCCAGGTGCGCGGTCATCGCGACCCGGCCCGCGTGCCCTGCATCGCTGCCGGGGAGGCGGCCCACGACGTTGGTCGACCCGACCGGCTGCATGCGCGAGGCGGTGGCCAGGTCGAGCCGGGCGGGCAGCGCGAACCCCGGCACGGATCCGGACTCCGCATCCGATGCGAGCCGTGCCAGCGTGTGGCCGCTGCCGGCCAACAGCGTGTCGACCGCGTCGGCCTGCACGTGCAGCACGGCACGCAGCGATGTCCGCGGCATATCCGCCAGGCGCATGGCTGGCCGTGCCAGCACGTCTGCCAGACGCGCCCACGGCAGCGCCGCCTCGTCGCGCGGCGAGCGCAGGAATACTGCAGCCACCGCGCCGCGGGCGGCGAGTGCGCGGAGCTTCGTGTCGGTCGCAGCCAGGTAGGCACGCACGTCCGGCTCGAACCGGGCCGGCGCGCCGCCCAGCAGCAGCACCGCCCTGCCACGCAAGTCGAGCCCGGCAAAATCGTCGACGCCCAGCTCCGGCGCATGCACGCCGTGGCCGACGAACACCATGGGCAGGTCGGCCAGCGCCACGGCGTCCTCGAAGCCGGGCGCGGCCAGCACGTCGCGGCCGGGTTGCAGCGCCACCGCGCGCGTGCCGTGCCGCACGGCGACCGCCGTCGCGCCCGGGACCGGCGTGGCCTGCAGCAACGCCACGCGCTGGAACCAGCCACCTTCGCCCGCCGGTTCCAGCCCGATGCGCTGCATGCGCACCGCGACGTAGCGCGCGGCGCGGTCGAACCCGGGTGACCCCGTCATCCGCCCCTGCATGCCGTCGTCGGCCAGCACCTGCACGTCGGCGCGGATGCGCGCGGCCGAGACCGAAGCGGGCGCGTCGCCGCGCTCCGCGGTGCAGGCGGCGAGCAGGAGTGCGGCCAGGAGCGCCGCCGTGCGCGGGATGGGTGTTCGCATGCGGAGCAAGTGGCGGGGGACGCACGGCACGCTAGCAGCGAAACCCGTGCGCGTTCGACATCGGACGGATGCGCTCATCGCCGCGCGCCGCCAACGGGATCGACCACCGTGCGGATCACGCGTCCGGGTCGCGACCCCGCCCGTCCCGCGGCCGGAACTCCAACACCGTTCCGCGCGGTTCCTCCGACCGCTGCCAGATCACCGGTACGTCATGGGGCGATGGCTGCTCGAGCGCATCGCGGCCGGCCTGCGCCTGCAGGTCGACGCCGTCCTCCTCGTCCTCCCAGCTGTAGCGCGCGCGTGGTGCCTGAGGGTCGCGGCGACGCAGCAGCCACGCGGCCACGACGCCCCCCACGGCCCCGCCCAGGTGCGATTGCCAGGAGATGCCCGCCTCGCGTGGCAACACCGACATCAGCATGCCGCCGTACAGCAGGAACGCGATCATCGCCGCGGCCACCGCCGGGCGGTCGCGGCGCAGCAGGCCCAGCGTGGCCACCATGAACATCAGCCCGTGGGTCACGCCGCTGGCGCCGAGGTGGCGGCTGCCGGCCTCGCCCAGCCACCACGCGCCCAGGCCCGACCCCAGCCACATCAGCGGCAGCGCCCAGATGGTCGCGCGTGGGTACAGGCCGCCGGCCAGCGTGCCCAGCATCAGCAGGGCGATGGCATTGGTGGCGACGTGTTCGATCGAGCCGTGCAGCAGCGGCGCGGTCAGCACGCCCAGCAGACCGTCGATCGACCGCGGCCGCACCGCCCAGGTGTCCAGGTCGATGCCGCCCTGCGCGGCGAAGACCGCGAACACCACCAGCACGCCCACCAGGCTCAGGTTGAGCGCGCGCAGCCAGCGACGCCGGTCGCGCGCGCGCTGGGCCTTGGGATCGACGGGGTCGGCTTCGGCGGGCAGGTGCATGGCCCCTGTGTGGCGGCGCCGGCGGGGATTGCAAGGTTCGGAGGCGTTGGCTCGTCGCCCTGCTAATGCAGGGGAGGTTGGGAGGGGTGCTTTTCGATCGCGGCGTGGGTGGCCTGTCCTCGAGCGAAAGGCACCCCTCCCCAACCCTCTCCTGCCCGCAGGGGATGGAGTAAGGCCGCGCAAGGACTGAAGCAGTGCCCCGCGTAGAATGGCGCGATGAATCAGTCCCCCGATGCCATCCCCACCGTCCGCCTGAAGAACGCCTGGAAATCCAGCCATCCGTGGATCTTCCAGCGCCTGGTCGAGAAGCCCGCGCAGCGCCCCAAGCCCGGCTCGATCGTGGACGTGGTCGGCGTCGACGGCGAGTGGATCGGCCGCGGGTTCTACAACGGCCATTCGCGCATCGCCGTGCGCGTGCTGGAGACCGACCGCCGCGTGCCGGTCGATGCCGGTTGGTTCTCGCGCAAGATCGCCGCCGCCGTCGAGCTGCGCCGCGACGTGCTCGGACTCGACGCCACCAGCGATGCATGGCGCGTGGTGCACAGCGAGGGCGACGGCATCAGCGGGCTGGTGGTGGACCGCTACGCGGACCTGCTGGTGGTCGAGTTCTTCAGCGCCGGTGCGTTCCGCCACCGCGAGTGGATCTTCGAGGCGCTGCGCGAGCAGTTCCCCGGCTGCCGCTTCCACGCCTTCGCCGACGAGCACGTACAGAAGCAGGAGTCGTTCGACTACCGCGGCAGCGAGCCGGCCGCGCCGGCCGTCATCACCGAGCACGGCGTGAAGTTCCGCGCCGACCCCGCCGGCGCGCACAAGACCGGCTTCTTCGCCGACCAGCGCGAGAACCGCCAGTGGCTGAGCCAGCACGTCGAGGGCCGCCGCGTGCTGGACCTGTGCTGCAATACCGGCGGCTTCGCGGTGTACTCGGCGGTGCGCGGTGCCAGTGAAGTGGTCGGCGTGGACATCGACGCCGACGTCATCGAGATCGCCAAGGGCAACGCCAAGCTCAATGGCGTGCGCCCGCGCTTCGTGCAGGCCGACATCTTCCCGTGGCTGCGCGATGCGTCCAACGCCGGCGAGCAGTTCGACGTCGTGATCCTCGACCCTGCCAAGATGACGCGCGATCGCGAGCAGGTGATCCCCGCGCTCAAGAAGTACCTGGACATGAACAAACTGGCGCTGGGCGTGGTGAAGCCGGGTGGCCTGTTCGCGACGTTCTCCTGCACCGGGCTGGTCAGCGAGGAGCAGTTCCTCGACATGCTCCGGCGCGCGGCGTTCTACTCCAATCGCACCGTGCAGGTGCTGAAGGTCTCAGGCGCCGGTCCGGACCACCCGTTCCTGGCGCAGGTGCAGGAAAGCCGGTATCTGAAGGCGGTGTTCTGCCGCGTGCTGGATTGAGATTGGCGATCAAGTGATGGCGGTGATATCCGCGCTACCCGCGCTACGCGTCGCTCCAGATTTCCGGAGACATGAAGGCGTAAACAAATACGCCTAGATCCATCGGCAGCACCATCGCCGTATTGATCAGGTACTTGTGCAAGCCTTCACGGCAGCCGTATTCGGCTTGCAGGCCTCTGATGTAGCGCGTTGACATCAGCAGGCTGCCGACGGACACCGCCAGATAACCGACCCAGAACCACCTGCGCAGTAGCGGTGTGCCGGTTACCAGTCCCAATGCGGCGACGAACAGCAACACGCTGCATAAGGTTGCGATGACTTCGCGGGTCATGGGCCACCGGCCTTTGAGCAGCAAGTCGTGGCGGAAGTCCCGGATCTGAACCCAGCGTCCGGCCATGAACAGCAGGAAGAACAGGGCGCTGTACACCGCGAAAGCGATCAGCATGGGGCTCGTCCTTGAGGCAGACAGCTAGTGTAATGGCACGTGCCCCCCCCCCCCCGCATCGCAGCGCCTGCGACGGGCGCCGCTACACTGGCGGCATGAATTCGACACTGCTCCTTTCCCTCGTCCTGGCAGGCTTGGCCGCCGCTATCGTGCTGCTGGTTGTTCTGTTGCGAAAGGCTTCAGGCAGTCCGGATCACGCCGCGATGCGCGCCGAACTTGATCGGGCAACCCGGTTGCTGCAAGAAGAACAAGTCCGATCGCGCGAGCAGGCTTCGGAGACCGGTCAGTTGAATGGACGGTTGGGCGTACTTGAAAGCGCGCTGACTGAAGAGCGTGAGGAGTCTGCCACGCTCAGGCGAGCGCTGTCGCAACTGCAGACTGAGGCGGAGGCTGCGCGCTCGGATGTCCGTTCTGCTCGTCAGTCGCTTGAGGACCGCGAACAGGCGTTGGCTGAGCTGCGCGCCAGCAGCGCAACCCTCGAAACCACGCTGGCTTCGACGCGAGATGAGTTGCGGCAGTTGCACGCAAAGCATTCCGAGGCCATTGCCCACTTGGAGCACGCCCGCCAGGCCAACACCGACATGAAGGCCTTCCTGTCGGAAGCTCAGACACGGCTTTCAGGCGCGTTTTCCGAGTTGGCGGGCAAGGTGTTTGAGGAAAAAGGGCAGTTGTTTGAACGAAATATCAGCCGCGCGAATCTGCAGTCGCGTGCTGACATCGAGTCACTGCTCAAACCCTTCTCCGAGAGAATCGGCGAGTTCCGCGGGCGGGTGGAAGCCCTCTATGGGGATGAGGCCAAGGAGCGGGCCACGCTGCTGGGTGCTGTGACCGAGCTGAAAAGCCTAAACCAGGACATGGCAACCGAAGCCGCCGCCCTCACGCGTGCGCTGAAAGGAAGCTCAAAGGTGCGCGGTGACTGGGGTGAACTAATGCTGGAGAGCGTTTTGCGTGGGTCAGGCCTTGAAGAGGGCGTGCACTACGAGCGACAGAAGTCTGCGATGGGAGAAGACGGGGCGCGCCTGCAACCGGACATTCTTGTCAGGTTGCCCGATGAGCGCTGCGTTGTGATCGACAGCAAGGTCAATTTGGTCGCCTGGCAGGAAGCCATGAACTCGGATGGGCCGGGGGAGCAGCAGGAGGCGATGCGCCGCCACGCTATCGGACTCCGCCAGCACATGAAGGAGCTGAGCGAAAAGAACTATCCCAAAGCGATAGGTGACACGGCGCTGGATGTCACGATTGCATTCATTCCAATCGAGGGCGCGCTGTCTGCCGCTTTGGGTACCGATCATGCGTTGCAATCTGATGCATTTGACCGACGCGTCGTGTTCGCCTCTCCGAACACGCTGATGGCCCTGTTGAGGGTGGTAGAGCGGCTCTGGACGCGTGACAAGGTGCAGCGCGAGGCTATCGCGATCAGTGATAGCGGTGGAAAGGTTCTGGACGCGCTGATGAGTTTCCTTTCCGACTTCGACGCGGTGGGTAAGAAGCTGTCTGATGCCAGCGACTCCTTCAAGAAAGCGAGGAATCGACTGAGCGAGTCGAATCAGGCGGTGATTCCGCGCGCGCGCCGCCTTGCCGAGCTCGGCGCCCGCGGTCGCAAAGCGCTGACGCCGGAACTCAAAGTGGAAGCGAGTGCGGGAACGGACAACGACACCGTGGGCGCAATCCGACTCATCGGCAAAGATGAATCCGAAGGCTCCTGAGTCTTATGTAGGAACGACGTAAGTCGCTCCTACAGGTTTGGTGTGGAACCTTGCCGGTGGGGGCGATACATGCCCGCCACCCACGCCTGCCTCAGTTCCCGCCGCCCATCGGCGTCACCGGAATCGCGTCCACCGGCACGGTCGGGTTGTTCTCCTCGCGCAGGTAGTCGGGCAGGTCGTCGCCGGCCTCTTCGTTCAACCGGTCGCCGAAGATCTGGTACGTGCGGCGCTGCATCCACGCGTCGCGCACCAGCGCGTAGTCGTCCTCGGCGCCTTCGCGCAGGCTGTCGGTGGACAGCAGCTGGGTGCGCACGTCGACCAGCTGCAGGCCCTGCAGCGGAATGCGGGTCTGCTCGTCGCCGACCTGGCGCAGCGGGCTCAGCGGCGCGTCACCGACCATGCCGAACACGTCGCGCACCGTACGCGGCCCGAACAGCGGCAACTCGACGTAACGCGAGCGCTCCCAGCCCCAGATGCCGAGCGTCTGCCCGAAGTCCTCGCTGCGGTTGGGCAGCGTGGCATCGCTGGCGGGGTCGAAGATGCCGCCGATGCCGAGTGTGGTGTTGAGCGCGAACCGCCCCAGCGACTGTGCCGCCTGTTTGGGCTTGCCCTGCAGCAACGCGTTCACCGCCGACACCGGCTGGCCGAGGTTGTTGAAGAAGTTGCTCACGCCCAGCCGGACCGGCCGCGGCACGGCCGCGACATAGGCACGCGCCAGCGGACGCGCCACCGTGCGGTCGATCGCGTTGTTGAAGCGGTGCATCCGCCGGTTGTAGCGCTCCCACGGGTCGTAGCTGCCGGGGACCACGGCGGGCTCGGGCAGGGTGGGGTCGGCGACGGGGTCGTAGCCGCCTGTGCCGTACAGCGCGTCGAAGTCGCGCTCGGCCTGCGTGCGGGGGTCGCCGGTGGGCGGCGCCGGCCCATCCGGGGGTGGCGTGACGGGCGCCAGGGCCGGGTCGTCCCCGGCCCCGGGCGTCGTCGGCTCGGCGGCCGGGGTGCCGTCTTCCAGCGCGCGCACGCACCGTACGAACGCATCGCGATCGCCCGCGTGCGCCTCCAGGCAGCGCTGCGTATCAATGCGCTGCCTGGCCGACAGCGGACGGTCGATGACCTGCGCCGTCGCGGCGGTCGCCGTCAGCAGCACAAGGGGGAGCATCAGGCCGCGGAGGGCAAGGGGTGCGTGGGGGCGCATGCGGGCAGTGTAGGGGG
>CAMPJI010000042.1 GCA_946886865.1 uncultured Lysobacterales bacterium | reverse complement strand
CGTACGCCTCGCCGCTGACCGGGTCGAGCAGCGCCAGGCCCCAGCCCGGCCGCGCCGCGGCGGTGGCCAGGTCAGCGGGCAGCCGGCCGTGTTCGCGGTGGTGAAGTTCGACGGCCTCCACGATGCGCTGCAGGTCCTCGATGCGGCGCTCGTCCAGGCGCGCCTGGCGCTGCGCGCCCGGCAGGCCGATGCTGGCGATGCCGGCGACGACGGCCGCGATCACGACGAGGCTGGCGACGATCGCCATTACGCGCCCGCGCCGGTCCAGGGGGATGCGGGAGGCGCTCATCCCTCGCGCTCCTCACGGCGCAGTTCGCCCAGGTAGTAGCCGAACACGCCGCCGGCGATCACGCCCACCACCAGCACCTTCAGCACGAAGCGCAGCGACAGCTCGCCGCCCAGCACGCGGTACACGAGGGCGATCAGGTCGCCGACCAGCGCGACCGCGGCGATGAACAGCGTCAGATACGTCAGCCAGCGCCGCACCGCCGACAGCCGCTTGGCCGGGGTCGCGGCCAGCTCGCGCGACAGCACCCGTGCCACCAGCAGGAACACCGGGAACGCCACCACCAGCGTGGCGACCGACCAGCGCATCGAGTGGTCGAACGCGGCGGCGGCGTACGCGCCATCGGCCGGGTCGGGCAGCGCGCGGTTGATCAGGTCGAACACCAGGCTGCCCAGGTGCCATGCCGTGAGGTACAGCGTCGCGAACATCAGCAGGTACAGGAACGCCTCGCGCGGCGAGAGGTACGGGCGCGGGCGCGGCACGGGCACCGGGAACGGGGTGTCGGCGTAGGCGGCCAGCGCCGGCTCCACCTGCTCGGGGGGCCAGCCGGCATGCGCCAGCGCCGCGGCGATCGCCTCGCGGCCCTGCCCCTGCGCCAGGGCCTCGCGGACGAAGCGCTGCAACTCGTCGGTGGATGTCGCCATGTGCCGCTCCTGCCGTGGACCGGCGCCAATCTAGCAGCGCGGTCACCGCGGCGGGCGCAGGCGGCCCGATCCGCTCCAGAGGCGCTTCGTCGCGCCATTCCCCGGTTCGTCGCCCGCCCCCTTCACACATGGGGGGTCGTCGCTATCCTCGGCCGCATTCCCCGATGACGACGGACCGCACCGTGCTCAAGGCCTTTCTCTTCGTGTTGCGCATCAGTGCCGCGTGGCTGCTGGTGGTCCTGCTCGCCAGCAGCATCTGGTACGAGCTGCCGCTGCTGGGCCGGCTGGAATGGCCGGTCGCCATCGCCGGTACGCTGACGATGGCGCTGGTGGTGACCGGTGCGGTGTCGCACCTGGGCCGGGTGCGCCTGGTGGCCGGGCGGGTGGACAGCGATGCCCTGTCGAACCGCCAGCGCCGGCAGATCGAGATCCCGCTGGAGGCCGGCGAGGCCTTCGACCTGGTCGATGCCGCCATCCGTGAGCTGCCGCGCATCGAGAGCGTCGAAAGCGCACGCGACAGCCTGCAGGTGCGCGCCAAGGTCGGCCGCCCCAACCTCTACGGCGAGCTGCCGCTGGGGCGCTGGAACCCGCTGGCGTGGTTCGGCGAGCGCCGCAACCAGATCCTCGCCACCGTCACGCCCACCGGGGATGCCGGCAGTGTCACGCTGATCTGCGAGCCGGAGAACCCGGCCTGGAGCGACTGGTTCCTGGTCGACAACGCGACCAACTACGAGAACGCCGAAGCGGTGGCGCGCGCGATCAGCCGCCGCATCGCCCAGCACCGCCGCGGCGAGAAGGACGCGGTCGCGCAGACGCGCACCGAGAAGGAACTCACCGTCGCCAAGCTCAACCTGCTGCACGCGCAGGTGGAGCCGCACTTCCTCTACAACACGCTGGCCAGCGCGCAGCTGCTGACGCGCAGCGACCCGGCGCGCGCCGACGAGATGCTCGGGCACCTGATCCAGTACCTGCGCCGCTCGCTGCCCGCCACCGACGAGGGCATGTCGACGCTGGGCGCGGAACTCGAACGTGCCATCGCCTACCTGGAAATCCTGAAGATCCGCATGGGCAGCCGCCTCGCCGTGCAGGTGGACATCCCCGAGGCGCTGCGCGCCACGCCGATGCCGCCGATGATGCTGCAAACGCTGGTGGAGAACGCCATCAAGCACGGGCTGGAGCCGCGCACGACCGGCGGCACCGTGTGGCTGCGCGCGCGCCGCAGCGACGACACCGTGTCGGTCACCGTGGCCGACGACGGCGAAGGCTTCAACGCCAAGACCAGCGGCACCGGCATCGGCCTGAAGAACGTGCGCGAGCGCCTGCGCCTGATGTACGCCGGCGAGGCCGCGCTGTCGGTGGTTGCCAACTTCCCCTCGGGCGTGGCCGCCACGCTCAACCTGCCGGCCGGTGGCCCGACCGCGACCCGGGAGGCCCGCCATGCATGACCTGCCCTGCACCTGCGTGATCGCCGAGGACGAGGCGCTGCTGCGCCAGGGCCTGGTCGATGCGCTGAAGTCGGCGTGGCCCGAGCTGCGCGTGCTGGCCGAATGCGAGGACGGCGCCAGCGCGGTGGAAGCCATCGCCGAGCACCAGCCGGACGTGGCGTTCCTGGACATCCGCATGCCCGGCCTCACCGGCCTGGACGTGGCCGCGGCCACGGCGCAGGCCAGCCCCTCGACTCAGGTGGTGTTCGTCACCGCCTACGACCAGTACGCGGTGGACGCGTTCGAGCGCGGCGCGATTGATTACCTGCTCAAGCCGATCGAGCCGGCGCGCCTGGCCGCCACCGTCGAGCGCCTCAAGGCGCGCCGCACGCAGCTGGACGCGTCCACGCTGGCCGACCTGGTGCAACGCCTGGGCCGCGCCGCGCCAGCGAAGGACGCACCCGAGCCGCTGACCTGGATCACCGCCAGTGCCGGTCGCGAGACGCGGCTGATCCTGGTCGAGGACGTCGCCTACTTCCGCGCCGACCACAAGTACACCACCGTGGTGACTGCCGACGGCGAAGCGCTGCTGCGCACGCCGATCCGCGAGCTGCTCAACGTGCTGGACCCGACCTGCTTCAAGCAGATCCACCGCTCGACCATCGTCAACCTCAAGGCCGTCGCGGGTGTCATCCGCGACGACAGCGGGCGCGGCACCGTGCGCTTGAAGTCGCGCCCCGAAACCCTGGCGGTCAGCGCCCCCTTCATGGCGCTGTTCCGTCACATGTGACGCGCACTGCCGTCCAAGCCTGCACGCGACGCCGCGTCCGCCGACCCAACAAGGTGCCCCATGAACAAGCTCATTGCCCTGTGCTGCTACGTGCTGTCCCTCTACGGCTGCGACCTGGGCGGCAGCACCTTCATCCAGCGCGAGCAGGCCGGCGGTATCGACCGCCTGTACAGCCGTGTGGTCACGAACCCGGGTGTCGCACGGTTCGAGTGCATCGACAGCGCCAGCGGCCGATGCCACTACACGCTGTACGACGCCAGCTGCGAGGCCGCGCCCAGTGCGCTGCCCGTGCAACGCCCTGCGTGTCGCCGCGAGCCCGTGCAGCGTTTCGCGATCGATGCCGGGCACGAACGCCGCATCGCCGCCCTGCCCGCGTTCCGTCCCTGTGTGCGTGGCGATACGAAGGTGCCCGGTCCCGACTGCGACGTGTCCACACCGATGGCATCCCGCTGATCGTTGCGCCTGCAATGCCGTTGTAGGAGCGGCTTCGGCCGCGAACACGCCAAGTTCCCGCGGCCCGCCACACGGTCGCGCGGATGGACAGGTGCCCTTGTAGGAGCGACGTAAGTCGCGACGCCTCTCGCTACCAAGCAGCGCGGTCGCGACTCACGTCGCTCCTACAACGAACCTGTTGACGCAAGGCAGGTGACCGAACGCCCACGCCCCACTCCGCGCCCTTCCACACCCCATCCACGCCGCCGCGCCTACGGTCGACCGTCCCGCCCGAAGGAGCCCCCCATGCCCCTGCGCGCCTACGGCCTCAACTGCACGCTCAAGTCCGGCGACGAGCCCTCCTCCACCCAGAAGCTGCTCGACCAGGTGCTGCGCGCACTCGGCAAGCACGACGTCGAGACCGCCAGCGACCGCGTCGCCAACTTCAACGTCAAGCCCGGCGTCACCGCCGACGAGGGCGACGGCGACGAGTGGCCGCCACTGCGCAAACGCATCATGGACGCCGACATCCTGGTGGTCGCCACGCCGATCTGGATGGGCCAGCCCTCCAGCGTCTGCAAGCGCGTACTCGAACGGCTCGACGCGGTGCTGTCGGAGATCGACGACGACGGCCGCTACCCCACCTTCGGCAAGGTCGCCGTCGCCGCGGTGGTCGGCAACGAGGACGGCGCGCACCACTGCTGCGCCGAGATCTACCAGGCACTCACCGATGTCGGTTTCACCATCCCCGGCGCCAGTCCGCCGTACTGGGTCGGCGAGGCGATGGGCAGCACCGATTACCAGGACCTGGAGCGGACGCCCAGGAAAGTCGCCGAGACGATCCGCACCATCGCCAGCAACGCCGCGCATCTGGCCCGGCTGCTGAAGACATCGCCTTACCCGACGCCGTAGCGCCTGCAACCGCACCGGCGTGCATGCCCCCTACGCCACCCGGGGCTGCTATGCCGCACGGATCGACCGCGTCGTCCGAGTCCATCCAGAGGGCCACTAGGCACCCCGGCGCGCAGCGCCCGGGCTGGACCGGGCGCATCAGGGCAGCACGGCGTCAGCCCGAAGCCCTAGCGAACATCCTCGACCTGGTCCAGGTACGCCCCGTAACCCTGCGCTTCCATCTGATCGCGCGGCACGAAGCGCAGCGACGCGGAATTGATGCAGTAGCGCAGCCCGCCGCGGTCGGCGGGGCCGTCCGGGAAGACATGGCCCAGGTGGCTGTCGCCGTTCGCGGAGCGGACTTCGGTGCGGATCATCCCGTGCGTCATGTCGCGCAGTTCGCTGACGTTCGCCCGTTCGATCGGCTTGGTGAAACTGGGCCAGCCGCAGCCCGACTCGTACTTGTCGCTGGAGGCGAACAAAGGCTCGCCCGACACGATGTCGACATAGATGCCCGGCGCCTTGTTGGCGAGGTACTCGCCGGTGCCCGGGCGTTCGGTGCCGGATTCCTGGGTGACGCGGTACTGCTCGGGCGTCAGGCGGGCGATGGCGTCGGGGTCCTTGCGGTAGTTCGACACGGGGCATCTCCTGGGGCGGGAAAACTGAAGTGTGGGCCGCAGCGTCGAAGTCAATCGGCACGATCCGGACGCACGTCCGCCCCGGATGCGCGGGCCATCGGTTGGCCTCGCTCGCGCTCGAGCCACCGCTTCTCGGCACGGTGCAGTTCGCGGTCCTCGCGGTCGTGCGCGGCGCGTGCTTCGGCCAGCACCCGGTGCAGCGACACCACCGCCGCGGCCAGCAGCAGCGCGAAGGGCAGTGCAGCCACGATCACCATCGACTGCAGCGCGTCCAGGCCCCCGGCCAGCAACAACGCCACCGCGATGGCCGCCTGCAGGACGCCCCACACCATCTTGCGCAGCAGCGGGGGGTCACCGGCCGCTTCACTGGACATGCTCGCCAGCACCAGCGTGGCCGAGTCCGCGGACGTCACGAAGAAGCTCATCAGCAGGACGATGGCCACCCACGCCAGCAGCGTCGCCCACGGCAGCGTGTCGAACAGCGCGAACAGCACGTGCTGGTAGCCCCGTGCGAGCTCGCCCAGCAGGTCGGCGCCGCCGAACAGCTGCGCATGTAGCGTCGCCCCACCGAACACCGCGAACCACAGGAAGCTCACCAGCGCCGGCCCCGCCACCACGCCCAGCACGAACTCGCGCACCGTCCGCCCATACGAGATGCGCGCGAAGAACGCGCCCACGAACGGCGCCCACGCCATCCACCAGGCCCAGTAGAAGATCGTCCAGTCGCCCACCCAGCTGCGCTGCGAGAACGGCGTCATGCGCAGGCTCATCGACGGCAGCAGGTTGAGGTAGCTGCCCAGCGTGGTGGTCAGCGTCTCGAACAGGAAGGCGGTCGGTCCCAGCACCAGCACCAGCGCGAGCAACAACGCAGCCGCCGCCATGTTGAGGTTGGACAGCCACTTGATGCCGCGCTCCAACCCCGTCGCCGAGGAGGCCATGTACAGCACGAACGCCACGGCGATCACCACCAGCTGCGTCGCCACGCCGTCGGGGGCGCCGGCGACGCGCTGCAGGCCGGCGGCGATCTGCGCCGCGCCGAAGCCCAGCGTGGTCGCCACGCCGACCGCCGTGGCGACCACGGCCAGCACGTCGATCGCGGTGCCGGCCGCGCCCTGCGCATGCCGCCCGATCAGCGGCGCCAGCAGGTCGCTGACCAGCCCGCGCGAGCCGCGGTTGAACTGGAACCACGCCATGCCCAGCCCCACCAGCGCGTAGATCGCCCACGGGTGCAGCCCCCAGTGGAAGAACGCATAGCGCATCGCCGCCGACGCCGCCTGCGTGGTGCTGCCCTCCAGGCCTTCCGGCGGTGACTGGAAATGCGACAGCGGCTCGGCCGCGCCCCAGAACACCAGCCCGATGCCCATCCCGGCCGAGAACAGCATCGCGAACCACGAGCGCCGCGAGAATTCCGGCTCGGCGTCATCGCCACCGATGCGCAGCGACCCCAGCCGCCCGATCGCGAGGTACACCAGGAACGCCAGCACCCCGAACACGATCACCAGGTACAGCCACCCCGCCCGCGCCAGCGTCGCCGCCTGCACCTGCGCGCTCAGCGCGCCGAACGCCCCCGGCGCGACGACCGCACCCAGCACCAGCAGCACCAGCAACGTCACCGAGATGCGAAAGACCATGGCCGGGCTCATGGGTTGGGATCCGCGGGTCATGCTACGCGGCCTTGCCGCGGTCGCGACAATGGGCCCCGCCATGCACGGGTTACACCTCCAACCGCCTAGACCCGCGCCTCCGACTGTCGCTTCACGCGTTGGTCCCGTGCGCTGGCGACTCGTGGTGGGCGGCGGGTCCCGGTGGTACGAGAGTACCGCTGGAACGGCAATCTGTTGACCGTCGCAAGCGCGCGCTCGACGGCGAGGCTCATCTCGGAGGTTCGCGCTGCTCCGTGTCGTTGACCAGCAATTCGCGGGCAACCCGGCGGATGTTTGCGGGCGCCGTACTGGCGAGATCGGCTGGGCTCGTCAACTCAAGGGCCTCCATGAGGTCGCGCACCACGCGTGAGTTCGCATAGGGATGGGGGAGCGAACGGTCGTCCGTGCGGGTACGCACGAACGTCTCGAGGATCGATGCCAGGCTCTGATCGGCCAGCACCAGCTGGGTCAGCTTGGCGCGGTACTCGAGCTGCCACGAGGGCATGTCGGGCCACCGCCGCACGTCGGCGAAATGCTGCGCTTCATGGCCGAGGAAGCTGACCTGGAATTCCTCGCTCTCGAGGCTGTCGTAGCGGTGCCTAACCGCGTACAGCCCCTCGGGATTGGCCCATCCGCCAGGGCCGCGCATGCCGCAGCGGGCATAGTGGGTCCATCCGTTGCTGAGGAAATCCTCCAAGATGAACACCCGGACGGGCTGCTCGAAGCCTTCTGGCAAGGCCACGCTGTAGTCGCGCGGCTGCTGGGTGGCCCACAGCAGCAACTCGTGCAGCGGAGGCGTCCGGCCCTGTTGCGCGTACAGGCCGCGTTCCCGCAGTGCATCACCGATGCGCTCGACCAAGCGGTCCAGCGCCGCCTCGGTGTTTTTCGGCGGGGGGCGATCCAACAGCCCTGCCAGGTCGGCGCCGAGGCGGGTTTCCAGCGCCGGCCGTCGTTCGGGCTGGCGCAGCACATGCCACCAGTAACGGCGGTAGGCCGCGACCACCGCACGGGCGAAGGGGTCGTCGATGCCCGAAACAGGCGGCGGCGAGTCGGCGGATCCGAAAGTCTGGATCATGCAGTTGCGCACGCGCGCGTCCTTGCCGACGAACTGCTCAGCAGGAACCTGGGTCAGTGCGTCCAGCGCGGCCGGCATGTCCACGCTCAGGGCTGCGCGGGAGGCTTCGGCCATCGCACGACCTGCGGCCTCCGAGCTGCTGCGTGTGGCCGCCAGTGCCTGCGAGGGTCCCAGAAGCAGGGTCGTACAAAGGGTAAGGACGGCGACGCTGCAGCGCGCGCCTTTCCGTATCCGGTTTGGCATGGGGCAAGGTCCATTGAAGAGTGGCCGCTATCAGGCCGCAGCCGCCCCCCGGGCGTCTTGAACGCACTTGATCCTCCGTCGCAAACGCCCCGGCGTGGACCCCGTATTCATCAGGGTCACGCGACAGAGGTGGCTCTGGTCGGAAAAGCCCGCCATGACTGCGACTTCTGCAAGCGGCAGCTCACTCTCCAGCAGCCGCAGCGCACGGCGCCAGCGCGCCTCCCGCCGCAAGGCCCGGGGAGACATGCCGTGGCTGCGAGCCAATGCCCGGCTGGCGTGCTCCGGCGAGATGCCCAGGTCCCGCGCGATGTCAGCCAGCCCCGCATCCCCGTCGCGCACCGCGTCCGCCATCGCGACCTGCCACGGCGGCAACGCGGAGCGCTCCAGCAACGCGGCGCGAGCAAGCAACGCGGGGAGGTGCCCGGGCGCTCGCAGGAAAACATCCTTGGCCTCGTTCAGGTCATCGACGTGCCACGCGCACACGCCACCGCCGATTCCGGACGTGGGCAGCTCGACATTCAACGTGCGCGCGCCGTTGCGACCGAAGCGGTCGCCGTGCGCATGGAACTCGGGATGCATGACCACGACGCCCGGGATGCAATCCACCGGACCCTCCAGGCCCACTTCGACATAGCTGCCCGCCACGACAAGGGACACGTACCGTGCACCGTGCCGGTGCATGGAAAGCGCTGCGCCCGCCTCGTGCACCGTCTGGTAAGCGGGCGAGAACGCGGTGCTGGAGATCATCGCCGCCTGCGTAGCCATGGGGCGCATTGAACGGCGGCGCGTGCAGGCCGGCACGGCCCATCCGTCACGGATATGGCGATTGTGTGCGGTGCGACTTGGGTGCGTTCATTGTCTGGTGGATTGCAGCCACCCATCAAACGAACGGCATCTCCAGAGGCGGAAGCGGCAGGGCCCGGGACGAACCCGGGCCCTGCGTCACTACCTGGCGATCAGCGGTCAGGCCTGCTTTTCTTCCTCGATCCACTGGTCGATGCGGCGCTCCAGCAGGCCCAGCGGCAGGGCGCCGCCGCCAAGGATGGCGTCGTGGAAGCCGCGGATGTCGAAGTCGTCACCCAGTTCCGTCTCGGCCTTGGCGCGCAGCTCCTGGATCTTGATCATGCCGATCTTGTAGGCCGTCGCCTGGCCCGGCCAGGTGATGTAGCGGCGGATCTCCGCTTCCACCGCCTGTTTGGGGATCGAGCTGTTCTCGGACATGAAGGCCACCGCCTGCTCCTGCGTCCAACCCTTGGCGTGCAGGCCGGTGTCGACCACCAGGCGGATCGCGCGCCACATCTCCGAGGTCAGGCGGCCGTATTCGGAGTACGGGTCGGTGTAGGTGCCGGGCATCTCGCGCGCCAGCCACTCCGAGTACAGGCCCCAGCCCTCGGCGTATGCGGTGAAACCGGCCTGCTTGCGGAACTCCGGCACGCCCTGCAGCTCCTGGGCGATGGCGATCTGCATGTGGTGGCCCGGCAGGCCCTCGTGGTACGCGATGACCTCCAGTTCGGTCTTGGGCATCGCGTTCATGTCCGAGAGGTGCGCGTAGTACACGCCCGGGCGGCTGCCATCCGGCGTGCTCGGGTAGTAGTGCTGCGCGGCGCCATCGACTTCGCGGAACGGCTCCACGCGCTTGACCACGATGTCGGCCTTGGGCAGCAAGCCGAAGTAGTTCGGCAGTTGCTGCTTGATGGTGTTGATCGCCTTGGTGGCGTCGTCGATGTAGGCCTGCCGGCCGGCGTCGGTGTTGGGGTACTTGAACTGCGGGTCGGTGGCGATGAACTTGAAGAACGCCTGCAGGTCACCCTCGAAGCCGACCTTGTCCTTCAGCGCTTCCATCTCGCCGCGGATGCGCTTGACCTCGTCCAGGCCGATCTGGTGCACCTGGTCGGCGGTCAGGTCGGTGGTGGTGGACGCCTTCAGCCGCTGTGCGTAGTACGCCGCACCGTTGGGGTGGCGGCTGCCGACACCGGTCGGGTTGACGGCGGCCTTGGGCATGTCGGCCTTGAACCAGGCGATGACGTCGGCATAAGCCGGCTTGACCGCCTCCACCAGCGCCGCGCGGGCCTCGGCCTTCAACTCGGTGGCGCGCGCCTCGTCGATCTTGCCGGCCTTCACCAGCGCGTCGGCCTTGGCCTGGGCGTCGGCCCACAGCGCGCTGTCGTCGCCCTCGGTGAACGGCGCACCGGTCACGACCTTCGTGCCCTGGTCGATCACGCCTTCATGGGCGAAACGCGGCGGGCGGATGCCCAGCTCGGCCGAGCGCCTGACCTGGTCCATCAACTGCCCGAACGCGCGCGGCACCTCGCGTAGTCGCGCGATGTAGGCGGTGTAATCCGATTCTTCTTCCACCTTGTGGAAGTTGATCATGAAGGTCGGCAGCTGCGACTGCATGCCGCCCATCTGCTCGAACGGGTAGCCGTGGTCGGCGAACGGGTGCGCGGCCTTGGCCGCATCCAACTGGTACTCGTACAGGTCCCACGACAGCTTGCTGGCATCGCTCAGCGCGTCGTAGTCAAAGGTGGACTGCATCTCCTCGACGGCGGCCTCGCGCCACGCCAGCTGGCGGTCGGCGGCCTCGCGCGACATGTCGTCGATTTCGGAATAGCGGTCCTTGCGGCCCAGGAAGGTCATCTGGATCGGGCTGAACTGCAGCTCCTCCTCGTACTTGCGCTCGAACCACGCGTTGAGGCGCGCGTCCTCGGAGGTGGCGGCGGCCTGCGTGGACTCGGCACCCGGCGCGGTGGCGGCGGTCGGCGGGACCGTCGAGCAGGCGGTCAACAGGGCCAGGGACAAAGCGGAGAGGACAAGAACGCGGCGCATGGGCACTCCGTGGTCAGACGGGAGCCACGCCCCCGGGAGCGCCGATCATGCCGCACGGGCCGGTGGCCTGCAGCCTGCCGGAAGGCACAGGTCACATCCGTAACGACGGGACGTCGGGCCCAACCGATACAGCCGGGCGCTAGGCGGCGGGTCCCCCCGGCCGTCACTCCCGCGAAGGCGGCCATCCATGAACCGTCCACCCTCGGGCGGTCCTCCATGCCCGTGATCGCAACGTTTCGAAGTCCGTGGATTGCCGCCGCCACGGGAATGACGATCAAGTGCGCCGCTTCGCTTCCGGGTCAGGAGTGGCGCCCGCTTTGGCAAGCCCTTCCTTCTTCCGCTATAAAGCCCACTCGCTCGATCACGGATGACACGCATGACACGGATGCTCATGGCGCTGGCTTGCGCCGCGCTTACTTCTTCCTGCGCCACGGCGGCCCCGCCCGCCGCCTCCGACTTTGCGGGGGATTGGTCCTATGCCGAGCGATGCGGTTGGCAACACACTGCCGGAATCGAGCTGGCGGAAAGCAACGGCGCTGTTCGCGGGAGTTGGCATGACGGCGACGGTCGCGGCATGGGCCAGGCCGGTCACGTGGAAGGACGTGTCCGTGGCAATCGGCTTGAGGCGCGCTTCTGCACGCTGGCGCCCGAGGGCGCAGTTGTTGCGTGCCCCGAGTTCGGCGCATGGACGGACTACTTCGTCTTGAAGGACGGTTCGCTGGAGTGGTTCCAGCGTGTCGGAAGCGACTACGAGCGCTATCTGACGCTGCAGCGCGACGACGTGGCACGCACGGATTCCGCTTCCACCACATGTCTGGATGACATGGACTAGCCGCTCAACAATCAAGGAGTCAAGGATGACGCCGACAGACCAGCCAACCCGCCGCAACGACCTGACCCACGGAGAGCTACGCGCCATTGCATATTTCGCAATCGGGATGGGCTCGGAAGGAGGCTTCAGCGGTAGAGACGTCTCCCACCGTCTTTCCTTCGCCGGCAACATCCGCGGAGACCGCATGGAACCGGTCGGCAATAGCGGCCTGTCTATTGGGACGCTTCAGACCGACCTCGGGCAGCACCCCTCTGTAGCGACCGAACTCGTCCAACAATTCCAAGCCTGGGCGCGCGAGCACCGCCCAGATTGGGAGCTCACTCCAAGCCAAGCCCGTCAATTCACCTCGGATCTGGCACGCACAGGTCGTGCCATCAAAGCCGATGGATACCGGCCGCCCGACGCCGTCCTGATGGACAGGATGAATGCCTACCTCGTTAGCGAGGATGGCGTCGCCTACGTGCACGGACGCGACAACGCGCAGGTCGAGAGACTGATGTCAGGCGTCGTACCTCAGATTCGCGCCACCACGCTCTACGAGACTTCCACACCCGACGATCAGGTCCGCCTTGCTACCGCGGTCCTCAAGCTGCAGAACCAGAGCGGCAGCAAGTGGACGCCCCGCATCCTGGCAAGAATGGATAACGGAGCGTACGCCGACGTGGCCGCGGTGAACCAAGCCGTCGACTCGATCTTTTCGCAGGAAGGTGACTACCTGGAAACCGGCCGCGAACACGCCATGCACGCCGCCGAAGTCCTCATCGCCCTGCGCAACGCCGACGCGCGCAGCCCGCTGGCCGAGGCGTGGGGCGCGGTTGTCGCTAATCCGTTGGTCAACCCCACGCAGCTTGCGCAGCAGCCCGGCCAGCCCGATCTGCCGCACCACTACACCGCGGTGAAGAACCTCTTCCTGCAACCGGCCCAGGCGCCGCGGCTGATCGCCGCGCTGGACGAAGGCGGCGCCTACGCGTGGGGCCGGCCGCGGCCGGAGCATGGCAACCCACCCACCGCCGGGCTGTACGCATCGGGCGACGATGTCGTGCTGTGGAACCTGGACGGGCACGGCGCGCGCCATGTCGACGGCGCGTGGTCGGCGGTGTCGCGCGACGGGCTGTCGCGCACGCGGCACCGCGGCGGCATCGTCGACCTGTTCGAGGATTCCCAGCACCAGACCCGCACGCTGATGCGCGTTGATCCCGGCGTGCCGCCCTTGCGCGCGCGGGACGGCGAAGGCCGTCGCATCGGCCTCGATCCGGGGACATCCGATGCGGCCACTCCACTGCGCGATGCCCGCACGGATGCGACGACTCCACTGTCGCCGCTGCTGGACCAGGCCCGCGCCGGCGTCCACCGGCTGGACCGCGACCTGGGCCGCACGCCCGACGCGGCGAGCGAGCGCATGAGCGCCAGCCTGGCGCTGCTGGCGCATTCGCGGGGGCTGACACGCATCGACCACGTGGTGCTGAGCGCGCAGACCGGCGGGTTGGCGAAGGGCGCGCACGTGTTCGTGATCCAGGGCGGGTTGGACGACCCCGCACGCCGCGTCGGCCACATGCGCACGCACGATGCGATCGCGGCCCCGCTGGACGACACGCTCGCGCGGCTGCAGGTGACGTCCGCGCCGCCGGCCAACGCGATCGCGCCGACACGCGAAGCGCTTGCGCCCGCCCGTACCTGAAGCGGTAGACGTCCGACGCAGCGACCGGCCGCGTCGAAGCACCGGTCGACGCCCCCTCAACGGCCGCCCGGCGGCGATGGCATCGCATCCACGCCGGCCGCCGTCACGCCATCGGCATCGGGTGCGCGGCGGCGCCACGGCAGCAGCATGGGTACGCGCCGCTGGTAGTCGCGGTAGGTGTCGCCGAACTGGGCGACCAGGTCGCGCTCCTCCAGGTACTTCACCGCCACCAGGATGTAACCGGTGGTCACGCCGGCAAACATCAGGTGGCCCAGCGTCATCGTCGGTGCGGCCCAGAACGCGATGAGGAACCCGAGCATGATCGGGTGGCGCACGATGCGGTACAGCGCGCGCGTGACGAACGGCGACGACGGCCGCGGCCCGCGGCCCAGGGCGGCGCGCCACGACTGACGCACACCGAACAGGTCGAAGTGGTCGATCAGGAACGTGCTGGCCAGCACCAGCAGCCATCCCAGCGCCGCCAGCCCGTGCAGCAGGGCGCGTGCCGCCCCGGCCTCGACGTCCCAGGCCAGCGCCGGCAACGGGCGCCACTGCCAGTACAGCAGCACCAGCACGACGTTGGTGGCCATGACGAACGTGCTGCGCTCCAGCGGCGCCGGGACGACGCGCGTGAACCAGCGCTTGAACGCCGGCCGCGCCATGCCGCTGTGCTGCAGCGCGAACAGCGACAGCAACGCCGCGTCGATCGCCAGCGCCAGGGGCCAGGCGGTCGCCGGGCCGTTGTCGACGTGCCGGGGCACGCCCACGCCGGCAACGAAACCGACCGCGTAGAGGAAGACCAGCAGGAACACCGCGTAACTGGCAGTGCCGTAGACGAAGGCGAAGACACGGAACATGGGAGACGCTCGCAGACGTGGGAGGTGGCGACAGGCTGCGTCCCGCCCGCGCCGCCGGCGATGGGAACGTTGTCCCGGTCGTCATGCCCGTTGGCGCCCGTTTCGGGACAAATGTCCCGGGGCGCCCCGCCCCTCACCCCGTCCGGGCCGCGGGTCAGTCCGCGTCGCCGCGCCGGCCCACCACGCGCACGATCGCCTCGGCGCGGCTGCGCACGCCCAGCTTCCGGTACAGGCCGGACACGTGGTTGCGCACGGTCTTTTCGGCCACGCCCAGCTCCCAGCCGATCTGCGCGTTGCTGCGGCCGGCGCACAGCAGCGCCAGCACCTCGCGCTCGCGTGCGGTCAGCGCCGCGCGGTCCGGCTCGGCGCGGGCCTCGGGCCGCACCACGCCGGTGAAGGCCAGCACCGCGTCCTGGAACTCCCGCCACGCCGGCTCGTGTTCCAGCAGCACGTGGTTGCACGACTCCAGCTGTACGAAGCGCGCCCCCGGGATGCCGCTGGCCAGCTGCCGCCCCTGCGCCAGCGGCGCGATCTGGTCGCGGTGGGCATGCAGCACCAGGGTGGGCACGCGCACCTGCGCCAGCTGGTCGCGCACGTCGACATTGCCGCGCGCCTGCAGCAGCGCGGCGGCATTGGACGGCGAGGTGGTGCGGCGGCACAACGCATCGAACCACGCCATCTGCTCGGCGGTGCCCCCGGGTGCGAAGCGCTCGGCGAACAGGCGGCGGAAGGCCGGGTTGTCGTTGCCCCAGCCCAGCGCGGCCACCTCCATCACCGCACGGAACAGCGCCGCGCGTGCCGGGTCGTCGCCGCGCAACCCGCCCACCGCGTAGCCGCCGTACAGCACCAGGTGCGAGACCCGGCGCGGATGGCGCACCGCGTAACGGATCGCGGTGGCGGCGCCCTGGCTGATGCCCAGCAGGACGAACGGGCGGTCGATGCCGGCCGCGTCGACGACCGTTTCCAGGTCCTCCACCCAGCGCGGCAGCGTCAGGTCGCCTGCGTTCCAGTCCGACATGCCGCAGCCGCGTTCATCGAACCGGACGTAGCGGTAATGGCCGCCGAGGAAGCGCAGCCAATGCGCCCAGACCGGGCTTTCCTGGTCGTACTGGAGGTGGGTCAGCCACGTCGCCGCCTTGACCAGCGGCCGGCCGTGCCCGCTCTCGGCCCACGCCAGCTGGACGCCGTCGCCGGTCCGCACGTAGTGCACCTGCTGCTTCATCGGCCCGGGCCCGCCGCGGAAACGGATCCTAGAAAGAAACGCGGCCGGGCCACCGCAGCGGCCTGGGCCGTGTGCCGCGCCACGCATCGATGCGTCTGTAGGAGCGGCTTCAGCCGCGAACCCCGCCCCACGGAGCCCGCGCCACCCGCCGATCGCGGCTGAAGCCACTCCTGCAGAAGTCCGTCGCAGATGGGTGTCACGGTCGCGACTCACGTCGCTCCTACAAGGAGGTGGAGGGCCGCGGCTCGTCCATCACGCGGCCGTGGCGCACGCGGTGGCGGATGCGGCGCATGGCGTCCGGGTCCACCAGCGGGTTGCCGTGCAGCACCAGGAAGTGCGCCTCGTACCCGTCGGCAATCCGCCCGATGCGGCGCTCGGGGAACAGCAGGCGGGGGGTGTGCTCCACCATCGCGCGCAGCAGCGCGGCGTCGTCCATGACGCCCAACCCGCGCAGGTAGTCGTATTCCACCAGGCTGGTGGCGTCGTAGCGGTCGCTGCCGATGGCGATGACCACGCCGGCATCGATCAGCCGGGTCAGGTTGTCCTTCTGCAGCGCCTGCGCACGTGCCAGCGCGGCGGCATCCCCGCGCGCGGAGAATTCGGCGAGGTTGGCAGTGGCGACCACGGCGATGCCCTTTTTCGCGGCGAGTCGGATCGACGCGTCGTCCAGCCGGTAGTCGGCCTCGTCCATGCCGTCCCACAGCCGGTAGCCCGGCAGGTGGCCGATCCAGTCCACGCCCGCCTCCACCGCCGTGCGGAAGTCGGCAGCGGACTCGGTGTGCGCCACCACGCGCAGGCCCTCGGCGTGGGCGCGACGCACCAGCGGCGCCAGCACCTCGGGCGCCAGGCCGTTGATGCCGTGCATGTCGGGGTTGTGGCGGTGCTCGGGGCGCTCGCTGTGCACCAGGATGGCCTTGACCAGGTCGGGCTTGGCGGCGCGCACCAGCGGCCACTTGCGGTCCACGTCGGCCACGGCGTCCATGACGATGTAGCCGATGTCGTGGATGTCCTCGACCGGGGCCAGCGTGCCGTCGGGCTGCGTGCGCGCCATGCGCAGCGGGTGGCCGTCGGAACTGGAGATGCACGCACTGGCGAACAGCACGTCCAGCCCCGGCTCCGGCCCCAGCGCGTCGCGCGCCGCCTGCGCCGACGCGCCGTTGCCGCACAGCATCGCCGCGTACATGACACCGTGGTCCCGGTAGCGCGCGTGCGCCTGCCCCACGCCCCACGCGTTCTGCAGGTTGTGGTTGTGCGCTTCGGCGAACGGCGGCAGCGCGTGCCCGCCCTGCAGGTCGACGCGCCGCTCGACCACCGTCGGCGACGTGCGCGTCAGCCGCCCGTCCACCGCGTACCACGTGCCGGGTACGAAGCGCTCGCCGTCGAACCACAGGCCGTTGTCGAACGCGGTGCCCGACGTGGCCGGCGGCGCATCCGCGCGCGGGGCACACGCGGCGGACACCAGCACGAGGGGCAACAGCAATAGGGCGGCAAGGCGAAGAAGCAACGGCATGGCGGCATCCGGAATGTCAGGGCCGGGTTGGATGCCGCTAATGCGGGACAGGTTTAGAGGCGCACGCGCAGCCGACGTTCGCACCGCCGGCCCGCGCCCTCAGTCGCCAGTGCTGCGCCGATCCGCCGCATCCAGGCCCGGGTTGCGCACGCGCCACGCCGCCAGGCGCGCCTCGTAGTCGTCCAACTCCTCCTGGTAGGCGTCGTTGACGCACACGGCGCAGCCGCTGCCACAGCAGTCGGTGGGCAGCGGCTTCTCGGGCGGCGTCGGGCGCGGGTCGGCGGAGCGGGTCACGTCCGGAAGGTCGGTGTGATGTGGGCCTGTTTCAAGCGTGGCGGGCGGGGCTGATGGCGGTGCGGAGGGCACGTGGGCGCCAGTCGCGCACGCCGTGGGCGCGGCATAGACTTGCGCCATCACCGCCCGGGGGACGCGGCTTGAGCCAGCACTTCGTACTCAGCGACTTCGAGAACGTCCCGTTCAAGGACATCGGTGCGCTCAAGCCGGGCGAATGCCGGATCAAGCTCTTCATCGGCCAGAGCCAGACCAAGATGCCGGTCGAACTCTTCGAGGCCCTGCGGCCCTTCGGCGCCGATGCCGAGGTGGTGCGCATCCACGGCAACGGGCCCAACGCACTGGATTTCCACATCGCGTTCTACATCGGCAAGTTGGCTTCGGAGTTCCCCGGAAGCCGGTTCTCGATCATCTCAGGCGACACCGGCTTCGACCCCCTGATCAAGCACCTGGCCAGCCAGCAGATCCACTGCGTGCGGCTGGCAAAGATCCCGTCGAAGGCGAAGCCGGGCCCGACGCCCATTGCGGTTTCCAAAGCCGCCACTCCAGCAGCGGGCACCGCATCGAAGAAGTCCGCCAGGAAGATCGTCGTCACCGTGGACCCGGCGCCCCCGGCGGCACCCGCCGTAACGGCCGCCGAGGCCAACACGAAGACGCGTGCGGCCGAAGTGGTCCGGCGCCTGAAGCGCATGACGGCGAACAAGCCCACCCGGGTCGCCACGTTGCAGTCATCGATCAAGTCGTACTTCAAGCCGGCCCTCAACGACAAGCAGGTCGCCTCGGTGGTCCAGAGCCTGACCGACAGCCGCAAGATCGTCATCGACGGCACCAAGGTGACCTACGCGCTGTAGACCCGACGGCCGCCGACCGTCTACGACCGAAGCTGATGGGCCGTCGCGCCCCTGTTCAGTGGCACACGCCGCCGTGGGTGGTAGCGTCGCGCGGTCGATGACGGACGCGGGGGGTGTCCAGATGAAGACGGTGCTGTGTCTTGTCGTGTGCGGTGCGCTGGCGGCCTTCGCCGGCCCGGCGTGGGCCCACAGCGGCGGGCTGAACGCCGAGGGCTGCCACAACGACCGCAAGAACGGTGGCTATCACTGCCACCGCGCGCCTGCGGCCGCGCGACCCGATGCCGCTCAACTCGCGCCCTCCCGCGCAGCCCGCTTCAACGGCGGCGGCGGCGCCTACCGCAACTGCGACGCAGCGCGCGCCGCGGGCGCTGCTCCCGTCCGGCGAGGCGAGCCCGGGTACGGCCCGCACCTGGACCGCGATGACGATGGCATCGGGTGCGAGTGACTCCCGTCTGTCACCGGTTTGACGTCAGGCACCCGGGGGCCGCGTCGGCTCGCCTTCGCATGCGGGGAAATTCCACGCTGCCCCCGGTGTTCAGGGCCGCAAACAAAAGGGCCCGCACGATGTGCGGGCCTCCATCAGGCCGGGCGTGTTCCGACGGGCTCAGAAGTCCCAGCGCGCCGACAGCGAGAACGGCACCGACACGCGGCTGCCGGTGTCGTTGATCGACCCCAGGCCCAGGCCGCCGATGGCGCTGTCGTCGCCGTCCAGGTCATCGACGTAGCGCACGCCGGTCTGCGCGACCACGCTGAAGCGCTCGCCCACGGGGATCAGCACGCCGAGGTCCACGCCGCCGCTCACCACCCAGCCCTTTTCGGTAAACGGCACATCGTTGATGGCGATGCCGGCGTCCGGGATCACGAACGTCGCGCGGATTTCTTCGGTTTCTGTGGCGCCCACGCGGCCGGCGACGAACGGACGCGCGCCGCCGGGCTGCATGAAGTAGTAGCGGTAGCCCACCTCGGCGCTCCAGGCCTCGTAGTCGCTGAAGGTGCCGAACACCGGCAGCTCCGTGTTGAGGGCCGGCACGAACGCGCCGCCGACCTGCACCGTGCCCTCGTCGGCATGCGACTCACGCAGGTGGCCGAACACCTCGGCGCGGTCGCTCAGGCCATAGCCGAACTCCAGCCCGTACGTGCTGGCCATGTCGTAGATGCGGTCGTGGCCGCGCGCGCCGATGCGCAGCTCCGCGTCGACGCCGGCCAGCGCCGGGTTCAGCGGGCCCAAGTCCGGCACCACTGCGACCGCGCCGTCGTGCACGTCGCCGCTGACCGGCGTGTCGATGCCGCCCAGCAGCGAGAACGACCAGCGTCCCTGCTCGGGCCCGGCGGCAGCCGCGGGGGCGGAAAACACCAGCGAGAGGCCCGTCAGCGACTGGCCGGCGGCGAGCAGCAGATTGCACTTCATGGGGGATGCTCCTCTGTGG
>CAMPJI010000041.1 GCA_946886865.1 uncultured Lysobacterales bacterium | reverse complement strand
TGGCGGATGTCCATCACCACCACCAGCCCCTTGAGCGCCTCGCGGGTGCGGAAGTAGCCGTCGATGAAGGACTGCCAGTGCGCCTGCAGGTCCTTGGGCACCTTGGCGTAGCCATAGCCGGGCAGGTCGACCAGGAAACGGTCGGCGGGCGGGCCGTTGCTGGAAGGTTCGAAGTCGAAGAACACCAGCTGCTGGGTGCGCCCGGGGGTCTTGGACACCCGCGCCAGGGCGTTCTGCTGGCAGATCGCGTTGAGTGCGGTGGACTTGCCGGCGTTGGAGCGGCCGGCGAAGGCGACTTCGAAACCGCCGTCGGGCGGCAGCTGGCGCGGGGTGTGGGCGGCCGCCATGTAGCGGGCGCGGGCAAGGGGGTTGGACATCGCCATAGCATCGCACGTGCGGCTGCGTGGCCCGGCCGATCGCGGCGCAGGCCGCATCCGCATTGACCCGCCGCGTTGACCCGGGCGGGGCACGGCCCGATAATTCCGCGGTTCCGGCGTGGTCGCATGGCACCGCCGCCCCAGAGTTACGGAGCCCAGCGTGATGAGCCAAGCCCGCGTCCTCGGCATGATCGGTGTCGCCGCCCTTGCGGTGGCCGCCGTTGCCTACGCCCAGACCACGGTCACCCCGATCCCGGACAACGAGCCGGTGCAGTCCGCGCCGCTCACCACGGCGCCGGAGCAGTCGACCTGGGGCGATGTCGAGGCCGGCGCCACCAAGGCCGGCACCTGCGCGGCCTGCCATGGCCTGGACGGCAACCCGACCGACCTGCAGTACCCCCGCCTGGCCGGCCAGAGCGAGCGCTACATCGCCCAGCAGATCGCCCTGTTCAAGAGCGGCGAGCGCAACACCGGCATGGCCGCGGTGATGAAGCCCTTCGCCGACGCGCTCAGCGCGCAGGACGCCCGCGACATCGGCGCCTACTACGCGACCCAGGAGGCCGGCGCCGGCGTGGCCGACGACACCCTGGTCGCCGAGGGTCCGTACGAAGGGCTGAAGTTCTACGAGATCGGCCAGAAGCTGTTCCGTTCCGGCGATGCCGAGCGCGGCATCCCGGCCTGCATGGCGTGCCACGGCCCCGACGGCACCGGCAACCCGGGCCCGGCCTACCCGCACGTGGCCGGCCAGCCCTCGCCGTACACCCAGCGCCGCCTGGAGGAGTACCGCGCCGGCCAGACCGGGTACACCGACCCGCGCCTGTTCAACATCATGGCCACCGTGGCCAGCGAGCTGACCGACCAGGAAATCGGCGCCCTCGCCAGCTACATGGAAGGCCTGCACCCGCGCGCCAACGACTATGCCGCCGCCGATGCGCCGCCGGCCCCGGCCCCGGCAACCGCCGCTGCGCCGGTACCGCCTGCCGACACGGCCGACGCAGGCCAGCCGGCCACCGATCTGGACGCCGACGCCGAAGCCGGCCCGGTCACCGGGAGCTGAGCGGACCGGCGGAACTTTCCGCGCCCGCGGCAGTCCGACCCGGCACTCCCTGGTTGTGATCGAGTGGTGGTGATCGAGCGATCCTTTTGACGCCGACCGTTATGATGACGGTCGGCGTTCTTGTTTCCGCACCCCCCGCGTTTCCAATGCCGGATGGATGTGCGCACGGCGCCCGACGCACCTTCCTGCCCCCCGCACTCCACCTGCGACCGAACCGAGTGATCCCCGACCCATGCCGATGACCGCCCGACTGGCCGCCCTGCTGCTGGCCCTGTTCATGACCCTCCCCGTCCTGGCCGCCCCGGCGGATGGCGCACCGCTGGTGCCGGGCGTGGACTACATCGAGATCCCCGACGGCCAGCCCTACGATGGCCGGAGCGATGCCATCGAGGTGGTGGAGGTGTTCGGCTACACCTGCCCGCACTGCGCCGCGTTCGAGCCCCGGCTGCAGGCGTGGAAGGCCCGGCTGCCGGCCGACGTGAAGGTCACGCCGCTGGCGGCCCCGTTCGGTGGGTACTGGATGCCCTATGCGCGCGCCTACTTCGCCGCGCGCGCGATGGGCGTGGCCGGCCGCACCCACTCGGCCATGTTCCGCGCCCTGCACGAGGAGGGCGCGCTGCCGATGAGCGGGCCGACCCCGGCCGAGATCGCCGGCTTCTATGCCGGTCACGGTGTCGACCCGGCGAAGTTCCAGGCGGCCATGGCCAGCGACGCGGTGCAGGCCGAGATCGGGCGCGCCGATGCCTTCCTGCGCCGCACCGGCGTGGACGGCACCCCGGCGCTGGTGGTGGCCGGCCGCTACCGCGTGCTCGGCAACAGCTTCGACGACCTGCTGCGCAACGCGCAGGCCCTGGTGGCCCGTGAACGTGCCGCGCGTGCGCGCGTCGGCCGCGCCCACTGAAGGGTCGCCCACCGCTGTCGACGACGCGGCCTTGCCTGACGTCCCCCTACGCTCCATTCACTACACTGGCCGGCCCCGGTCGCGACCGTCCCCGGACGCCCTCGCGCCCTGCCCCCGGCCCCCTGCGGAGAACCACACCATGACCCTGCGACTGCCCGTCACCGCCCGCTCCGGATTGCTGCTGACCGCCCTGCTCGCCCTTGCCGCCTGCACGTCGCAGGAAGGCCCGGCCCCGGGCGAGCGCACCGCCGATCCGGCAGCCGCGCCGGCCCAGACGTCCGCGCCGGCCCAGGCCGAGGGCGACGTGCCCGCGACCCCGGCCGCTCCCGGCGAGGCCGCCCCGCCGCAGGGCCCGGCCCCGGTGCTGGGGGTGGAGTACTTCGAGATCGCCGGCGGCCAGCCGTTCGCGCCCGGCCCGGCCGGCACCGTGGAAGTGGTCGAGGCGTTCGGCTACACCTGCCCGCACTGCGCCGCCTTCGAGCCGCAGCTGAAGGCCTGGAAGGCCCGTCAGCCGGCGTACGTGCGCTTCAATCCGGTCGCGGCGCCGTTCGGCGGCTACTGGATGCCGTATGCGAAGGCGTTCTACGCGGCCGATTCCATGGGCCTGCGCGAGAAGACGCACAACGCCATGTTCCAGGCGATCCACGTCGAGCGCAGCCTGCCGGTGCAGGGCGTGACCGACGAGGAGATCGCGGCGTTCTACGCAGGCCACGGCGCCAACGCGCAGGAATTCGCCAGCACCATGTCGAGCTTCGCGGTCGATGCCCGCATGAAGCGCGCCACGCAGTTCCTGCAGCGCAGTGGCGTGGACTCGACGCCGACGATCATCGTCGACGGCAAGTATCGCGTCGCCAGCGGCCAACAGTTCGAGGACGTGCTGCGCGTTACCGACCACCTGGTGGCCCGCGCCCGCGCCGAGAATGCGCCGGCGGCACCGGCCGCCAACGCCACGCCGGAGGCCGCGACCGATGCCGATGCCGACGCCGACGCGCCTGCCGCCGAAGAGGCGGCCGGCTGACGCCACGTCCCGCATGACCGACTCGAGCGCACGGGAGACGACGCCGGCACCGCGCCGGCTCAAGCTGCTGAGCGCCAACATCCAGGCCGGCTCCAGCACGCGCGGCTACCACGACTACGTCGCGCGCAGCTGGTCGCACGTCCTGCCGGCGGGCAACAAGCGCGGCAGCCTGGACACCATCGCGAAGCTGGCCGGCGAGCACGACATCGTCGGCCTCAACGAGAGCGACCCGGGCAGCCTGCGCTCGGGCTTCACCAACCAGACGCACTACCTCGCCCAGGCGGCGGGGTTCGACTACTGGAGCCACCAGCCCAACCGCCGCGTCGGCGGGGTTGCGTCCAGCGCCAACGGTTTGCTCAGCCGGCTGGAGCCGCGCGAGGTGATCGACCATGCCCTGCCCGGCCGCATCAGCGGCCGTGGCGTGCTGATGGCGCGGTTCGGCGAAGGCGACGATGGCCTGCTGATCGCCATCGTCCACCTGTCGCTGGGCGCGGCCTCGCGCGCCTCGCAACTGGCGTTCGTGTCCGAGCTGCTGCACGACCACCCGCACGCGGTGCTGATGGGCGACTTCAACTGCCCGATTGACCGGCCGGAAATGCAGGCGCTGTTCCGCAGCACCCGCCTGCAGCCGCCCGACTGCGTGGTGCCGACGTTCCCGAGCTGGCGCCCGCAGCGCGCGATCGACCACATCCTGATCGGCGATGGCCTGAGCTGCGCCAACGCCTGCGCGATGCCGGCCGCGTTCTCCGACCACCTGGCGCTGTCGCTGGACCTCCATATCCCGGCGGTGGCATTGCGGTAGACCGCGCAAGGGCAACGGCGCCTCGCGCTTGATCGCACATCCAGACGCACGCCCTGAAACGAAAACGGCCGGTGGAATCCACCGGCCGTTCGCGTTATCGCAGCTGCATGCCGATCAGAACCGCAGGTCCGCCCTCACGTAGAAGAAGCGGCCGCCCGGGATGTCGTAGGTCGACGCGTCGTAGCCGTTGAGCGAGCACGACAGGCAGATCGGCGGGTCCTCGTCGAACAGGTTGTTGGCGCCGGCGGTCAGCTGCAGGCCCCGCAGCACTTCGAACCGGTACCCCACCTGCAGGTCGTGGTAGGTGGTCGCATCCAGCACGTTGATGCCGTCGGCCGGGTCGCTGCACACCGGGAAGGTGACGGCACCGCCGCATTCCTCGCGCAGTTCGCTGATGTGGCGGATGGTCCACGCCGCGGACCAGTTGTTGAGGTCCCACTCGGTGACGAACGAGGACGTCCAGTCCGGGATCGCGCTGTCGACCACCTCGATGCCCACGCCCTGCGGCTGGCGCTGGCCGGCCGCGCCGATCGCCTCGTACTCGCCGACGAACGTGTTGCGCCAGTCGATGCTGAACTGGCCCAGGCGGGACTCGGGGAACGTCCAGAACAGGTCCACGTCCCAGCCGTCCGTCTTGATCACGCCCAGGTTGGTCAGGCGGTTGTTGAAGCCGTTGATGCCGCCGGTGGCCGCACGCGTGATGCCACTGCAGTACAGCGGGTCCAGCGTGTCCACGCAGAGGTCGAGCTGGGTCTGCGCGTCAATAGCCTGGATCGCGCCTTCGATCTCGTGGCGGTAGAACGTCACCTCGACGTCGACGCGGTCGGAGATCGCCGTGCCCTCCAGCAGGCTGGGGCTCCACACCATGCCGGCGCTGAAGCTGTCGGCGCGCTCGGGCTCGAGCTCCTCGTTGCCGCCCGTGGTGACGGAGATCTGCGGGTTGGGCTGGGCATAGCCTTCCGGCACGCCCAGGCTGCGGCAGTTGCCCTCCACCGACGGGTCGAGGAACGGCTCCGAGCACGGGTCGATCAGCGTCGCATCGAAGCGGCTGGCCGAACCGAACAGCTCGCCGATCGACGGCGCGCGGAAGCCCTCGGCGAACGTCGTGCGCAGCACCAGCTCGTCCACCACCTGCCAGCGCAGGCCCAGCTTGCCGGTGAACTCGCCGCCGAAGGTGGAGTAGTCCGAATAGCGGCCGGCCAGGCTCAGGTCCAGGCGGCTGCCGCGCTCGGCATTGGCGAACAGCGGCACGTTGAACTCGGTGAACACCTCGGTGACGTCGTACTCGCCCGAGGTCGGCAGCGACGGCACGCCGTTGTAGAAGCCGGCCACCGTCAGCGGGTCGGGCTGGTACTCGCCCTCGTAGCGGCGGTGCTCGATACCGGCGGCGAACGACAGCGGGCCGGCCCAGATCTCGGCCAGGTCGCCCGACAGGTTGGCGGTGGCCAGCGTCAGGATGTTCTCGCTGCGGTCGCGCACCACCGGCTGGATGAAGGCCAGCATTTCGGGCGTGATGGTGCCGGGGCCGCCGAAGATGTTGAGTGGCGTGCAGCCGGCCACGGCCGCGCACGCGTCCGGATCGCCCAGCGCCAGCGCGATGTTGCGGATGTCGTAGCTGCCGAAGTTGGTCTGCTCGGCTTCGTTCTTGCTGTGGGCGAAGTTGACGTCCCAGAACCACGCGCGCTCGCCGACATCGAACACGCCCTCGAAGCCCGTGCCGACGTAGAACGTGTCGACCTGCTGCTCGAACACGCGCGCGCCGCCTTCCACCGGGCGGCGGCCGATCAGGATCAGGTTGCGGTCCTCCGGCGGCGTCGTCAGACGGCCGTCGAGGTCGAAGCCGAACGGATTGAACGGGTTGTCGCCGGAAATGAAGATGTTGTCGGCCAGCGGGTTGCCGGTGCCCGCCTCGGGCCCGAGGAAGATCGGTTCCGGTGCGGCCTGGTTGACCGACTCGCGGCGGTTGTACAGCGCCTTGACGTACCAGCTGGCGGCATCGCTCAGGTCGAAGCGGAACTGGCCGAACAGGCCCATGCGCTCGGACGGGGTGACCAGCAGGTTGTACTGGGCGAAGTTGAACCGGTCGGCGGTCGCGAAGCAGTGGTAGCTGTCGGTGCGCGTGCAGCCGGTCTGCGTCGGATCGTAGGTCGGGTCGCTGTCGCCGGTGTTGGGCGTGACGTCCAGCGTGGCGCCGGTATTGGGGTCGGTGAAGATGAAGCGGCCGGTCGGCGTGCCCGAGCTGCCGAATGCCAGCCCCGTGCCGGGCACCGGCAGGCTGGACTGCTCACGGTCACTCGCGCGCACCAGTTCCTGGTCGGTGTAGCTGGCGCCCAGGAACAGGTTGGCGCGCTCGCCGTTCCAGCCCCATGCAATGTCGAGCTTGCTGGTGCCACCGTCGCCCTCGCCGTACTCGCCGTACTGCGCGCTGATGGAGGCGCCCTCGAAGTTGCGGCGGGTGATGATGTTGACCACGCCGGCGATGGCATCGGAGCCGTACAGCGCCGACGCGCCGTCCTCCAGCACCTCGATGCGGTCGACGATGGCCAGCGGGATGGTGTTGAGGTCGGTGGCCGCGCCGACACCCGACGCCGAGGCCTCGTTGACCCAGCGGATGCCGTCGACCAGCACCAGCACGCGCTTGGCGCCGAGGTGGCGCAGGTCGACCTGGGCCGAGCCCGCGCCCACGCCGCTGCCGTCGGGCGGGAAGCCGAAGTTGCCCGACGAGTTGAACTTGGTGTTGAGCGCCGAACCGGAGCCGGTCAGCGCCTGCACGACGTCGCCGATGGAGGTCAGGCCGGTGCGGTCGATGTCCTCCCGGGTGACGGTCTGCACCGGCACCTGGCCTTCGATCTCGGCGCGCTTGATGCGCGTGCCGGTGACTTGGACGGTGTCGAGCGTGGTGGCGTCGTCGGTGGGCGGGGTGTCCTGCGCGGCCGCGAGGCCGGGCAGGGCGAGCAGCAGTGACACGTGGATGGCGCGGGTCAAGGCGTGGCGGCGGTGCGCTTTCATGGATCTCTCTCCCTAGAAATACAGTGAAAAAACATCAATCGATGTTCCGGGCCGCTCCCCCTGCCGGGCGGCGCCCCACGGTTGTAAACAATCCGTAAAGCCGCCACAAGCGGCAAAGGGTATGGGGGTCATTGCATCCACGGGGGGATCGGCCGGTTACCGCCCCACCATCAGCGCGAGCGCGACCGCCACGAGGAATGCCGCGAACACCCGCCGCAACGCGTCCCCCGACAGGCGGTGCGCCAGCCGGGTGCCCCACGGCGCGGCCAGCACCGAGGCCATGGCCACGCCGATGGCCGCGGGCAGGTAGACGTAGCCAACCGCGTGCTCGGGCATCGCACCCGGCGGGGCGTGCAGCGCATAGCCCACGGCGCTGGCAAAGCCAATCGCGACCCCACAGGCCGACGACGTGCCGACCGCCCGCACCGGGGCGACGCCGCGCCACACCAGCAGCGGCACGGTCATGCTGCCGCCGCCGATGCCCACCACCGCCGACACCGCGCCGATGCCGGTGCCCGCGACGGCCATCGGCCACCCACGCGGCGTCGGGGCAACACAGTCACCGGCGCCACGCCGTGCGCCGCGCAGCAGTTGCACGGCCGCCAGCAGGCAGTACCCGGCCACGATCCAGCGCAGCACGTCGCCATCGATCCGCACCGCCACGGAGCTGCCCAGCCAACCGCCCATCAGCAGCCCTGGCACCATCCACGCGACCGTCGACCACAGCACGCTGCCGCGCCGGGCATGCGCCCGCGCCGACGCCGCCGCGGTCAGCACGATGCTGGCGAGGGAGCTGGCCAGCGCCGCGTGCATCGCCGCCTCGGCCGGCACGCCCAGCGTCGGCAACAGCCAGGCCAGCGCCGCGACCAGCACCAGTCCGCCGCCCACGCCGAGCAGGCCCGCCAGCACGCCGGCGACCGCGCCCAGCATCAGGAACATGCCCCACTGCGCCGCCAGCGACGCCCACTCCGGACCCATCGTCAAACCCGTCTCCCGTGCATGGTTGCGGTCGAGCCGGAAGGCCCGACCGACCCCACCGGCGCTTCATAGTCGCGCGGTTATAGTCGGCCGATGCCTGCCTCCCGCCCCCTCCCCATCCTAATCGCCGCGCTGGCCACGGCCTCTGCCACCAGCGCCTGCGCCCAGTCACCCGCACCCGAGCGCGCCGCTTCCCCGGCCACGGCCAGCCCGACACCGCCGCCGCTGAAACCCTCGATGCAGCCGCTGGCCGACCCCCGGCTGGGCCGGGTGCGCTCGGCACTGGAGGCGGCCGAGCGTGGTGGCTTCGACGCGAGCCAGTACGGCGACCTCGCCGACCATCCGCTGTACGGCTGGATCGAGCTGGCCGACCTGCGCCGCAACATCGATACGTTGCCGGCCAGCCGCGCGCAGGCATTCCTGCAGCGCTACCGCGGACAGGCCGTGGCGGATGCGTTCCGTGAAAGCTGGCTGGTGTCGCGTGCCCGCACCGACGACTGGTCCGGCTATCTCGCCGCGTGGGATCCGTCGGTCGACGACACCGCGCTGCGCTGCCACGCGCTCAACGCACAGCAGGTGCTCGGCCGTACCGCTGCCGACTGGGCCGCGCAGGCGCAGGCGATCTGGCGCAGCAGCGGCACCTCGCTGCCCAGCGCGTGCGACCCGGTGTTCGCCGCGCTCGACCGCAGCGGCGGCCTGACCCCGGCGCTGCGCTGGGAGCGCTTCGACAAAGCCGTGGAGGAGTGGCAGCCGGGCGTGATGCGCAGCATCGCCCAAGGGCTCCCGGAGTCCGACCGCGCGCTGGCCAACGACTACGCGGCGTTCCTGGATGCCGTCCACCCCCGCGCACTCGAGTGGCCGAAGACCGGGCGCAGCCGCCTGGTCGCCTCGCACGGGCTGGCCAAGCTGGGCAAGGACGACCCCGGGCGCGCCGAGTCGCTGCTGCCGCAGTACGCGCAGGCGCTGGTCTTCACCGAGGCCGACCGGGGCCGTGCGATGTACCAGATCGCACTGTGGACGGTGGCCTCCTACCTGCCCGATTCCGCGCGCCGCCTCAACCTGGTACCGGAGACGAGCTACGACGAGCGCCTGCATGAGTGGCGCGTGCGCGAGGCGATGTCCCGCTCCGACTGGCCCGCGGCGCTGGCGGCGATCCGCAGGATGGATACCAAGCAGCGCAGAGACTCGCGCTGGCAGTACTTCGAAGCGCGGTTGGCGGAACTCACGGGCGACAAGGTCGCGGCCGACCGCCTGTACCGCGCCGCCGCGCGGCAGCCCGAGTTCCACGGCTTCCTCGCCGCCGACCGCCTCGACGCGCCCTACGCGCTGTGCCCGTGGCAACTCGAGGCGACGCCGGCGCAACGCGCGGCCGTGTCGAAGGACCCGGCGATCGTGCGGTCGATGTCGCTGCACCGGATCGAACGCCACGGCCCGGCGGTGGCCGAATGGGCCGAGGCGATGTCGCGCTTCAGCGACGACCAGCGCCGCATCGCGGTGGAATACGCGCAGGCCAACGGCTGGTACGACCGGGCGGTTTTCGCGCTGGGTCGCGGCCAGCCCGAGGAGCTGCGCCTGTACCACCTGCGCTTCCCGCTGGACCACGCCGCCACCATCCGCCGCGAGTCGGCCAAGTACCGCATCGACCCGGCGTGGGTCGCGGCCGAGATCCGCGCCGAGAGCATCTTCAACCCGCGCGCGCGCTCGCCCGCCGACGCCATGGGCCTGATGCAGGTGCTGCCGTCCACCGGCGCGGCGGTCGCGCGACGCTACGGCATCCCGTACGGCGGCACCTCCAGCCTGTACGACGCCGACACCAACATCGCGCTGGGCACCGCCTACCTGCGCCAGATGATGGACGAGTACGGCGGGCGTCCCTACTGGGCCATCGCCGGTTACAACGCCGGCCCGGCACCGCTCAACCGCTGGAAGAGCCAGCGGCCCGGCATGGACCCGGACTTCTGGATCGAGACCATCAGCTACAAGGAAACGCGCGAGTACGTGGCGCGCGTGCTGGCCTTCAGCGTCATCTACGACTGGCGCCTGGACGGCGATGCGCTGCGGTTGAGCGACCGCATGCAGGGACGCATCGACGGGCCGCGCAAGGGCTTCGCCTGCCCCGCGCCGGTTGCGGCGGCCGGTACCCCGGACGCGGCCGGCGGCTGACGTGGCGACCCCTCGCCAGCACGTGGTGGTCCTGGGCGGCACCGGCTTCGTCGGCCGCCACCTGGTGCCGCGGCTGCTGGACGACGGCCACCGCGTCACGGTGCTCAGCCGCGGCATCAGCGATGCCGCGCGCGCGCAGTTCTCGCGCAATGCCAGCCTGATCGAAGGCGACGTGCACGACGGCGCGTTCCTGCGCGCGGTGCTCGACGATGCCGACGCGGTGGTCAACCTGGTGGGCATCCTCAACGAGCGCGGCGACGACGGCAGCGGCTTCCGTCGTGTGTTCGTCGAACTGGTGGACACGCTCTTGGCGGCGATGCAGGCCCACGGCGTGCGCCGGTTGCTGCAGATGAGCGCACTGCACGCCGGCGATGGCGAGAGCCACTATCTGCAGGCCCGCGGCCAGGCCGAGGCACGGGTGCGCGGGTCGGGGCTGGAGTGGACGCTGCTGCGGCCATCGGTCATCGCCGGCCCGGGCGACGGCCTGTTCTGCCGGTTCGACGGCCTGTTGAAGTTCATGCCCGTGCTGCCACTGGGCGGCGCCGAGGCCTGTTTCCAGCCGGTGTGGGTGGGGGACGTGGCCGAGGCCTTCGCACGTGCACTGGCCAACCCGGCCAGCATCGGCCAGAGCTTCGACCTGGTCGGCCCGGACCGCTACACACTGGCCGAAATCGTGCACATGACGGCCGCCGCGCGCGGGCGCCACCGCGTGGTGGTGCCGCTGCCGCCGGCGCTGGGCAAGCTGCAGGCCGAGGTCGGCGAGCACCTGCCGGGCAAGCCGATCAGCCGCGACAACTGGCGTTCGCTGCAGCTGGATTCGACCAGCGACCACAACGGGCTGCCACGTCTGGGCATCACGCCGACGGCGGTCGTTCCGCGCCTGCCGGAGATCCTCGGCCTCGACGCGGCCTGAGGCGCGCGTCAGGATTCGTCTCTTCGATTGACCTTCAACCCGGAGCGCCGAAATGGGACTGCTCGACATGCTGCTCGGCCACGCCAGCGACAAGCCGCTGGACGACGTGGCTGCCGACTTCCAGCCCCTGCTCGCGCCGGGCGAAACCGTGCAGCGCGCGTTCGGCCTGGTGCGCGACCTGATGGTGTTCACCGACCGCCGCCTGATCCTGGTCGACAAGCAGGGCGTCACCGGCCGCCGCACCGAGTACCTCAGCCTGCCCTACCGCAGCATCGCCATGTACTCGCTGGAAACGGCCGGGCATTTCGACCTGGAGGCCGAGCTCAAGCTGTGGGTCTCCGGCCAGCCGCAGCCGCTGGTGCGCAGCCTCGGCCGCAACACCGGCGCCGAGGACATCATCGCCGTGCTCGCCGAGCACGTGCCGCGCTGAGCGATGGACCATCGCACGCGCGGCATGGAGCTGTATCTCGTGGGCGGCGCCGTGCGCGACGCGCTGCTCGGGCTGCCGCCGGGCGACCGCGACTTCGTCGTCGTCGGCCAGACCCAGCAGGCGATGGAGGCGGCCGGCTTCAAGCCGGTGGGCCGCGACTTCCCGGTGTTCCTGCATCCGGACACGGGTGAGGAGCACGCGCTGGCGCGCACCGAGCGCAAGGCCGGGCGCGGCCACCGTGGCTTCGTGGTCGATGCCGATCCGTCGGTGACGCTGGAGGAGGACCTGGGCCGGCGCGACTTCACCATCAATGCCATCGCCCGTCACGACGACGGCACCCTGGTCGATCCGTTCGGCGGCGCGCGCGACCTCCAGGCGCGCGTGCTGCGGCACGTGGGCGATGCGTTCGTCGAGGACCCGCTGCGCGTGCTGCGCGCCGCACGCTTCATGGCGCGCTTCGCACCGCTGGGCTTCAGCGTCGCGCCGGAGACGCTCGCGCTGATGCGGCGCATGGTGGAGGACGGCGAACTGGCCGAACTCACGCCCGAGCGTGTCTGGCAGGAGCTGCGTCGCGCTCTGGCCGCACCGGCGCCGTCGGCGTTCCTGCGCACGCTGCGCGACTGCGGTGCGCTGGCGGTGGTGCTGCCCGAGGTCGACGCGCTGTACGGCATCCCGCAGCGCGCCGAGTACCACCCGGAGGTCGACACCGGCACCCACGTGGAACTGGTCTGCGACATGGCCGCGCGGCTGGCGCCGGGCGATGACACCGTCGGCTTCGCCGCGCTGGTGCACGACCTGGGCAAGGCGCTGACGCCCAGTGAGGTCCTGCCCGGCCACATCGGCCACGAGCGTGCCGGCGTGGCGCCATTGCGCGCGCTGTGCGAGCGGCTGAAGGTGCCCACCGCGCACCGCCAGCTGGCCGAGGCTGCATGCCGCGAGCACCTCAACGTCCACCGCTTCGACCAGCTGCGCGCGTCGACCGTCCACGACCTGATCGCACGCTGCGACGGCTTCCGCCGGCCCGAACGCATCGACCCGCTGGCCACCGTATGCGAGGCCGATGCCCGCGGCCGCACCGGGCTGGAGGACCGCGCGTATCCACAAGGCGATGCGCTGCGTGCGGCCCATGCGGCCGCGTGTGCGGTGAAGGCAGGTGAGGTAGCCGAGGGGCTCAGCGGCCCGGCGATCGGCGAGGCGCTGCGACGCGCGCGCATCCAGGCGATTGCGCAGGCCACCGGCAAGCGGCCCTAGCGAGAGTCTCGCTGGCGATCGCCTTCTTGTAGGGGCGGCTTCAGCGGAGATCCGACTGTCGCAAGTCTCATGTAGGAGCGACGTAAGTCGCGACCTGCAAAGTCGGTGACAAGCGATCGCGACGTACGTCGCTCCTACACCGCCCGGTTGGATCCGATGCAGTCGCGGCTGACGCCGCTCCTACAGGGTGCGCGGCGCGGCGCCGGGCAGGTGCGACTCCAGCCACTGCAGCCCGCGCGCCACGGGTGTCGCACCCAGCACGAGCCCACCGACCACGCCCAGCATGTTGGCGAACACGTCGGCCGCCTCGGCCTGCCGCGTCGCGGTCAGGAAATGCTGCGCCGCTTCCACGCCCACGCCGACCGACAGCAACAGCAGGGCGGCAAGCGAGCGCGCGCGCGGGCTGGCGAACAGTATCGACGCATACGTCGACAGCGCCAGGTACGAGGTGAAGTGCATGGCCTTGTCGAACGCGGGAATGGGCGGCGACGGCACGTCGCCGGCCGGAAGCAGCGATACCGTGACCGCACACGCGATGGCGACCAGCCACAGCGCGACCCACCGGCGCGCGAACCGCAGCGGACGCATCGCCGGCATGCGGCGAGGCGGGGCCATCGGCGCACTCACAGCCGGAAGCTCAGGTCGCCCGCCAGGAACGCCGCGCCGAATTCCACGTCCTTCTCGAACCCCATCACGCCGAAACGCTCGCCCATGCCGCTGGGCAGGGTCAGCTTCTTGACCTCCTCGGTGCGGCGCAGGCGCTCCGGCTCGTCGCCGATGCGCTCGATGCGCTCGAGCACGCCGGCCAGGCCGTTACCCAGCAGGAAGCTGGCCTGGCTGCAGTAGCCGGCGAAGTCGAAGCCGGCCGACACGCCGGCCTCGGCCAGCGCGGTGAAGTCCACTGATGCGGTGATGTCCTGCAGGCCCGGCCAGCGCAGCGGATCGTCGTGCATGCGGTGGCCATGGAACGCGCGCAGCGTGCCATCGGTGCGACCGGGCTGGTAATACTCCGCGCGCGGATGGCCATAGTCGACGAACAGCATCGCGCCGCGCCGCATGCCACCCGACACCGCCTGGATCCAGTACGGCAGTTGTGGCAGGACCTCCGAGCGGTAGCCGTCGGGCAGCGTGCGCTCCAGCCGGCGCTCGACGTGACGCACGGCGTTGGACAGGAACGCGTCGGCAGGCCGGTCCACGCGCGCGAATGCGCCGCCCTCGACCACGACGTGCTCCTCCATCACCTCGCCGCCGGCGATGGCGAAGCGCGGCGTGGGCAGCGCGTCGATCACCTCGTTGGCGAACAGCACGCCCTCCCATTCGTCCGGGAACGGCGTATCCGGCCACTCCACCAGTTCCAGCAACGGCGGCGACAGGCGCTCGCGCAGGGTCTCTCGCTGGCGTTGCCGCAGCTGCGCGCTGGGTTCGAGGATGGCGTAGCGGTCGGGCAGCGCGTCCAGCTCCATCAGCCGCTTGAGTGCGACGGCGGCGAACGCGCCGGTGCCGCCGCCCAGCTCCAGGAACCGCGCCTGCGGGCCGATCTGCTGCAGCACCGGCGCGACCGACTCGGCCACGCAGGCCGCGAACACCGGGCCCAGCTCGGGCGCGGTGGTGAAGTCGCCTTCGGCCCCGAACTTGCTGGCGCCCGCGCTGTAGTAGCCCAGGCCCGGCGCATACAGCGCCAGCTCCATGAAGCGCGAGAACGGCACCGCGCCCCCGGCCCCGGTGATCTCGTTGCGGATCGCCTCCGACAGGCGTGCGCTGTGGGCGGCGGCTTCGGCATCGGGTTCGGGCAGGTCGAAGGGCTTCATGCGGCGTGCTGGCATCGCGGGGAGCGGTCACGCAGGATAGCGGCTCGGATGCGAACGCCCGGTGCGTGGGCGCGGCATCGTGGAACTGGAACGCGCCCCATGCCTGCATCGCCCGTTGCACTCGTCACCGGTTCCGCCCGTCGCATCGGCGCGGCGATCGCGCGCACCTTGCACGCGGCCGGCTACAACCTCGCCCTGCACTACCGCGAGTCGGCCGACGAGGTCGATGCGCTGGCCGGCGAGCTGGAGCATGCGCGTGCCGGCAGCACCCTGCGGCTGCGGGCCGACCTGGCCGAGTTCGACCGCCTGCCCGAGCTGGTCGCGGGCACGGTGGGACACTTCGGCCGGCTCGATGCGCTGGTCAACAACGCGTCCGGCTTCTTCCCCACGCCCGTCGGGGAGGCCACGCCGGCGCAGTGGGATGCGCTGTTCGCCACCAACGCCCGCGCACCCTTGTTCCTGTCGCAGGCCGCGGCGCCGCACCTGGCGCGCAGCGGCGGCGCGATCGTCAATCTCACCGACCTCTACGGCGAGCGCCCGCTGGCCGGGCATTCGATGTACTGCATGGCGAAGGCCGCCTTGCTGATGGCGACCAAATCCCTGGCGTTGGAGCTGGGCCCCGGCGTGCGGGTCAATGCGGTGTCGCCCGGCGCGATCCTGTGGCCGGAGGACGGCGGCGGTGATGACGCCGCCCGGCAGGCGATGCTGCAGCGCACGCCGCTGGCGCGCACCGGCACGCCTGAAGAAGTCGCCGAAGCGGTGCGCTGGCTGCTGCAGGACGCGACCTACTGCACCGGGCAGGTGATCCACCTCGACGGCGGGCGGCGTCTGGCGGGTTGACCCTCGCCTGCGATGCTTTCTGTAGGAGCGGCTTCAGCCGCGATGCCGCGGGTCTTTGAAGCCGTTGTAGGAGCGACGTAAGTCGCGACCTTCGTCTCGACGAAGCAACGCGGGTCGCGACTTACGTCACTCCTACACGTGGGGGTCTTCCGGGAACGCCCTCGCGGCTGAAGCCGCTCCTACAGGCGCGCGCGACGGGTGGCCTCCCAGGACGCCGCGCTCAGAGCGATACCACTTCCAGCGGCACTTCGCGGTCCGGATGCGCCGCCCACAGCTGCGCCAGGGTGCGGCCGGTGCCGGGCACCTCCACGTCCGCGGCGATGTCGGCCAGCGGACGCAGCACGAATGCATGCTTCAGTTCCGGGCGCGGGATCTGCAGGTGGCCCGGGCCCGACAGCACGCGGTCGTCGAACAGCACGATGTCGATGTCGAGCGTGCGGTCGCCCCAGCGCGGACCGGTGCGGTCGCGGCCGTGGGCGTCTTCCAGCGCGTGCAGCCAGGCGTTGAGCGCATACGGGTCGGTGGCGCACTGGACGATGGCGGCGGCGTTGAGGAAGTCGCGGCCCTCGAAGCCGACCGCACGCGTGCGGTACACCGGCGACACCACCACGTCTCCGAAGTGCTCGCGCAGGGCCTCGAGGGCGCTGCGCAGGTTCGCGCCGGGGTCCAGGTTGCTGCCCAGGCTCAGGTACGTGCGGCTGGTGGCGGGGCGGCTCATGCGGCGGTGTTCTCCTCCTGCGGGCGGGGCGCCAGCGCGGCCACCGCGGTCGCCAGGTCGGCCCCGCCGGGCTGCTGGAACAGCCGCAGCCCGAACTCCGGCAGCACCGCCAGCAGGTGGTCGAAGATATCCGACTGGATGTCCTCGTACTCGCCCCACGCAGTAGTGGCGGTAAAGCAATACACCTCCAGCGGGATGCCGGTGGCGCCGGGGTCGAGCTGGCGCACCAGCATCGTCATGTCCTCGCGCACGCGGGGGTGGGCCCGCAGGTAGGCGGCGACGTAGGCGCGGAACGTGCCCAGGTTGGTGACGCGGCGCGTGTTGACCGGGTCCTTGCCGCCGGCGGCCAGTTCGGCGTTGTAGGTTTCCAGCTCGCGGCGCTTGTCGTCCAGGTAGTCGTCGATCAACGCGATGCGGCGCAGGCCGTCGCGTTCCTCGCCCGAGAGGAAACGCACCGAAGCCTGGTCGATCAGCAGCGCGCGCTTGATCCGCCGGCCGCCGGCCTCGCTCATGCCGCGCCAGTTCTTGAAGCTGTCGCTGATCAGGCGGTGCGTCGGGATGGTGGTGATCGTCTTGTCCCAGTTCTGCACCTTCACCGTGTGCAGGGCGATGTCGATCACGTCGCCGTCGGCCTGCAGTTCGGGCATCTCGATCCAGTCGCCCACCCGCAGCATGTCGTGGCTGGACAGCTGGATGGACGCCACCAGCGACAGGATCGTGTCCTTGAACACCAGCAGCACGACCGCGGTCATCGCGCCCAGGCCGGTCAGCAGCACCAGCGGGGAGCGGTCGATCAACGTGGCGACGATCAGCACGCCGGCGATGAGGAACACCACCAGCTTGGCGACCTGCAGGTAGCCCTTGATCGGGCGCTGGCGGGCGCGGTCGCCACGTCGCTCGTACAGGTCGTTGAGCGCGTTGAACAGGTTGCCCAGCGACAGCGCGATGGTCAGGTAGATGTAGGCGACCGCGACGTTGTGCACGACCGCGACGGCGGTGTCGGGCAGGTCGGGGATGCCCAGGATGCCCACGCCGATGATCAGGGCCGGCACCACGTGGGCCAGGCGCGAGAGCACGCCGCGCGCCATCAGCGCGTCGTCCCAGTGCAGCGGCGAGGCCTGCGCCACGCGGGCCACCACCTTCAGCAGCACGCGGCGGGTGATCCAGTTGGCCAGCCAAGCGGCCAGCAGCAGGGCCGCCAGCGGCAGCCAGGTCGATGCATACGGAAGCGCGGCCACCGGCCGGGCGAATTCGGGAAGCCAGTCCATGCGCTACAGGGTAGCGGCGGAGCGCTCGATCATCACCCCGACCGCCCGCGCGCCGCGCACCGCGCCGGGCTTGCTCAGCTTCAGGCGCACGCGCTGCACGCCGAACTCCTCCAGGACGATCGCCGCCACGCGCTCGGCCAGCGTCTCCACCAGGCCGAAGTCGGATGCGGCCACGTACTCGACGACGCGCTTGCTGACGGCCTTGTAGTTGAGCGTGTCGCCGATGGCGTCGCTGGCGGCCGGGATGCGGTTGTCGAACGCCATCTCGATGTCGAACACCAGCGGTTGGCGGATGCGCCGCTCCCAGTCGTAGATGCCGATCAGCGCCTCGATCTCGAGGCCTTCGATGAAGACGTGGTCCATGGGGGCGGAAATCGGGAAAAAGGAAGGGGCCACACTACCCGCGTGTCGCGCCGGGCGCAGCGGCCTTCGGCGGCAGAGGTGGCGCGGTTACGCCCGCACCGCCGGCAGGCTGGCCATGTCCCAGCGCGGGGTCACGCGCACGGACGCATCCTCGGACTGGCCGGCCTTGAGGCGCAACGCACCGGCGAAGGCGATCATCGCGCCGTTGTCCGTGCAGAACGCCGGGCGCGGGAAGCCGACGCGGCCGCCTCCCGCGCTGGCCATGGCCTGCAGGCGCGCGCGCAGGCGGCGGTTGGCGCCAACGCCGCCGGCCACCACCAGGGTTTCGCAGCCGGCCGCGTCCAGCGCGCGTTCGCACTTGATCGCCAGCGTCTCGACCACCGCGTCTTCGAAGCCGCGCGCAATGTCGGCGCGGGTGGTGTCGGACTGGTCGCTCTTCTGCCAGGCGAGCAGCACCTGGGTCTTCAGGCCGCTGAAGCTGAAGTCCAGCCCCGGGCGGTCGGTCATCGGGCGCGAGAACCGGTACGCGCCCGGCCGGCCCTGCTCGGCCAGCGCCGCCAGGTGCGGCCCGCCCGGGTACGGCAGGCCCATCAGCTTGGCGGTCTTGTCGAAGGCCTCGCCGGCGGCGTCGTCCAGCGTCTCGCCGAGCAGGCGGTAGCGGCCGATGGCGTCCACGGCGACCAGCTGGGTGTGGCCACCGGACACCAGAAGCGCCACGAACGGCGGCGCCAGCGGGCCCTCGTCGGTTTCCTCCATCAGCGGCGCCAGCAGGTGGCCTTCCATGTGGTGGACGGCCACGGCCGGCACGTCCAGCGCCCAGGCCAGCGACCGCGCCACCCCGGCGCCGACCAGCAGCGCGCCCACCAGCCCGGGGCCGGCGGTGTAGGCCACGCCGTCGAGTTCGTCCACCGCCATGCCCGCCTCGCCCAGGGTCTGGCGGATCAGCGGCAGCAGCTTGCGGACGTGGTCGCGGCTGGCCAGCTCCGGCACCACGCCGCCGTACTCGGCATGCAGCGCGACCTGGCTGTACAGGGCGTGCGCCCGCAGGCCGGCCTCCGTGTCGTACACGGCCACGCCGGTTTCGTCGCAGCTGGTTTCGATGCCGAGGACTTTCATGGAGGCTGCTAGGGGCTAGGGGCTGGGCCCGGGGTTGGGAATCAAGGCCTGGAGGCGCGCTAGGGACGGGCCGTGCTTTAGCCCCTCTCCCGCCGGGAGAGGGGTTGGGGAGAGGGTCCGGCGAAGCCACGTGGACCGGCACGCTGGTCGGACCGGAGAATGAGGCTGGAACCCATCCCATGCGTCCGGCTCAGGCACTTCACAAGCGCGGCCCGGCCGCAACTTGCATCCGCCCGAGGCACCCCGCTATCATACGCGGCTCGCCCGGCGGAACCGGGCCGACCACCCGAACCGAGATACCGTATGCCCAGCGTCAAAGTCCGCGAAAACGAGCCGTTCGAGTTTGCACTGCGTCGCTTCAAGCGCACCTGCGAGAAGGCCGGCGTTCTGGCCGAGACCCGCAAGCGCGAGTTCTACGAGAAGCCGACCCAGGAGCGCAAGCGCAAGGCCGCCGCGGCTGTGAAGCGCCAGGCCCGTCGCGCCTCGCGCGACGTGACCAAGCGCCAGCGCCTGTACTGAGTACAGCGGGTCTCTTCCCCCGCGTCGGGTGACCGGCGTGGTGGAGGTGCGAAGCCGGCCGCGCCCATGCGCCGCCGGCTTTTTGCGTTTCGCCCGCTGACGCCGGCCCGCCGGTGTCGCCTTCCCCCACTCCCCCCAGGAC
>CAMPJI010000040.1 GCA_946886865.1 uncultured Lysobacterales bacterium | reverse complement strand
CCAGCGCGAAGAAGTCCGGCTGCACACCTTCCCAGTTCGTCGCCCAGTTGTTCTCGGCAAACACCACCTGCGCGCTGCCACGCAGCGAGCCGGCGACGTACTGCACCTCCGGGATTTCAGTGCGGATGGCCTCGGCGTCGTCCTCGTCCAGCGTGTAGTAGCTGCTGGCACTCATGCGCGCGCCACCCGGTCCGCGGCGCGAACCCGGGCCCACGTCCAGGCGGTTTGAGCCCAGCCCCGAGACCAGCTTGTCGATCTCCGCCTGGGTGCCCTGCCCGACCGACACCATGACGATCACCGCGGCGATGCCGATGATCACGCCCAGCGAGGTCAGTGCGCTGCGCAGCCAGTTGCCGCGCAGCGCGAACACGGCGGTGCGCAACACCTCCCACGCGTTCATGCGGCCTCCTCCTCGTGCATGCGCCCGTCGCGCATTACGACCACGCGGTCGCAGTGGGCGGCCACGTCGGCGTCATGGGTGATCAGCACCACGGTGTGGCCACGCTGCTGCAGCTGCTTGAACAGGGCGAGGATCTCCTCGCCGGTGCGGCTGTCGAGTGCACCGGTGGGCTCGTCGGCCAGCAGGATGGGCGGTGCGTTGATCAGCGCCCGCGCGATCGCGACGCGCTGCTGCTGGCCGCCAGACAGCTCGTTGGGGCGGTGCCCGGTGCGTTCGCCCAGGCCGACGGACGCTAGCGCGGCCTGCGCCCGGGACAGGCGCTCGTCGGGCGCCACGCTGACGTAGCCCAACGGCAGCGCGACATTCTCCAGCGCGCTCATGCGGGGCAGCAGGTGGAAGCCCTGGAAGACGAAGCCGATCTTGTCGCGTCGCAGCCGCGCACGCGCTTCGGCATCCAGCGTGGCGACATCCTCGCCATCACAGAGGTACCGTCCGGACGACGGCGTGTCGAGGCAGCCGATGAGGTTCATCAGGGTCGACTTGCCCGACCCCGACGGGCCCATGATGGCGACGAACTCGCCGGCCCGGATGTCCAGATCGACGTCAGCGAGCGCGACCACTTCCGCCTGGGTGCCGGGCGAATACACCTTGCCCAGCCCGTGCGCACTGATCACGGCGCGATGGCCGCCGTCGCCGCCCGCTGCGCTCATCCGGCGTCGCGCTCGATGCCGACGATCACGCGGTCGCCGTCCTCGACGCCGTTGACCTCGGTGCTGGCGCCGTCGCTGGCGCCGACGCGGACCATGACCCGCTGCGGTTGTCCGTCCACCAGCCGGTAGAGGGGCGCACGACGGGCACCGGCCAAGGCGCGGAGTTCGGCCTGCCACTGCTCGCGCTGTGCGTCCGACAGGCTGGCGGCAAACCCGGAGAACTGCGCCTGTACGCGCTCCAGCATGCGCTGGCGCATCGCCGGGGACGCGCCCGTCCCGCCACCGGCCGTGCGCCCCCCCGCGCGCCCGCCGCCGAACAGGCTGGGTGCCCTGATCGACTCCGGTGCCCCGGCGCGTGCCGCCGCCTGCGCCGCCTGCGCCGCCTGGCGCTCACGCAGCGCCGCGACCTCGCGGTCGAACACGGCGCGCTGCTCGGCGGTCAGCGAAAGCCCGTCCGCAGCGGTCGACAGATCGGTCGACAGATCGCCACGGCCGCGCACCACACCCGCCTCCGCGCGCTCCGTCGCCGGTGCGTCGGCCTCTTCGGCCGGCTTCCACCGCAGCGCCGCGCTGCTGACCCGCAACACATCGTCGCGCCGGCTGACCTCGATCTCGGCATTGGCGGTCATGCCCGGCAGCAGCACCTCGTCGCGGTTGTCGACGGCCACCACCACCGGATAGGTGATGACGTTGTTGGTATTGGTCGCGGCCAGGCGCACCTGCTGGACCTCACCCCGGAACTGGCGGTCGGGAAAGGCATCGACACTGAAGCCCACCCCCTGCCCGACCCGGACCTGGCCGATGTCCGCCTCGTCGATGGCCAGCACGATCTCCATCTTCGACAGGTCTTCGGCGATCTGGAACAGCACGGGCGACTGCAGGCTGGCCGCAACCGTCATGCCCGGCTCGACGGTGCGGGTAAGCACCACGCCGTCCACGGGCGAGCGGATCTCGGTGCGCTGCAGGTTGAGCCGCGACGTCTGCGTGGACGCGAGCTGTCGGGTGATCTCCGCCTGTGCGGCGCCCACCTGGGCCCGGGCCTGGTCGAGCGCCGCGCGCGCGAGGTCGGCGTCGGCCCGTGCCACCAGCTGGTCTTCGGCCAGCGCCGCCTTGCGGGTGTAGTCCGCCTGCGCATTGCGCAGGGTGGCTTCCGCCGTTGCCAGACTGGCGCGTGCACTGCGCACGCCGGCGTCACCCTGGGCGATCTGCGCGTCGAACGTGCTCGGATCGATCCGCGCGATGACCTGGTCGCGCGCGACGCGGTCATTGAAGTCGGCAAGCACCTCGGTCACCTGGCCGGACACCTGGCTGCCGATGTCGACGGTGGAGATGGCAGCCAACGTGCCGGTGGCCGAAATCGACACCCGGACATCGCCGCGCTCGACGGTCTCGGTCCGATAGCCGCCGTTCCCGGCCTCGGCGCGCTGCTCGCGCATCAGGTACGTGCCGGCGACGGCGGCCATGATGACCGTCAGACCCAGCCCTACCGCGCGGCGTGAAGGCCTGCGGCGCGGGACGGCCGGCTGGAGGAGCGCACGGGGCATGGGCGGACCTGATCGGGGAGAAGATGCACGTGAACGCGCGGACCGCCCGCCGCGTTGACGTTCGAACGGCGGAACGCGCCCGCCCGGTTCAGTTTCAGCGGGGCGCGTCGACCGTCTTGCTGAAACGGATGGTGGCCACCGTGCCGTCGTCCACCCGGCTGTGCAGCGTCACCGGCCACCCGAACCGCTCCCCCAGCCGGTGCACGATGGACAGGCCCATGCCCTTGCCTTCCTCGCGCGAGAAGTCCTGGCGGTAGAACGGCTTGAATGCATTGCGCAACGCCTCCTCGTTCATGCCGATGCCCGTGTCGCGGATCTCGATCCGGTCCGGTGCCATCCGCACCTCGATGCGACCGCGGTCGGTGAAGCGCGCCGCATTGCTCAGCAGGTTGCCCACCATCACGTTGAGCACCTTGGGGGGCGCGACCAGGCGCGGCATGCCCTCGTCGATCACCTCGATCTGCACCGGCTTGCCCACCAGCATCGGACGGATGCGGTCGACCTCGTCGTGCACGATTTCAGCCACGTCCACCGTTTCGCTCTGCAGGGCGACATCCGCCTCGCGGGCCAGGATCAGGAAGGCATCGATCACCGCCTCCATGTCGCGCCCGGCGCGCTGCACGCGCAACAGCGATCGCTGCGCGCGCGGTGACGTGTCGGCATCCGACAGCAGCAGGTCGGTCGCCACACGGATCACCGTGAGCGGCGTGCGCAACTCATGGCTCGCATCCCGCGTGAAATCACGTTCGCGGGCCACGAATTCGCCGACCCGGTCGGCCAGTTCCGACAACGCCCGGGCCAACCTTCTGACCTCCAGCCCCGCATCGCCGGGCAGATTGGCGGGCGCCACCATCTGCGCGTCGGGCGACCGCGGGTCCCAGTCCCGCACCACGCCCGCCAACCAGCTCACCGGCACCACCAGCCGCTTGGAGATGCGGTAGGTACGCCAGGAAATCAGGTACGTGGCCAGCAGCGACAGCAGGAGCGACACCAGGCCCATGTAAAGAATGGCGCGGTCGACGAGTGACGATGCGAACGTGACATAGAACCGCCCTTCGGCCCGGTCGTCGACGTACACCATGCGGCCTTGTTCGGGCAGCGGGTGCAGCCCGGGCGGCAGCGCGCGGAGCCCCGCGGGAAGCGTTCGGCTCGGCGCCCCGGGGCGGTCGACGTAGCCGGTCAGGGACGAGGTCAGCGGCAATGGATAGTCGGCGTCGTCCCCGGCGTGGGCCCAGTACTCGTCAACCTCGCGCTGCATGCGCTCGGTCAGCACCGCCTCACGCACCACCAGTCCCGCCAGGAGGATGCCCAGCGAGATCAGGATGCTGCCGATCGCCGCCTGCGTCAGAAACGCAAGCTTGATCTTCCGGGGAAGCCCGTTTGGCATCGGTGGAGCGCTACATCAGTCCGGCGGCTGCGAGATGTCGGCCACCCGGTAGCCGGCGCTCTGCACCGTGTGCAGCAGCTGCTTGTCGAACGGCTTGTCGATGGTCTTGCGCAGGTTGTACAGGTGGCTGCGCAACGTGTCCGAATCCGGCAGTCCGTTGCCCCAGATCTCGCGCTCGATCTCCTGCCGGCTGACCACGCGCGGCGATTCGCGCATCAGGATGGTCAGCAGGCGCAGGCCGATCGGCGAGAGTTGCAGTTCGCTGCCACCACGGGTCACGCGGAGGCTGGCCGGGTCCAGCACCAGGTCGGCCACTTTGAGGACTTCACCGCCCACCTGGCGACGCTCGCGGCGGATCAACGCGCGCAAGCGCGCTTCCAGCTCCTGGATGGCGAACGGCTTCACCAGATAGTCGTCGGCACCGACCGACAGGCCGGTCAGCTTCTCGTCGAGCGTGTCGCGCGCGGTCAGCATCAGGACCGGCGTCGACTTGCGCGCTTCCTCGCGCAGGCGTTTGCACACCTCGATGCCGTCCAGACGCGGAAGCATCAGGTCCAGCACGATCACGTCGTAGCTGTTCTCCGCGGCCAGACGGTAACCGTCGAGGCCGTCGGCGGCGTAGTCCACCTCGAAGCCGCGGCTTTCGAGGTATTCACCCACCATCTCCGAAATATTGCGGTTGTCCTCCACGATGAGGACCAAGCCCCCGTCCCGCGAACCTTGCATACACCGGTCTCCCTGCCTTCAGTTTTGTGAAGGCTGCCGGTTCACGGGTCGAGACGCCGTGAAGAAGCGCGCGTTACGCTGCGCGCCCCTCACCTGCGGTTCAGGCCATGTTCGTTGAGCGATTCCTGCCCGTCCTGCTGCTGCTCGGCTCCAACGTGTTCATGACGTTCGCCTGGTATGGCCACCTGAAATACAAATCGTCCCCGCTGCTGCTGGCCATCGTCGCCAGCTGGGGCATCGCATTGTTCGAATACGCGCTGATGGTGCCGGCGAACCGGCTGGGCAGCGCGGTGTACTCCGCTCCGCAGCTCAAGGGCATGCAGGAGGTGATCACGCTGATGGTGTTCGCCTGGTTCTCGTCCTGGTACCTGGAGCAACCGCTGCGCTGGAACCACTGGGCCGGGTTCGCGCTGATTGCAGTCGCGGCCTGGCTGATCTTCCTGGAGCCCGGACCCGGTCGGTCGGCGTGATCAGAGCCGGATCCGGCCCGTCAGGATGTCCTTGAACATCACCCAGTCGCCCATGAACGAATACACCGGGTGGGTGAAAGTCGCCGGCCGGTTCTTCTCGAAGAAGAAGTGGCCGACCCACGCGCAGCCGTAGCCGCACGCCAGGGCCGCCAGCAGCCACCACGCGTTTGCCGTCAGGACGGCCACCAGAACCAGCAGCAGCACCCCGCAGCTGCCAAAGAAGTGCAGGCGCCGGCTGACCGGATGCCGGTGTTCGTCGAGGTAGAACGGGTAGAACTCGCGGAAGCTGGCGAAACGGCGCATGGCCGGTCTCCTGCGCGGGCGGTCGGGGGGCAGTGGGGCAAGGCGTTACTCGCCGTCCTTGACCCGTTTCCAATAGCGATCCTGCGCGTCCAGCGGCAGCGCGGCAAGCGATGCGCCATCGGCCTGTGCCAGCGCTTCCATGCCACGGAACCGGCGCTCGAATTTCGCGTTCGCGCGACGCAGCGCGGTGCCCACGTCGACACCGGCATGCCGTGCGAGGTTGGCTGCGACGAACAGCACGTCGCCGACTTCATCCACCAGACGCTCGTGTGCGTCCGCATCGCCGGCCTTCAGCGCATCCAGTTCCACGCGGACTTCAGCGAGCTCTTCCTCGAGCTTGTCGAGCACCGGCCCGGCATCGGGCCATTCAAACCCGGTGCGCGCCGCGCGCTTCTGCAGCTTCAACGCCCGCTGCCACTCCGGCAGGCCCTTGGGGATGCCGGCGAGGGCCGAGGTGTCCTGCACGCCAGCGGCTTCACGCTCCCGGCGCTTGTGCGCCTCCCAGGCCACCGACTGGCTGTCCGCGTCGGCGACCACCGCGTCGCCGAACACGTGGGGATGCCGGCTGACCATCTTGTCGCTGATCGATGCCACCACATCCCCGAACCCGAACGCACCCTCCTCCTCGGCCATGCGCGCATGGAACACCACCTGCAGCAGCAGGTCGCCGAGTTCATCGCGCAGGTCGTCCATGTCGCCGCGGTCGATGGCGTCGGCGACCTCGTAGGCCTCCTCGATCGTGTACGGCGCGATGGACCCGAAGTCCTGCTGCACGTCCCATGGACAGCCGCGTTCGGGGTCGCGCAGGCGGGCCATGATGTCGAGGAGGCGGGTGATATCGGTCGTCATGCCCGGCGTGTCCGGTCGTATTCCACGGGGGCAGGGAGAGGTGCGGACGGCCGGGCCATCCGCGCTGTCAGGCCGCCGCCCATTCGCGCCACGGCAGCGACACGTCGCCCAGCGCCACGAAGCCGCCGTTGAGGATGGTCTCGCGGCGGTTGTAGCGGAAGGGGCGCCCCTGCAGGTCGAGCACCGCCCCCCCGGCCCCCTCTAGGACCGCCTGCGCGGCTGCGGTGTCCCATTCGCTGGTCGGGCCGAATCGCGGGTACACATCGATGCCGCCGTCGGCGACGGCGCAGAACTTCAGCGATGACCCCAGGCCCACCGGCTCGACCTCGCCCATGCGCTCGATGAAGGTGCCGGTACGCGCGTCGCGATGCGAACGGCTGGCCGCCACGCGCAGAGGCGCCACGGCGGGCGCACGCACACGGGTGGGGGTCTCGACGCCGTCGCGCGCCTGCCGGAAGGCGCCCCATGCCGCACCGCCATGCCACAGCACGCCCGTGACCGGCGCGAGCACGACGCCGAACGTGGCCACACCCGCTTCGACCAGCGCGATGTTCACCGTGAACTCGCCGTTGCGCTTGACGAACTCGCGCGTGCCGTCCAGCGGATCGACGATCCACAGTCGGTGCCAGCCCAGCCGTTCGGCGGCACCAATCCCGGTGGACTCCTCCGACAGCACCGGCACGTCGGGCGTCAGCGCCCGCAAGCCGTCGACGATGCAGCGGTGCGAGGCGAGGTCGGCAGCGGTCAGCGGCGAGGCATCGTCCTTGCGGACCACGTCGAAGTCGCTTTCGTAGACTTCAAGGATCGCGGCAGCGGCGGCGCGGGCGATGGCGACCACGCCATCGCGGATGCGGGCGTCGAGGATGGAATCGGTAGGCGTCATGCGTGCTGGCGGAGCCACTCCCGGGCGATGAAAAGGGCGGCGATGCTGCGGCCTTCGGAGAAGTCCTCGCGCAGGATCAGCTGGTGCAGGTCCTCGAGCTTCCACGGCACCGGCTCGAGCGCTTCGGGCTCGTCGCCGGGCAGGCGCTCGGGATACAGCTCGCGCGCGACCACGAGCTGGGCTTCGTGGCTCATGTAGGTGGGCGCCAGGGTCAGCGCGCGCAGGTGGTCGAGCCGGCGGGCCCCGTAGCCGGCCTCCTCCTTGAGCTCGCGATTTGCGGCTTCGAGGGCGGTTTCGCCGGGGTCGATGCGTCCCTTGACCAGTCCGAGTTCGTACCGATGCATGCCCGCCGCATATTCGCGCACCAGCAGGACGGTGTCGGCATCAAGCATCGGAACGACCACCACCGCGCCATGACCGCGCCCGTGCAGGCGCTGGAACTGCCGGCGCTCACCGTTGCTGAACTCCAGGTCCAGGCGCTCGAGGCGATACGGCCCGGCGTCGTGCTCGGTGATGCCGTGGATGGTGGGCAGCGGGCGACTCATCGCCGGCGCCCGGTGACGGAGCACGAAGCGGACGAAGGGGCGATAATCACCGGATGCGAACCAAGACAGACGATGCCGGGATGCTAGCAGAGCCCGGTGACGCGGCGTCGCACTGGCGGCAGCGCGACCTGGCCGTGTTGTGGCATCCGTGCACGCAGATGCGCGAGCACCCGCACACCCTGCCCTTGCTGCCGATCGCCCGGGGCGAAGGCGCGTTCCTCGTGGACCACGACGGGCGCCGCTACCTGGACGCCGTCTCCAGCTGGTGGACCAACCTGTTCGGCCACGCCGAGCCGCGCATCGCCGAGGCGATTTCGCGGCAGGCGCGCACGCTGGAGCACGTGATCCTCGCCGGCTGCTCGCACATGCCGGCCGTCGAACTCGCCGAACGGCTGCTGGACCTCGCACCGCGACAGCCCGGACGCGCGCCGTTGGCGAAGGTGTTCTACGCCGACAACGGCTCGGCCGGTGTCGAGGTGGCGCTGAAGATGGCGTTCCACTGGTTCCGCAACCGCGGGGAGGACGGCCGCACGCGCTTCATCGCGCTGGAGGGCGGCTACCACGGCGAGACCCTGGGCGCGCTGGCCGTGGGCGACATCCCGCTCTACCGCCGGGTGTACGCACCGCTGCTGGCCGAAGCCGTCTTCGTCCCGTCGCCCGACGCCTGGAACGCCGGTCCCGACGAGTCGGAAGAGGCCTGTGCGCTGCGTGCCGCCGAGGCGCTGGCCGGCACGCTGGAGCGTCACGGAGGCGAGGTGTGCGCGATGATCCTGGAGCCTCGGGTGCAATGCGCCGGTGGCATGCGCATGCACCACCCGGCCTACCTCAGGCGCGTGCGCGAGCTCTGCGATGCACACGGCGTGTTCCTGATCGCCGACGAGATCGCCGTGGGGTTCGGCCGCACCGGCACGCTGTTCGCCTGCGAGCAGGCCGGCATCGTGCCTGACCTGATGTGCCTGTCGAAGGGCTTGACCGGGGGCTCGCTGCCGCTGGCGGCCGTGCTTGCGACGCAGGTGCTGTACGACGGCTTCCTCGACGACTCGCGCGAGCGTGCATTCCTGCATTCGCACAGCTACACCGGCAACCCGCTTGCGTGCGCGGCCGCATTGGCGACCCTGGACATCTTTGAGGCCGATGACGTGCTGGCCCGCAACCGCAGGCTTGCCGCGCGCATGGGTGAACTGGCGGCGGGCGTGGGCGGTCACCGCCACGTGGCGCAGGCACGGCAGGCCGGGATGATCGTCGCATTCGAGCTGACCCGCGACGGCCAGCGCAACGTGCCGTTTGATGCCGGGCTGCGCATCGGTCTCAGGGCCTACCGCGCGGCGCTGAACCGCGGCGTGCTGCTGCGCCCACTGGGCGACACGCTTTACTGGATGCCGCCGTACTGCGTCGATGAAGCAACACTGGACCACCTGGCGCAGGTCACCGCCGAGGTGATCGAGGAGGCTACCGCGTGCGCGTGACCCGCATCCACGTCGAGGTTCCGCTGGAGGCGGCCACGGAGCTCGCGCTGCCGGAGGCCGCGGCGACACACCTGATCCGGGTGCTGCGGCTGCGCGAGGGCGATACCTGCGTCCTGTTCAACGGCGACGGCGTGGACTGGACGGCGACGATCACCGCCATCGGCAAGCGCGACGTGCGCGTGCGGCCGGGCGAGGCGGTCCACGTCGACCGCGAATCGCCGCTTCCGATCGTCCTGATCCAGGGCGTGGCGCGGGGGGAGAAGATGGACCTGGTGCTGCAGAAAGCCACCGAACTGGGCGTGACCGGTATCGTCCCGGTGCTGTCCCAGCGCAGCGAGGTGAAGCTGGACGAGTCCAGGGCCGCGAAACGCCTCGCCCACTGGCGCAGCGTGGTCGCATCGGCCTGCGAGCAGAGCGGTCGTGCCCGCGTCCCGCAGGTGTGCCCGCCGACGACGCTGCATGCAGCACTGGACGGGCTCCAGGACGGCGGTACCCGGCTGTGGCTGGACCCGGGCGGCGCCGCGACGTTCAACTCACTGGCACCGGACCTCACGCAAGCCGTTCGACTCGCGGTTGGACCGGAAGGCGGGTGGTCGCCCTTGGACCGCGACCAGCTGGAGGCCGCCGGCTTCGTGGGCCTGCGTCTGGGGCCCCGCATCCTGCGCACGGAAACCGCCGGCCTGGCGGCCATCGCCGCGTTGCAGGCGCGATTCGGGGACTTCCAGGCGTAACGCCGCACCGGCGTCGTGCCACGTGCGGGGCGGCCGCCGACGCCTAGCGTCGTGCGGGCGGCGGCACGCGCCGCGGGGGTGGTTCAGGCTGCCTGCGCGACCGCCTCGGCGACCAGACCCTCGAGCGCTTCCAGATCCGGAATCAGCGCGTCGTCCTCGTTGAGGCGCACGCGTGCTTGCACGCCGGTCGGCAGGACGTCGCCGTCCTCCCCCAACGTCGACAGGCTGTCGCGGGCGACCGTCACCAGCCGCGGGAAGCCCTGCGTCACCACGGCGAAGAACGGCGTCCGCGAGTTGCCGGCCAGGGCCTTCAACACGGCGACCTTGCTGCCCAGGCCGGGCTGATCCACGCCCAGGCCGGCCAGGCGCGAGAACGCCACCAGTGGCAGTTGCCAGCCGCGCCAGCGGGTGCGCCCCAGCAGCCAGTCCGGCGCGGGCGACACCGGCTCGGGTTCGGCGTAGGACAGCACCTCGGCAATGGTGGCATTGGGCAGCAGCAGGCGTGCACCGGCCACCTGGATCAGGACGCCGCGGATGTCGCCGATCGGCGCCTCGTCGACCGCCGACGACGGATCGCCCGTCCCGCTGCCGGCGTGCGGCGGCGTCGCGGCCGCGCGAGCGTCCTGGTCTTCCCGGCCATGACGGGCCATGTGCTTGTGCTTGTTCTTGGACATTGCGGTTTCCTCAGCCCGGCCAGCGCTCGGCCAGTCGCGACGCCAGTTCGGTGGGCTGGCCGGTCTGCCCGCCACGGGCGGCCAGTTCGGCCGGTGCGGCCGCGTCGTAACAGCCCTCCGGCGCCTGCCCGGCAATCAGTGCGCCCGCCCAGCCATGTTTGACCACCGCATCCACCAGACCGGCGTCGCTGCCACTGAGCATCAGCACCGCGCTGTCGGACGACGGCAGGGCGTCGAGCAGGCTGCCGCCTTGCACGAACGACAGGCCGTCGCTGGCCGGTTTCAGGCCGAGTTCGGTCGGCAGGACATACACGTGCCCCGGCAGGGCGGCGTGCCCGGCCTCGGCCAGCCGCACGGGAAGCGCGGTCGCGCGCTGCATCTGCGCCACCAGGCGGTCATGCCGGCCACCGTCCAGGCGCTGCTGCACCAGCACGGGGCGCGGGAAACCGTCGGGCAACGCACCCAGGAACTGGCGGACCGCATCGGGCCCGCCGATGCCAGCCATCACCAGCACCGCGCCGTTGGCCTGCTCGGCGCCGCGCGCCGGCGTGTCCTCGACCAGTTCGAGGGTGGAGATGCGCCGCTCCAGTTCCGCCATGTCGTGCTGGAAGCGATCGCCCGGCACGGCCGGACGGCTGACCGGCGCGGCATCGTCCTCTACGAGGCTCAGTTCGGCGCTGCCCAGCCCCAGACCCCGCGCGGGGGGTGCAGGCGCGGGCTCGGCGGCCGGTTCGTCCGCGTCCTGCGCGTCCGCCGACGGGGCATCGTGCTCTTCAACCCTGTCCTCCGACATGCCGAAGGCGAAATCGAAATCGACCAGCTCCACGCCCGTGGCCTCGGCGCGCGAGCCGCCGTACTCGGCCGACTCCGCCTCGACGGGGTCGAAACTGGTATGGAACGACGCGGCGGACACTGGCTCACCTTCGGGCTCGGTGCCCGGCGGCAGCACGTCCCGGTGCCCCAGCAGCTTGGCGACGAGGTGACGCTTCCAGCGCGCGGCATCCCACCCTTCACGGGCGGCGGCGAGTTCGGCTTCCTCGTAGATCACGTCGATCATCGGATCGCCCAGGACGGCATCGAACCGTTCGAGCACGTCCTCGGTCACCGGGTCCAATGCAACGACGACGACCTGCGGTTCGGCGGCGATGAGTTCGGGCGTGTCCAGCTGGGTCGGATCGGCATGCAGCACGCGCTGCACCCCGGCCTCGTCGATCATCTCGCGCAGGCGGTCCGCGGCCACGCCGGGCCGCGCCAGGAGGGCGACACGGCGGGCGTTATCCGTCATGGCGACGCTCGATGCCCAGCAGGTCGAATACGTTACGCATCAGTTCCGGCTCCTGGTACGGCTTGCCGAGATACCGTTCCACGCCGATCTCGAATGCGCGCTGGCGGTGCTTGTCGCCGGTGCGGGACGTGATCATCACGATCGGCACGCCGCGCAGGCGTGCGTCCGCCTTCATGTGGGTCGCCAGCTCGTAGCCGTCCATGCGCGGCATCTCGATGTCCAGCAGCATCAGGTCGGGCACCACGTCGGCCATGCGTTCCAGTGCATCCACGCCGTCCTTCGCGGTGGCGACCTCGAAGTTGTGGCGCTCCAGCACGCGCCCGGTGACCTTGCGCATGGTGACCGAGTCGTCGACCACCATCACCAGCGGCACCTTGCGCTGCTCGACCACCGGCGCCTGCAGGCCCAGCTGGTCCCGCGGCAGCGCCGCCTGGCGGCGCACCAGCGGGGCGACGTCGAGGATCACGACCACGCGGCCGTCGCCCATGATGGTCGCGCCGAAGATGCCCGGCACCGATGCCACCTGCGGGCCGACCGGCTTGACCACGATTTCGCGGTTGCCGATGACCTGGTCGACACTGACCGCCGCGCGCAGCTCACCCGAGCGGATGAGCAGCAGCGGCATCTGCAGGTGGCCTTCGGCCTTGGCCTGCGCGTGGCCGACCAGGCGGCCCAGGTCGTGGACGGCGTACTCCTCGCCACCGTAGTTGTAGACCGGGCTCTCGCCCTGGAGCTCTTCGCGGGCGATGCGGCCGACGCCGCGCACCGACGCGATCGGCACCGCGAACGTGGTCTCGCCGATCTTGACGAACACCGCCTGGGTGACCGCCAGCGTCTGCGGCAGGCGCAGGGTGAACGTGACGCCCTTGCCGGGGCGCGACTGGATGTCCAGCGTGCCGCCGAGCTGGCGCACTTCGCTGGCCACCACGTCCATGCCCACGCCACGGCCGGCCAGGCGGCTGACCTCGTTGGCGGTGGAGAAGCCCGGCTCCAGGATCAGCGCATCGAGGTCGTGGTCGGTGAGGATCGCGTCCTCGCGGATCAACCCGCGCTCCTCGCCGCGGCGGCGGATGGCGTCGCGGTCCAGGCCTCGGCCGTCGTCGCCGACCTCCAGCACCACTTCCGACCCTTCGCGGCGCACCGCGATCCGGATCGCGCCCTCCTCGCCCTTGCCCGCCTGCGTGCGCTGCTCGGGCGTTTCCAGGCCGTGGGCGACCGAGTTGCGGAGCATGTGCTCCAGCGGCGCGGTCATGCGCTCCAGCACGTTGCGGTCGAGTTCGCCCTGTGCGCCGTCCAGCTTGAGCTGGACCTGCTTGCCCAGTTCGCCGGAGGCCTGGCGGATCACGCGGCGCAGGCGCGGCAGCAGCGAATCGAACGGCACCATGCGCGTGCGCATGAGGCCTTCCTGCAGGTCCGAGCTGACGCGCGACTGCTGCAACAGCAGCGTCTCGTACTGGCGGGTCAGATCGTCCAGCGTCAGCTGCAGGCTGTTCTGGTCGGCGGCCGACTCCGACAGCGCACGCGAGAGCTGCTGCAGGTTGGAGAAGCGGTCCAGTTCCAGCGGATCGAAGGCCTGCTCGCCGCTGTCGCCTTCGCGCTGGTAGCGCGCGACGATCTGGGCTTCGGTTTCGATCTCGAGGCGACGCAGCTGGTCGCGCATGCGGGTGTTGGTCGCCGCCATTTCGGCAATGGCGCCGCGGAACGCACCCAGCTGCTGCTCCAGGCGGGCGCGGTAGATGGCGACCTCGCCGGCGTAGTTGACCAGCCGGTCGAGCAGGTCGGCGCGGATGCGCACCTGCTCCTGCGGCGCGCGGATGGCGATGTCGTCCTCGTCCTCCGGCACGTCCTCGCCGATGGGCGCCGACAGCGGCTTGAGTTCGCGCACCGGCGTTGGCAGGGGCGCCGAAGCGCCGCTGGCCGGGTCCGCGGTGACGGTGGTGCCGCCCAGCGAGCGCGCCTCGAACTCGGCGATCAGCGCCTCGGGCATGGCGATCGCGCGGCGGTCGCCGACGCGGGTCAGCATGGCGTGCAGCCGGTCGAAGCCCAGCTCCAGCAGGGGAATGCCGTCCTGGCCCAGTTCGCGACGCTGGTCGACGACTGCCTCGAGCAACGACTCCATGACGTGGCCGAGTTCGCCCACGGCCATGATGCCCGCCATGCGCGCGCCGCCCTTCAGCGTATGCAGGTCGCGCTGCAGGCCGACGAGCGGCTCGCGCTCGGTCGGATGCTGGCGCAGCTGGGCCAGCAGGCCGTCGGAGTGGTCGAGCAGGTCGCTGCCTTCCTCGACGAAAATATCCACCAGTTCCGGATCGAGATCGCTCAGGTCGAGCGCATCGTCCGGATCGGCCTCCACCGGAATCGATACCGGGACGAACGCGGCCAGTGGTGCCGGCTCGGGGGTCGCCTGCACGGGCGCTGCGGCCTGCGGCGCATCCCCGGGCGCGTCCTGGATGAACTCCGGCAGCGCCTCTTCGGTCGCGCCCGCGTCATCAACAGCCTCGTCCGTCGACCCGTCTTCGGCCGCGACATCGTCCGACCCGGCCTGTTCGCGCGCCAGCCTGTCGGCCTCGGCATACTCGGCTTCAAGACGCGCGTACTCCAGCCGCTCTTCCTCGGCCAGGCGCTCGGCCTCGGCCTGTTCGGCAGCGAGGCGGTCGGCTTCGGCCTGCTCGGTAGCAAGGCGTTCGGCCTCTGCACGCTCGGCTTCGACCCGCTCGGCTTCGAGGCGCTCGGCCTCCGCCTGTTGGGCGGCCTGCTGCTCTGCTTCCAGGCGAGCCGCTTCCGCGCGCTCCGCTTCGGCCCGTTCCTGCGCCAGGCGCTCGGCCTCAAGGCGCTCGGCCTCGGCCTGCTCGGCGGCGATACGTTCGGCTTCGGCCCGCTCGGCAGACTGCCGCTCGTGCTCGAGACGCTCGTGCTCGATGCGCTCGCTCTCCAGGCGCTCGGCGTGCGCGCTCTCGGCCGCGGCGCGCTCGATATCAAGCCGCTCAGCCTCCAGGCGTTCGGCTTCAAGCACCTGCTCTTCCAGTCGCAGCGCGGCCGCCAGATGCTCGGCATCGGCATCGTCTGCGTGCGCCGCGGCACCGGCCGCTTCACCGGCCTGGGCCGGTTCGGCCGGATCGGTTTCGCCATCGGAGAGGAATGCGCTCAGGTCGAGCGAACTCAGCGGCTCGTGATGCGTCGTATCGACCGCCTCGATCACGTCGCCGGCATCCATCTCGGATTCCGTATCCATGCCGTGGCCGGCCGGGCGCGGCGCCGGAAGGGTGTCGCGCAACGCGGCCATGCGCTCGGCCAGGCCGTCGAACACCGGCACGCGCGGGCGCTCGGACTGCAGCGCGGACAAGGTATGGCGGATCGCGGTGCTGACCGCATCCAGCCCGGCCACACCCTCGGCGGTCGCCGGCGTGCCGGCGGCCAGCAGGCGCTTGACGTAGGCCTCGGTGGGCGCGGTGATCTCGGTAATGACGGGGACTTCCGTCATCGCGAACGCGCCGTTGAGCGTGTGGATCGCACGCTGCAGGCGGTCGTTGGCCGGATGCGGCGCGGCCTCGGCGGCGGCCAGCCAGTCCTGGATGGTGGACAGGTGGCCGGTGACCTCGGTATCGAGGATCTCGAGCAACACCGGGTCCACAGAGGCCGGGATGCCCGGCACGTCATCGATGTGCGGCTCGCTGCCCGCGTCGTCCGGCGTCTCCGACCGCTCGGGGCTGTCGCCGGCGACGGCGTCGTCGGCCTGCGGTTCGACCGGTTCGACCGGTTCGACCGCTTCGGCGGGCGTCGGCGCAGCGGCTGCGGTGGGCTGGTAGCTGGCTTCTTCGCCGGCCGCGACGCGGTCGGCCACGGCCTCGATCCCCGCCAGGTCGGCCGTCAGCGCACTCTTGCCCTGCAGGGCGCCATGCAGCTGAGGCAGCGTATCGAACGCATGGTCGACCACCCCGATGACCGCGGGCGTGGCCGGCCGCGTGCCGTCGAGCACGCGGTTGAGCATGTTCTCGACCTTCCAGCTGAACTCGCCCAGCGCCTTGGCGCCGACGAGGCGTCCACTGCCCTTGAGGGTGTGGAAGACGCGGCGGATCGGGCGCAGCAGTTCGGCATTGTCCGGCGCGGCGCGCCACGGCGGCAGCAGCTCGCCCAGGTGGTTGATCTCTTCCTCGAGCTCCTCGAGAAAGACCTCGCGGATCTCGTCATCGATGTCATCGCTGTGGGCGAAGCCGCCCTCCTGGACCGACAACCCGCCAGGCGCCGGCACGGCGGCATCGGCGTGCGTCGTGGCCGCCTCGACGGGCGCCGTCGGAGGTGCCGGCTCGACCGCTTCGCGTGCAACGGTTTCGGGCCGGGTATCGACCTGGGCGGGCGCAGTCGGCGCGTCCCACGCCGGCAGGTCCTGCAGCGCGGACGGCGTGGCATCACCGCTGGCCAGCGTGCCGGTCGGGATGTGCTGCGTGTCACCCGGCAGCGGCCAGTAGCCCAGCGACTCCAGGCTCTGGCGCGCGATCTCGAGGATCCGCTCGCGGTTGGGGCGCTGCTCGCGCAGCGCCTCCAGGTAGTACTCGACGCTGGCCAGGGCGTCGGCCATGGTGTCGAGCTGCTGCCCGTTGGGCACGCGCTTGCGGCCGATCAGTTCGACCTCGGCGTAGCGGCGCACGCCCACCAGGTACTCGGCCGGACGCGGCAGTTCCAGGATGCGCAGCGCACCGGACACTTCATCCAGCAGGCGCGGCACGTCGGCCAGTTCCGCGTGGTCCCAGTTGGTTTCCACGAAGGCGACGAAGCACTGGCGGGCATCGCCGAAATTGGCGATGGCCTCGCGCACGACGATGTCGAGCACCTTGCGCGATTCGCTGGCCAGCAGGTCTTCGTCGGCCGCGTCTTCGGGAAGGCCCAGGCGCGCGACCTGCTCGTCCAGCGAGGCATCGACGTAGAGCAGTGCACCGGCCACGTCCAGCAGCGCGGTTTCGTCGGCAGCGCGCTGGCCGGTGACGATCTCGTGCATCGCGTCGCGCTGCTGCAGCACCACGCCGCGCGCCACGCTCAGGCCCATCATGCCGAGCGTATCGCCGACGCGGCCCAGCGCGTCGACCTGCGGGCGCAGTTCGTTGATGTCGGTCTGGCCGGTGCGCAGGTACAGGTCCAGCGCGTCCTTGACCCGGAGCAGGTCTTCCTTGATCGCCGCCGACACGGTGTCCAGCAGGGCGCGGTTGCGGCCGCTCAGGCTGCCGCGGGCGTGCTCGAGTTCCGACTCGCTGGGGCGCTGGGCGTCCAGGTCGAAGGCGTCGCGCAGGCCGGCCAGCGCGGGGTGCGGGTTGGCGCTGTTGGCCGCGTGGTACAGCAACTGGCGGGTCGGCTCGGACGCCGGCTCGCTGCGCGGGCCGCTGAAGTCGTCGCCTTCCAGCATCTGGCGGCTTTCGCGTTCGACGCCGCCGAAGGCCTGGCGCAGGGCGCGGGTCGGTTCGATCGCGCCATCGCGCAGCGCAGCGGCCACCGAGGCCGCCACCCACAGCATGCGCCGCAGCGGCTCGAGCGCAACGTCGGCCAGCAGGCCGTCGATCGCGGACGCGAGGGCGGCCGGATCCGAGGGCGCCTCGCCATCGGGCCACTGCGACAGGGCGTTACGGAAATCGGACAGGTGCGAGGTCGGCGCCGGCGCCACGGCGGTGAGGACGGGTGCCGGCAGGTCCTGCGGCAACGGCCGGTCGAGGTTGGGCGAGAACAGCACGCTCTCGTTGAGCCCCGCTTCGCCGCGCGCCGCACGCAACTCGTTGAGCAGCGGCAGCAGCACGATCGGGATATCGCGGTGACCGCCCTGCAGGCGCTCCAGGTAGTCGGGCAGCTGCACCACGCCACGCATCAGCGCGGCGCAGGCATCGTCGCGGCGCTCCTCGGCATCGCCGTGGTGCAGCGACAGGGCCAGGCGCTCCATCTCCTCGGCCACCATCGCCGGCGCCGACAGCTCGACCATCCGCAGCGTGCCGCACACCTGGTGCAGGTGGCCGGCGCAGACCTTCATGCGCTCGGCGTCGCCCGGGTTCTCGGCGTACGCCTCGATCTCCTCGCGCGCCTGCCGCAGGGTCTGGTCCAGCTCGGGCTTGATCCAGCCGAGCGTGGTGGTGTCGATGGCGTCGCGCATCACGGTCATGCCGGCACCCCGCGCACGGTCAGCCGCCCGTCGAACGGGGTACCAGTCGGCGGTTTGACCGCCCGATAAGAGTGACTAGAAGCATTCACTGAGCTGGAATCCACTGACTGACCGACTGAACTGACTCACGACATCGAAAGCGACACGCGCTTTCCACAACGCCCCTGGCGCGACCGGCTGCCCGCTTACGCAGGCAGCTTGAAGTCGGCTACCGACCGGCGCAGGTCCGCGGCGAGCTGCGCCAGGTTGCCGATCGACTCGGCCGTCTGGTTGGCGCCCTGCGTGGTCTGCGAGGTGATCTGCTGAATCGTGTTCATCGTCTGGGTGATGTTGGCCGCCGCGCCGGACTGCTGCTGCGCTGCGGTGGAAATGCCCTGGATGAGGCCCGACAGGTCGGACGACACCTTTTCGATCTCGCCCAGCGCGGTACCGGCGTCCTCGGCCAGGCGCGCACCGGCGACCACCTCGGAGGTCGTCTGCTCCATCGAGCTAACGGCCTCGTTGGTATCGGACTGAATGGTCTGCACCAGCGTCTCGATTCGCTTGGTCGCGTTGGACGCGCGTTCGGCGAGTCGCTGCACTTCGTCGGCCACGACCGCGAACCCGCGGCCCGCCTCGCCGGCCGAGGCCGCCTGGATGGCTGCGTTCAGCGCCAGGATGTTGGTCTGCTCGGAGATGTCGTTGATCAGTTCAACGATGGAGCCGATTTCCTGCGAGCTCTCGCCCAGGCGCTTGATGCGCTTGGAGGTTTCCTGGATCTGGTCGCGGATGCTGTCCATGCCCTGGATCGTCTGGCGCACCACGCCCGCGCCCTTGGTCGCGATCTGCACCGAGCGCTGCGCCACCTCGGCGGACTCGGCGGAGTTCTTCGAGACCTGGTCGATGCTGGCGGCGATTTCGCTGATTCGACCCGATGCCGAGGAGATCTCCTGCGCCTGGTGCTCGGCGGCCTCGGCCAGGTGCATGGCGGTGGCCTGCGTTTCCTGCGCGCTGGAGGCGACCTGCACCGAGGTGTCGGTGATCGTCTGCACCAGGCTGCGCAGCTGCTCGACGGCGAAGTTGATCGAGTCCGCGATCGCGCCGGTCATGTCCTCGGTCACGGTCGCCTTCACGGTCAGGTCGCCTTCCGCGAGCGAGCCCATTTCGTCCAGCAGGCGCATGATCGCCTCCTGGTTGCGGTCGTTGAGTTCCTTGGTGGTCTCGTAGCGCTTCTGCTGCTGGCGGTTCAGCGAGTACAGCAGGCCGGCGATGGCCACCAGCGCCAGGGCGCCGGAGATGATCGAAATCCAGAGGTTGCCCAGGATGCTGGTGTCGCGCAGCGAGCCGAACGCGGTGAACGCATCGAACAGGCGGCGGCTGTCGGTCAGCAGCTGGTCGGACCCGGCGGTGATCGAATCGGCCGCGGCCTGGGCACGGAACAGGTTCTGCGAGGTCGACAGGATCGCGTCCAGGTCTTCCTTCATGTCGGTCCACAAGGCCTGGGCCTGGCCCAGTGCGGCCAGCGCACCGCCGTTGCTCAGCGCTGTGACGCCGAGGGTCTCATCGCCCTCGCGCAGGCCGGTCATCACGTTGTCGAACACGGCGGCGTCGCGGGCCAGCGCGTCACCGGCGGTGGCGGCGGCCGGGCCACCGGCCTGGATCTCGGTGATGCGGCGGGCCATGGTGCCCGACAGCACCACCTGGCGCAGGGCCAGGTAGACCTGCGAGGACGGCGAGCCGCTGGCCGACATCGCGCGCACCAGCTCGTCGAGGTTGGCCTGCAACTGCGGCACCTGGCCGGCGAAACTGTTGGCGTTGTCGGCCAGACCCAGCACCGCGCGCTCGCTGGCGATCATCTGCTCGGCGCTGGCGCCCAGCGGCGTCCAGGTCTCGGTAACGGTGCCGATGGGCCCGGATACGCCCGGCTCGTTGCCGAAGTTGCCGTTGAGCGAGGCGATGTCGTCGTCGATCTCGGCCTTGGTGTCCTTGAAGGCGTTGAAGGCCTGCGCGTCGCCGCCGACCGCTTCGCGGCCCTGGTTGGCGAGCTGCTGGCTCAGCACCTGCAGGTTGGACGCGGCCGAGCTGGCGCCGCCCAGGCGCGCCGCTTTCCACGTCGCGTAGCCGGTGTTGAGGCCGAACACGAGCACCGCGATGCCCAGCAGCACCAGCCAGGTGTTGACGCCAAGGTTGCGGGCCTTGCCGGCGACGGAGTTGATGTCAGTGCTCATGGTTCGACGACCTCTGGTGTGATGCGTGCTGCGGCAGTAGGAGAAGGTGCGAAGGTTGGGGCGTTGCGTGTCAGGCCGCGGCCTGGCGGAATTCAGGCGTGCGGGTCAGCCGTTCGAGGCTGAAGATGCCCCACGGCTGCCCGTCCAGGCGGTAGGCCCGGTCGATGAAGTGGGTGTAGCGGCCGACCGCGATCTGCTCGTCGACCAGATGGTCGTCCGGGATCTGGTGCTGCTCGTTGAAGCTGCGCTGGCCGTAAAGCTCGTCGATCAGCACCGCGACATCGCCGCCGGGCTGGCGCACGAGCAGGATGCGCTGGCTTTCGTGCAGCACCGTGCGCTCGCCCTCCAGGAACTGCTTGAGGTCGACGATCGGCAGCAGGTTGCCGCGGACGTTGGCCAGGC
>CAMPJI010000039.1 GCA_946886865.1 uncultured Lysobacterales bacterium | reverse complement strand
CCTATAATCCGCGGTCCGCTCGACCCCGGCCTCCCCATGCATTCAAGCCCCGACCAGACCGCCCTCCCCGACCTGCCCGCCATCCAGGCCCTGGCCCGCGACGACATGGCGGCCGTGGATGCGTTGATCCGCCACCGGCTGGCATCGGACGTGGTGCTGATCAACCAGGTCGCCGAGTACATCGTCGGCGCCGGTGGCAAGCGCCTTCGCCCGATGCTGCTGCTGTTGGCGGCGGGCGCGCTGGGGCACCGGGGGCCGGATGCCCACCAGCTGGCGGCCGTGGTCGAGTTCATCCACACCGCGACCCTGCTGCATGACGACGTGGTCGACGAATCCGACCTGCGGCGCGGGCGCCGCACCGCCAACGCGGTGTGGGGGAACGCCGCCAGCGTGCTGGTCGGGGACTTTCTCTATTCGCGCAGCTTCCAGCTGATGGTCGAGCTGGACCGCATCGAGGTGATGCGGATCCTCGCCGACACCACCAACCGCATCGCCGAGGGCGAAGTGCTGCAGTTGCTGCACGTGCGCAACCCGGACACCGACGAGGCCGCCTACCTGCGCGTCATCGAGCGAAAGACCGCGGTGCTGTTCGCGGCCGCGACCCGCCTGGGCGCCCTGCTCGCCGGCGCCGACGACAGAACCTGCGATGCGCTGCACGATTACGGCCTCAACCTGGGCTACGCCTTCCAGATCGCCGACGACGTGCTCGACTACGCGTCCGATGCGCAGACGCTGGGCAAGAACCTGGGCGACGACCTCGCCGAAGGCAAGGCCACCCTGCCGCTGATCCACGCAATGGCGCATGCGGACGAGGGCGTGCGCAATCGCCTGCGGTCGGCCATCGAGCACGGGGACACCGACGCGTTGCCCGACGTGGTCGCCGCCATCCAGTCCAGCGGCGGGCTGGACTACAGCCGGTCGCGCGCCGACGGATACGCACAGGCGGCGCGCGCCGCGCTGGCAGGACTTGAGGACAACGCGTACGTCGCGGCACTGCGCGGGTTGGCGGACTACGCGGTCCGGCGCGATCACTAGGGACTGTTCCGCCTCGGCACGTCGCGCATCGAAGGCGGTTGAAGGCCGGGCCGTGCTACATGGAAAAAAAAGGCGGCCCGATGGCCGCCTTTTCTCTTGCGAATGCATCACTCGGCCTGGCCGAAACGCTCGTCGAAGAAGCCATGCAGCATCCGGTACGCCCGCTTGGCGGCGCGGGCGTCATAGCGGCAGTTGCTCTCGGGGTTGTCGCCGGCCTCGGGCTCGGCGAAACAATGCGCCGCGCCGCTGAAGTTGACGAACTGCCAGTCCGCGCCCGCGGCGTCCATTTCCGATTCGAACGCATCGATGTGCGCGTCGGTGATCCCGCGATCGTCGGCGCCGTTGAGCACCAGCACCGGCGTGCGGGCGCTGTTCCGATCCGCGGGGTCGGAGGTCTCCAGGCCGCCGTGCAGGCTGACCACGCCGGCCAGCTCGCTGCCACCGCGCACCAGCTCCAGGGCCGTTGTTCCGCCGAAGCAGAACCCCAGCGCGCCGATGCGCCCGGCATCCAAGGGGGCCGGACCGGCCTGTGCCTTGAGCACCTCGACCGCCTTGACCACCCGGGCACGAAGCTCGCTGCGGTCGCTCCGCAACGCGCCGGCCAGCTTGCCGGCCTCCTCGCTGTTCTTGGGGCGAACACCCTCGCCATACACATCCGCCACCAGCACCACGTAGTCGTCACCGGCGATCTTGCGGGCCGTCTCGACGGCCGCCGGGGTCACGCCCATCCAGTTGGGCACCATGACCAGGCCGGGCCGCGCGATGGCGTTGACGCCGTCGTAGACCAGTACCCCTTCGTAGGCCTTGCCGTCCAGCGACCACTCGACCGGGTCGGCCTTCATCTCCGCCCAGGCGGGCGTCATGCACAGGGCGAGTACGGCGGCGAGAGCGAATTGGCGCATGGGACGGTCCTCGTCTGGGGTCCGCCGAAGGCTAGTCCGGCGCCGTTGGCTACGCGTGAATCCCATGGCCGACTGCAGGAGCGGCTTCAGCGGTGATCGATGCGTGTTTCCAGCCCGTTTCAGGCGACGTGAGTCACGACCCGTGATGGGGACCGACGGTGCGCGGTCGCGACCCACGTCGCTCCTACAACGGCCATGTGGATCCGATCGCGGCTGAAGCCGCTCCTACGCATCCACTAGTGGATGCCGAGGCCCGGGATCGTACTGATGGCGTCAGGGTCGAACCCGGCGATCGCAGCAAAGTGGCGGCCGCGCTCGACGTAGTCGCGGTACGGACCAAAGCTCGGCGCGCCGGGCGAGAGCAGGACCACGCCACCGGCTGGAAGCGACTGCCGCGCCTTGACCACGGCGTCGGCCAGGTCGGCCGCGGCCAGCAGCGTGAGCGCCGCGCCCGCCTGCTCGAGCTGCGCGTGGATGCGGGGGCCGTTCGCACCCATGGTGACGATCACCACGGGCGCCCTCGCCCCGACGTCGCGCGCAAAGTCCGACCAGTCCAGCCCGCGGTCGTGCCCGCCCACCAGCACTGCCACCCGCCGGTCGCGGTGGCAGTCCAGCGCCGCCAGCGTCGCGAACGGCGTGGTGCTGATGGAGTCGTTGACGTAGCCGACGCCGTCGCGCTCGCCCAGCACCTGGAGGCGGTGCGGCAACGGCTGGAAGTGCGCGGCACTCGGTGCCAGCACGATGGCATCGTGGCCCAGCGCTTCGATGGCCGTGAGCACCGCGCACAGGTTGCCGCGGTTGTGGCGTCCCGGCAGCGGCAGGGCGGCGGTATCGAGCACCTCGACCCCGCCGCGCCACAGCACGTCGCCTCGCAGGTGCCAGCCCTCGCCGGTGCCGTACCAGCGCACGGCGGTCGTCGACGACGGATCCGCCTCGATCGCGCGCCCCAGCGCCGCAACGGTCGGGTCATCGGCATTGAGCACGGCGACCCGTGGCTTCGCGTCCGTCACCAGGCGCAGCTTGTCCTGCACGTAACGGGCCTGCGACCCGTGCCAGTCGAGGTGCTCGGGGAAGATGTTGGTCACCACGGCGATATCCGGGCGGGCACCGCTGTCGGCGACATCGCCGGTCTGGTAGCTGGACAGCTCGATCGCCCACGCCTCGGGCACCGGGTGCTCGGGCAACTCCAGCAACGGCAGGCCGATGTTGCCGGCCAGCGCGGTGACGTGCCCACCGCTGCGCAGCAGGTGCGCCAGCAGCGCCGTGGTCGTGCTCTTGCCCTTGGTACCGGTCACGCAGACGGAGCGCGCGGCGATGCCGTCCGGGCCCGCGTGCTCGGCGAACCACAGGGCGGTGCCACCGATGAAGCGCGTCCCGCGCGCGGCGGCCTGCGCGGCATCGGGTTGGTAGGGGCTGATGCCGGGCGACTTGATGACGACGTCGAAGGCCGACAACCGCTCGGCGTCGGGCCGCGTATCGGTGCGCAGCTGCGCATCGCCCAACGCCTGCGCATCATCGATTTCCGCCGGCGTGCAGAACAGCGTCAGCGGCAGTGCGGGCAGCGCGGCGCGGATGGCGCGGTAGGCCGCGCGGCCCTCGCGGCCCCAGCCCCACAGCGCGACCCGTTGGCCCTCAAGCTGCGAGATGCGCACGCAGCCGCTCCCACAGCGCAGGCGGGATGCCGTGCGTATCGTCCAGCACCATCAGGGGCTCGATGGCGAGATCATCGCCCGCCAGCTGGGGTGCGATCTCGCGCGCGAAACGCGCCACCAGCGCATCCTCGCGCCACTCCGGGCGCTGCGTGAGTGCCGCCATGGCCGCGCGCGACTCGCGCGCCTCGCCCACGCACTCGAACGGCTTGTGGTCGCGGTACTCCAGCAGGGCATCGAAGCCCGCCGTCTGCGCCCCATCGTCCAGCAGGTTGCGGCCGAAGATGCGCATCAGGCGCGGCTTGGCCATGAACGGCGCCAGCGCCAGGAACACGAAGTGGCACTTTGGGCACACGCCGCACCAGCGGTGCGTCGGGCGCTCGCCGAGGATATGGAAGTTGCGGTTGCAGCTGGAGAAGTGCGCGTCGTAATGGTCGTTGCGGGTGAACTGCCGCGCCACCGCCAGCTCGCTGAGCGGGCGCAGCAGCGAGTAGTACCTCAGGTCCGCCGCGACGTGCCGGCGCACGTGCGAGGCGAACGCCTGCTCGAACGCCCAGCCCTTGGACCACTGGTGGTTCACCTCGCCCGTGCCCTCGATCAGGCTGCCGTAGCTGGCCGAACGCTCGTTGGAAAACACCACCTGGTCGACGCCGTGCAGCAGCGCCGCCAGCACCAGGATGGCCGAATTGACCGCCGTCACCGGGATGTGGCCGTTCCAGGCGCCCTGCCGGTTGTAGTCGAACAGCTGCGGCGCCAGCGCGCGGCCGATGTTGAGCGTGGGCAGGCCGGTGCGCTCGGCGCAGGCCTTGATCAGTTGCGACCCGCCGATCCATGCGACCGTCTGGTCCACGCCCAGTGCGCGCAACGCCTCGATGCTGACCAGCGAATCCTTGCCCCCGCCGATGGCCACCATGGCGTGCGCGCGCAGGCCCATGGCCGGTGCATCGTCGGCGCCAGCGTCCGCAGCCACCGGGAAGCGGATCCGCCCGTGCAGGTCCAGCCGGTTGCGGTAGGCGAACTCACCCAGGCCGTTGAGGTACACGGTCTCCATGAAGGCCGCGGTGTCGGCATCGATGCCATACGCCTCGATGCGGATCTGCGGTGGCACCGCCGCCTTGTAGTAGCTCACGCCGGCCATCAGGTGCAGCAGCCGCAGCGCCTGCTCGATGGCGCCGGCACGCGCGCCATCGAGCTGGAACGGCGCGCCCGGCACGGTGACCGTCTCCACCAGCTCGGGGCCGTCGTCGAAGGCATATACCAGCCGTGCGACGCCGGTGGCCGCGTCCAGCTCGCAGCGTACGAAGCGGAACACGTCGATGCCGTCGCGTTTGAATGTCCAGTCGCTCATCTTCAGATCCCGTGGGCGGGCGTGGGCCCGCCGCTCGTTGCGTGTCGATAGGCCCGTGCGACGCAAGCACGCATCAGGCGAGTACGTCCTGCGCCGGTAGCGCGCGCAGGTTGTAGGTGTTGGCCATCGCCATGCCGTAGGCGCCGGCGTCGGCCACCAGCAGCACGTCACCCTCCACGGTGGCGCGCGGCAGCAGCCGGTCGCGCCCGAGCACATCGCCCGTCTCGCAGACAGGGCCGACGACGTCGAACACCGCGACGTCGGCGTCGGACAGCCGGGTCAGGTTGTGGATGGCGTGGTAGGCCTCGTACATCGCCGGGCGCAGCAGCGCGTTCATGCCCGCATCCGCGCCGACGCGGCGAATGCCGTCCTTCTCCACCACCTGGGTGACGGCCAGCAGCAGCACGCCCGCCTCGGCCACCAGGTAACGGCCCGGCTCGATCACCAGTCCGAAGCGCGGATAGGCCGCCTTGATCCCGGCCAGCCCGTCCCGCCACAGCGCCAGGTCGAAGTCCTGCGCGTCGGGCGTGTACGGCACTGGCAGGCCGCCGCCGATGTCGAGGGTGTCCACCGTGCCGACCGCATCGGCCAGGCCGGCCAGTTCGGCATAGACCCCGCGCCAGTGCGTGGGGTCGTCGATGCCGCTGCCCAGGTGGGCATGCAGGCCGGTGATGCGCAGGTCGACGGCGCGCGCGGCCTGCAGGAAGGCGTCGAAGCGCGCCACCGGCAGGCCGAACTTGGCGGCGACGCCACCGGTGCGCACTTTCTCGTGGTGGCCTTCGCCGTGCCCCAGGTCCAGCCGCAGCCACGCAGTGCGGCCGCGGAACATCTCCGGCCAGCGCTGCAGCGCCTCGATGTTGTCGATGGTGACGGTGACGCCCAGCTCGAACGCCGCCTCGTACTCCCGGCGCGGCGCGAAGCTCGGCGTGAACAGCACGCGCGACGGCGGCAGGTCCGGCACGGCGTCGAACACCCGCTCCAGCTCGCCCAGCGAGACGCACTCCAGCCCGAAGCCCTCGGTCGCCAGCGCCTGCAGGATCGCCGGGTGCGGATTGGCCTTGATCGCGTAGTAGCAGCGGTCCACCGACGGCGTCGCGGCCAGCGCGCGGGCGCGGGCGCGGACGGTGTCGAGGTCGTAGACGTAGCGCGGCGTACCGGCCGCCGCCATCTCCAGCAGGCGGTCGCGCTGCACCGCCCACCACGGGGCGGGGCGCTCGGGCTTGCCGTGGGCGATCTCGCGCCAGCTGGGGCCGAACACGCTGGCGTCCAGCACCGGCATCGCGCCCGAGCGCACCAGCTCGGCATGCAACTGCGGCAGCAGGCCGTCGGCATCCGCCTCGTCGATCACGAACGTCAGGTTGAGGTCGTTGGACGACTGCGAGATCAGGTGCACACGCTCGCGGCCGAACGTGGCCCAGATGTCGCTCAGGCGGTGCAGCAGCGAGCGCATGCCGCGGCCGACCAGCGTGATCGCGGCGCACGGGGTGAATACCTTCACCCGGCACACCTGCGCCAGGTCGGCCGACAGCGCCTCCAGGACGTTGGTGGTGACCAGGTTCTCGCTGGGGTCCAGCGACACGGTGACGTTGGTCTCGGACGAACCGATCAGGTCGACCGACAGTCCGTGGCGACGGAAGCGCTCGAAGATGTCCGCCAGGAAGCCGACCTGCTGCCACATGCCGATGCTTTCCATCGACACCAGCACGATGCCGTTGCGGCGGCTGATGGCCTTGACGCCGGGCACCGTGGCCGCGCTGGTGTCGATGCGCGTGCCCGGCAGGTCGGGGCGCTCGGTGTCCAGGATCGCCATCGGCACGCCGGCATCGCGGCAGGGGCCGATGGAGCGTGGATGCAGCACCTTGGCGCCGGTCGTGGCGATTTCCTGCGCCTCGGCGTAGTCCAGCCGCGCCAGCAGGCGCGCGTCGGGCACCTCGCGCGGATTGGCGCTGAACATGCCCGGCACGTCGGTCCAGATTTCCACGCGCGCCGCGCCCAGCAACGCACCGAAGTACGCCGCCGACGTATCCGACCCGCCGCGCCCGAGCACCGCCGTGCCGCCGTCGCCGTGGCGCGCGATGAAGCCCTGGGTCAGCAGCATGCGCGCCGGCTGCGCGGCGAACCGTGTGCGGAAGCCGGCGTCGGCATCGATCCGGCAGTTGACCGCCAGCCGCGTCGCCCACTCGCCCTGGTTGGGCAGTGCGATGGCATCGAGCCAGTCGCGCGCGTCGCACCAGCCGAAATCCAGCCCCTGCGTGCGCAGGTAGGCCGCGCCGATCGTCGAGGACAGCAGCTCGCCCTGCGCCAGCACCTCGGCCTGCCAGCCGAGCGGGCGGGTGTGTGCTCGCGCGTCGTCCGCCAGCGCCTGCAGTGCCGCCAGTCGCTCGGCGAGAACCGCGTCGGGATCGAGGTCCAGTTCGACGCAGAACGCGCGATGGCGGTGCACCAGGGCGTCCATGCGTGCCGCCAGCTCACCGGCCTCCAGCGGACCGCTCGCGATCGCCTGCAGCTCATTGGTGACGCCCGAGAGGGCCGACACCACCACCAGCACGCGCGCACCGTCCTCGGCCATGCGTTTGGCCGCCAGCGCCCCGATGGTGTCCCAACGGTTGCGGCGGGACACGGACGTGCCGCCGAACTTGAGTACGACCCAACGCTGCGCTTGCGCCACCACGCATGTCCTCATGCAGGAAAGGAAACAGGAAGGCCGGCCGCTGTGTGCACCAGGCCCCACGACCCGGCCCGTGCGGACCCGTAGAATCACGTCCCGCCGGCGCGCCACGCGAACCGGCGTTTCAAACCCCGCGATTCTAGTGCAAGCCGTGCCGCGCCCGCGGCCCGCCTCCCCTACTTTCCACACCGGACACCCCCGCCGATGCCGCTTCGTCCCTACCTGCAACTGGACGTGTTCGCCGACCGTCCCGGCAACGGCAATCCGCTGGCCGTGGTCCTGGACGCCGACGGGCTGTCGGACGCGGCGATGCAGGCCATCGCGCGCTGGACCCGGCTGCCGGAAACCACGTTCGTGCTTTCGCCCACGGCGCCGGGCGCCAGCTACCGGGTGCGCATGTTCAGCCCGCGCCGCGAGGTGCCGTTCGCCGGCCACCCCAGCGTGGGCACGGCGCACGTGCTGCTGGAGACCGGGCGCGTCGCGCCGGCCGACGGCCTCCTGCAGCAGCAGTGCGAGGTCGGCGTGCTGCCGTTGTCGGTCGAAGGCGACGGCGCGGCGCGGACCATCGCCGTGCGCACCCCGAAGGCCCGGGTGCTGGACGTCGCGACCCCAGAGGATCCGCGCCTGCGCGTGGCCCTCCGCGCCCTGCCCCCCGGCCCCCTGCCGCCCGCGCTGGTCGATGGCGGCCGCCGCTGGTGGCTGGCCGAGGTGGCCGACGAAGCCACGCTGCGTGCGGCGACGCCGGACTGGGACGCCATCGCGGCGTTGGCCGAGTCCACCGGCAGCATGGGCGTGTGCGCGTTCGCGCGCTCGGCGCCCCATGAAGACCACGACCTGGTCGTGCGCGCCTTCGTCGGCGCACCGGCCCGCTTCGAGGACGCGGCGTCGGGCGCGGCCAACGCAACGCTGGCCGCGTGGCTCGACCACAACGGCGCGGTGCCCGGCCGCGCGGGGCGCTACCGCGTCAGCCAGGGCCGCGAAGTCGGCTTCGATGCGCGCCTGCACATGCGCATCGACAGCGATGGCGAGGTGTGGTCGGGTGGACACGCGTGCACGGTGGTCGAAGGGCGGATCGACTGGCCGGAATGAAGTCCGCGGGATTTCTCCGGTATCCCTGCACGCACTCCCTCTAGGAGCGGCTTCAGCCGCGAGCCCTTGTAGGAGCGACGTGAGTCGCGATCGAAACGCGCGTGCGTCGAATCCGTGGCCCAGGTCGCGACTTACGTCGCTCCTACAGACAAGCAAGAGATCGCGGCTGAAGCCGCTCCTACACGAGCGCCGGGCCTCGGTCGATCCTCGACGCTGAGGTACGCCCCCCAAAAAAAAAGCGGGTCCCGAAGGACCCGCACATCACCCACCCCTGAGTGTTCTCGATTCCGGCCGCTGCCGGTTACTCCGGACGCACGTCCACGCGTACGCGGATGCGGTCGCCCGGGTGGTAGTTGGTGCGCGTGGTGTAGCGACGGCCGGCGTACTCGTAGGTCACGTCGTACGCATCCACGCCCTGCCCGCCCGTCGCATAGCCGCCGTAGCTGCCATTGGCCGGTACCGGATCGCAGACGCGCACCGTGCCGGTGCCGCCGCGCGTGCGCTGGTAGTTGTCGTAAACCTGGCGGCCCGCGACGCCGCCGACCATCGAGCCGATGGCGGACGTCGCGTAACGCGCGCTGCCACCGCCGACCTGACTGCCCACCACCGCGCCCAGGACGCCCCCGATCACGGTCGCCACGGTGCGCCCGCCTTCACTGCCGCGCGAATCGCGGTACGGGTCGTTGTAGCGGTCGTCGCCGTAATAGCCGTCACGGTAGGTCTCACCACCCACGTGGCTGTCGCGGTAGTAGCAGCGCTGGTTGCCGGTGTTGGACGCCTGGTAGCGGTCGAAGACCGGATCGACCCGGACCACGCGGGCGTAGTCGTACTGCCCGTTCGACTGGCCATAGCGGTCCGGCGTGGGAGAGCCCGCACCGTACGTGTTGCCGTAGCTGTCATACCCGCCCCGAGGGTCGAGATACGTCTGGGCGGACGCCGCGCCAGTGGTGGCGGCGATCGAAAACGCCAGGCTGGCGGCGAGCAGTCGGTTCATGGGCATGGCTCCTTGCACGGTGTCGACGGGCGGACCGGCGGGCGGCCGGTGGAAGACGTGGACCATCCTCGTGCGATCCGCGGCAACCACCCCTGAATTTCGTGAAATCCGCGTGAATCCATTTAGCGGGGCGACAGCCGTCCACGCAGCCAGTGCGCAACATCCCGGGCCACGCCGGCGGCGCACCGGCCCAGCAGCGGGCCTACGTGGCTGTGCGTGGGGGCGGTGACCACATCGGCGCCCCATGCCGCCGCCCACGCGCGATTGACCTGGGGCGGCACGTCGTCGTCGCCCTCCGACACGACGAACAGGACGGGGCAGGCCGGTCGCATCACCGGCACCCCCATGTGCGCCTCGCGCAGTGCACGACCGGACTCGTCACGCCAACGGCGGTGCGCGAGCAGCGTCGTGGCGCTGTCGGCATCCGGCAACGCGCGCCGCGTGCCCTCGAAACGTCCCTGCGTGCCCCACGGCACGACCGCCGCCCGGGCCGCCCGGTGGCGTGCAGACAGCGCATCCACCCACGGCGACGGCGGCAACGGGTTGACCAGCACCAGCGCGTCCACCTCGCCGGCACATGCGGCCGCCAGCAACCCGCCGAGGCTCGCGCCAACGGCCGCACGTGGCCTCGGCCGTGCCTGCAGGGCGGCCTCGACCTGGCGGCGGTAGTCGTCCAGACCGGTGTCCGCCAGCCCCGGCGGTGCCGGCTCAAGCTCGACCGCGTCAGCGGCCAGCCCATGCGCGGCCAATACCCGCTGCCAGATCGCCCATTCCCAGGCCCCGCCGCCCGCGCCATGAATCAGGACGGCGCCCTGCGCCTGCTGCACGCCGGAGCCTTCGACCTGGGACGTGGCGACAGACGCGGCCGAGCGGTGGGACACCCCGTCAGCGCGAAGCGTCACGCCGCCGCCGCAGGCGACTGCGGCCCGCATCCAGCCAAGGGCACCCGCCGTGCGGTGGCACGTGCCCCGACCACCGACTGCAGGATCACCCCGCCAGCGTCGCCTGCAGGCTGATCGGCACCGCGCTCAGGGCCTTGGAGACCGGGCAGTTCTTCTTGGCGTCCTCGGCGATGGACTGGAACGTCGCATCGTCGATGCCCGGCACCTGCGCGTCGACCTTCAGGCGGATCTGCGACAGCGACGGGCCGCCCTCCATGGACAGGTCGACATCGGCGCGCGTGTCCAACCGGGTGGGCGGATGCCCCGCTTCGGTCAACTTGGCCGACAGCGCCATGGTGAAGCAGCCGGCGTGCGCGGCGGCAATGAGCTCCTCCGGGTTGGTGCCCTTCTCGTCACCGAAGCGGCTGTTGAACGCATAGCGCGTGCCGTCCATCAGGCCGCTCTGCGGCGTGCTCAAGCGGCCCTGGCCGCTCTTGAGGTCGCCTTCCCAATGCGCGGTGGCGTGGCGGGAGATGCCCATGTCGGACTCCTTTTCGTGAGGGGCGGCCAGCCTAACGGCCGGCCCGTTAGCCCCGCGTGGCGTGCTGCCTGAGGCCCGGCACGGACCTCGCCGCGGCGCGTCTTGACCCGCCACGACCCCTGCGCGAGGCTTGCCGTCCCGGCGCAGCGCGCCGGCGCCCCCGCCATGACCGCCCGCCCCAGCGCTCGCTCGGGCGCGCCGCGCGGACAGCCATGACGGCCTTCCCACCCTGACCAAGGGAGAAGTCCGCTCATGTCCTACAGCACCCCCTCCATCCGCAACGTGGCCCTGGCAGGCCACCCCGCCGCCGGCAAAACCACGCTCTTCGAAGCCCTGCTGCAGGCCGGCGGCACGCTACAGACGGCAGGCACGATCGAGCGCGGCAACACGGTGTCGGACTTCGACCCGATGGAACGCGAACGCGGGCATTCGCTCGACGCCGCCATCGCCTCGATCGACCACAAGGCCGCCTCCGGCGAGACCATCCACGTCAACCTGATCGACACCCCCGGCTACCCGGATTTCCGCGGCCCCGCCCTGTCGGCGCTGGCGGCGGTGGAAACCGTGCTGGTGGTCGTCGACGCCGACCAGGGCGTGGAATACGGCACCCGCCGGATGATGGAGCACGCACGCGCCCGCACGCTGTGCCGCGCGGTGGTCGTCAACAAGATCGACCACGACGGCGCCGATCCGGGGCGCGTGCTGGAGGCGCTGCGCGAGGCGTTCGGCAACGAGTGCCTGCCGATCAACCTGCCCAGCGACGGCGGCAAGGCGGTCATCGACTGCTTCGGCAACAGCGCGGGCGACAGCGACCTCGGGCCGGTGGCGGACTGGCACCAGAAGATCATCGACCAGGTGGTGGAGATCAACGAGTCGGTCATGGAGCACTACCTGGACCTGGGCGAGGACGGCCTGTCCGGGCAGGAGCTGCATGACGCCTTCGAGCAGTGCCTGCGCGAAGGCCACCTGGTGCCGGTGGTGTTCTGCTCGGCCCGCACCGGCACCGGCGTGCGCGAACTGCTGGACGTCGCCGAGCGCCTGTTCCCGCATCCCGGCGAGGCCAACCCGCCGCCCTTCGTGAAGGGCCGCGGCAGCGACGCGCAGCCGGTCACTGCCACGCCCGACCCGTCGGCCCACGTGATCGCCGACGTGTTCCGCATCGTCAACGACCCCTTCGTCGGCAAGCTGGGCGTGTTCCGCGTCTACCAGGGCACCGTGCGCAAGGACACGCAGCTGTTCGTCGACGACGGCAAGAAGCCGTTCAAGGTTGGCCACCTGTTCAAGCTCAAGGGCAAGGAGCACGTCGAGGTCGAGCAGGCGGTGCCGGGCGATATCGCCGCGGTGGCCAAGGTCGAGGACCTGCACTTCGACGCGGTGCTGCATGACAGCCATGATGAGGACGAAATCCACCTGGCACCGCTGGACTTCCCGAAACCGATGTTCGGCCTGGCGGTGGAGGCCGCCAGCAAGGGCCAGGAGCAGAAGCTCGCCACCGCCTTGCACAAGCTCGCCGAAGAGGACCCGTGCTTCGTGGTCGAACACGAGGCCGAGACCAACGAGACCGTCGTGCGCGGGCTGTCGGACCTGCACCTGCGCGTCAACCTGGACCGGCTGAAGGAGCGCTACGGCGTGGAGGTCACCTCGCGCCCGCCGCGTATCGCCTACCGCGAGACCATCGGCGGCAAGGCCGAGGGCCACCACCGGCACAAGAAGCAGACCGGCGGCGCGGGGCAGTTCGGCGAGGTGTTCCTGCGCGTGGAGCCGCTGCCGCGTGGCACGGGGTTCGAGTTCGTCGACGAGGTGAAGGGCGGCACGATCCCGGGCCAGTTCCTGCCGGCGGTGGAGAAAGGCGTGCACCAGGCGATGAAGTCCGGCGCGCTGGCCGGCTACCCGATGCAGGACCTGAAAGTCATCGTGTACGACGGCAAGCACCACCCGGTGGACAGCAAGGAGGTCGCGTTCGTCGCCGCCGGAAAGAAGGCGTTCCTCGACGCGGTGGGCAAGGCCCGGCCGCAGGTGCTGGAACCCATCGTCGACCTGGAGGTCAACGCGCCCGAGCAGCACATGGGCGACATCAGCGGCGGCCTGGCCAGCAAGCGCGCCCGCATCAACGGCACCGACGCCGCGCGCGGTGGCGAGATCGTGGTCAAGGCACAGGTCCCCCTGTCGGAGCTGGAGGGCTACGCCGCGGAATTGAAATCGGTGACCGCCGGCCGCGGCCGCTACTCGCTCGACTTCAGCCACTACGAACCGGTGCCGCCGCAGGTGCAGCAGCGGCTGGTGGGCGAATACAAGCCGCGCCATGAGGACGATTGATGGGGCATCGGGCCCGTCCATGCCGCCCTGCCGCGCCCGCCGTTCCGGCCAACGACGGGCGCCGCCTCGGCCCGTGCATGCCGACACCCGTCCCCGACATCCGGCGTCACCGGGGCGGCGCGTGTGCGGGAATGAGGGAGCGCAAGCCGCGCATCGGCAGAGCTACCGGTGTCCAGGGCCGGACGAGCGGACGCACTTCGTATGGAGGCCACACGCATGAGCCTGCCCACGCCCGCCCATGCCGCGCTGCTGGCCGACGCCCTCCTCGCGCTGCATGTGGGCATCGTGGCCTTCGTGGTGCTGGGCGAGGCGCTGTTCCTGGTCGGTGGATCGATGGGGTGGTCGTGGGTGCGCCACTTCGGGCTTCGGGTCGCGCACCTGCTGCTGATGGGCGTGATCGCGTTGCAGGCGTGGCTGGGCACGCTCTGTCCGCTGACGGTGTGGGAGCAGGCACTGCGAAGGCAGGCGGGGCAAGCGGCCTACCGCGAATCCTTCATCGAACACTGGCTGTCGCGCGTGCTGTATTTCGACCTGCCGTGGTGGGTGTTCGTGGCGGCCTACACCGCGTTTGCCGCGCTGGTGCTGATGACCTGGCGCTGGGTGCCACCGCGGCGACGCCGGGCGTAGGGCGGACTGGGCCATGACGCCTGCCGGCGGATCCTGCTGGGCGGTCCCGTGGTCAGCCGCAACAGGTCCGCTGGCGCCGCATACGATCGATCTGCATACGGGCGATATGGAGTCACGCTGATGCGCAAGGCCCGCACCCTTGACCAGGCACGCCGTCTGGAGGACATGCCGAACGTCGGCCATGCCATCGCCGACGACCTGCGTGCGCTCGGGCTGGAACGCCCGGGACAGCTGCGTGGGCAGGACCCGGTCGCGCTTTACCTGCAGCTGTGCCGGGACACCGGACGCCGCCACGACCCGTGCGTGCTGGACACGTTCATGGCCGTGGTCGAATTCGCCGACCACGACGACACCCGTCCGTGGTGGGCGCACACCCGGGAACGGCGGGCCGGATGGGCCGACGTCGAAGCCCGCTTGCCGCCGGCATTGCGCAAGCCGTGAATGGCGGCGTGGCGATCAGCCTTCCGGCGGCACCGGCAGGTCGTCGAGTTCGACCGGCTGGGGCATCAGCTGCGCGCGGATCGCGCCGTCGGGGTGGCCCAGCGTGCTGACCTGCACGTAGGCCTCGCCAGCGCGCACGCGGCCCGCATCGTCGTCGGACAGATCCAGCGTGGTGTCGATGCGTCCGCCGGCACCGGTCGCCGGCAACGGCAGGTCCGCCACCTTGCGGCCGTTTTCGCTGATGGTCCCCACGTGCAGGGCCGCGCCCGTGGCATCCTCGCCCAGGCCGGCATAGCCCATCTGCAATGTCAGCGTGCCGTCGTCGTCGAGCATCGCGCGCACTTCGCCGGTGGCCGTCGATTCGGTCGACGACACCACGTTGCCGCCGGCCAACTGGCCCTGCAGCGAGAGGTCCGCCGCCAGCGCAGGCGCGATGCCCGCCAGCAGCACCAGCGACAGCCAGGTACGCGCGGCGATACGGCCGTGTGGGGAGGTCCGGGTGCGGGTCGGGGTCATGGCGGTGCTCCATTGGAGGAAGCCGGACGCTAGCCGCCGACGGCGCGTCGCCGCGTGAACACAGGCGCGGGCCCGTTGTCTTGACGTGGCAGTGCGGTATGCGCCCCTAGGCTGGCCGTCATGCCCCCCACCCTCCCGCCATCGGACGCTTCCGCCGAGCCGCGCCGCGACTACGGGCCTGCGGCCCGGCGCCTGCTGTCGACCACCGTGCTGCTCGGCGTGCTTGCAACGGCCGCCTACTGGGCGTGGCACCAGCCCGCCGTGATCCGCGCGCGGACCCTGTGGGAACTGTCGAGGATGACGGCACCGGCCCAACTCCCCGTGCCGGTTAACGGCGTGGCGGCCGCGCAGGTCGCCGACACGTTCGGCGCGCCGCGCGGGACCGACCGCGAGCACCATGGCGTGGATATCTTCGGGACGCGCGGCACGCCCGTCACCAGCACCACCCGGGGGCTGGTGGCGTCGATCCGGGAGACCGGCCTGGGCGGCCGGCAGGTCTGGATACTCGGACCGGGCGACGAGCGCCATTACTACGCGCACCTCGACGACTGGGCGCCCGGCCTGGCCGAAGGCGACCTCGTGTGGCCCGGCGACGTGCTGGGCGAGGTCGGCGATACCGGCAATGCCCGCGGCACGCCTCCACACCTGCATTACGGCATCTACGGCAGAGCAGGACCCGTCGATCCCCTGCCCCGGCTGCGCGCCTACCGCACCGCCGAGGCCCGCGCGGCGACCGGCGCCGACTGACGCCCGCCCGCGGCAACCGGGTCCGGTCCGCCGGCGGCCCGATGCGGAGCGGCCGGCGTTAGCATCGGCATCCCACACCGGAGCCGTCCCGATGCCGATTCCCCTTGCAAGTCCCGTCCGCCCGGCCTGGCGATGCGTGGGCACCGCCCTGGCCGCGCTCATGGTGGTCGCGTCTGTCGCGTGCGCACGGGACGCGGAGGCCCCGCGCGCGGCGCGTGAGGGTGGCGCCGCACAGGACGCGGCCACCCCTGCGCCGACGCGCCCCCGGCCGTCGGATATGTCTTCGGAGGCGACGGCGGCGGATGCGGCGACCCGGGAACGCCGCCGCGCCGCCATGCGTGAGTCGGTCAGCGTCGTGCACCAGTACCTCCAGCGCGTGTCCCAGCGGGAGTTCGAGCAAGCCGATGCGCTCTGGGCCTACCGGCGCAGTCCGGGGCCGGGCGAGGAATCCGGCCTGCGCGCCCTGGGCGACGTGCGCGTGATGCGGATCGACAACGACCCACCGGTGGCGTTGGACGACGAGCCTGTGCCGGCGACCGTCGAGGTGCCCGTGCGCCTGCTCGCAACGCTGCCGGACAACCGCCAGGCGCGGTTCACCGGTCATTACCGCGTGCGCCGCAATCCGGTGGAAGGCCGCTGGGAACTCACGGGCGCATCGCTGCAACCCGTCCTGCGCTGACCCGCTAACCGGCCATTCACCGCGGCGGGCTAAGGTGGCCGCCCGCGCCTCCAGGACCCTGCCGATGCCCGTCCACACGTTGCCCCGTCCCCGCTTCACCGGCACCGCACTGCGCGCCGCGGCCCTCGCCGCCGCCGCCGTGGTGCTGGCTGCCTGCTCCACGCTCGGTGCCGTCACCGCACTGCTGGGCAACCAGGTCAACTTTACCCAGCCGCAGTTGCAGGCCTCGCTGGACCGCAACTTCCCCAAGGACTACGACAAGCTGGGTGGGCTGGTATCGCTGACCCTCATGAACCCGCGCCTGTCGATTCCGCAGGGCAGCAACCGGCTGCGTCTGGACTTCGATGTCGGCCTGGGCGCACTCGGCAGCGACAGTTCGCAGGCACGCGGCCGGTTCGCCCTGACCAGTGCACTGCGCTGGGACCCGACCACGCGCGGCCTGCACCTGCAGGACCCGTCCATCGAGTCCGTCGACGTCCCGGCCCTTGGCGGGATGATGAACACCACCTCGCGCCAGCTGCTCAACAGCTGGCTGGCCGACTACGCACGCGATGAGCCGGTGTACCGTTTCGACAACAGCCTGCTGGAGCGGATCGGCGCCCGCCGCATCGGCTCGACCGAGATCGAGAACGGCCAGGTCACAGTCAACCTCGGCAACTGATGCCCCTGATTTGCGTACCCATGTCCAGAATTGCCCCACTGCTCGCCGCCCTGCTGACCGCCGCCACCCTGACCGCATGCGGCGGCGGGGAGGATGACGCGTCGGTGCGTACCGCCGACGGCCGCGCCGCCGAAGCACTTCCTGCACCGGAGCGTGCCGGCGGCAGCATCACCGGCATGCCGGATGCGCGCCCGGGGCAATCCCTGGGCGATGTGCCGATGGACGCGGAGGACGCGCTGGCGGCCCTGCCGCCGGACACGGCGGTCGACAGCGAGGGCAACGTGATCCTGCCGGATGGGTCCCTGCTCGATGGCGGGCTGTCGGTGCCCGGCAACCCGGGGTCGGGCGTCGACGGCGTGGACGCGGCAGGCGAAGCCGAAGCCGCGTCGGCGGGCGCGGCACCTGAGGGGCCCGGCGCGTCGGAGGCCGTCGCGCTGGTGCGAACGTACTTCAATGCCATCAACGGCGGCCGCTTCGACGTGGCCCACGCGCTGTGGGCCGATGCCGGGCGTGCCAGCGGCCAGTCGCCCGGGCAGTTTGCCGACAGCTTCGGCGGCACGGCTGCGCTGGACGTGGACGTGCTGGAGCCGGGACGGATCGAACCGGCCGCCGGGTCGCGCTACATCGAAGTGCCGGTGGCCTATACCGCCACGGCCGCCGACGGCACGCAGCGTCGCTTTGTCGGCGCCTACACGTTGCGCCATTCGGTGGTCGACGGCGCCGGCCCCGAGGCCGGGCAATGGCGCATCGCATCGGCGGACCTGCGCGAAGTCCAGCCCTGATGCGGCCCCTGGCGGCCGATGATCCGCGGCCGCGCGTGGTGCTGGATACCAATGCGTGGCTGGACCTGCTGCATTACCGCGACCCGCGCGGCCAGCGCCTGGCCGATGCACTGGCGGGCGGCGACGTGGTCGCAATCACGCATGGCGAATGCCACGCCGAGTGGCAGCGGGTGCTGGGTTACCGGCAGCTCAAGCTGGACGCCGAGGCCAGGGCGGCGCTGGACGCCGCGCACGACGCACTGGCCCACCACTGGAGCGGCGATCTGCCGATCCGCGATGGCGATACGACGCTGCCGCGTTGCGACGACCCGGACGACCAGAAGTTCATCGAGTTGGCGGCCGCGTGCGGTGCGAAATGGCTGGTCAGCCGCGACCTGGCGGTGCTGGCGCTGCGCAAGCGCACCGCACAGGCCGGGCTGTTCTGGATCCTGACGCCCGAACAGTGGGGCGTGGCGCACTCGTCGAGTTGAACTCCACATCGGGTGTTGTCATCCTGGCGAAAGCCGGGATCCATGCTGCAGGTCGACGCGGCAACGGCCGACCGCCCGTTCGGTATCCCGCATCCACCGCTGCGGATCGATGCGCGACGCGCATCGAGGGGGATCCCGGCTTTCGCCGGAATGACGGCTTGGTGGGATGTGGGATGACCGGAGGCCCGGGACGACGGGTTCAACGTCTTGGCGACAATTTCTGGTCAGATCTCGAACCGGTACGACAGCTTTACCAGCAACTGCTCGCTGTCGCGCAGGTCGAACGCGTCCCCGAGCCGGCCGAATGCATCGCGCCCCTCCAGCCGCCGGAATCCGCCCGCCCCGTCCAGGTCCTCGTTGAAGAACTCGCCTCCGCGCACGTACGCGATGTAGAGGTACGACAGCGGCGCCAACTCGTAGCGGTAGCGCACCTGGAAGGCCAGGTTGCTGAGCGAGAAATCCGGAATCGCCTCGTCCACCGCAACGGGCGTGCCGTCGTCGGCGACCCGGTAGGCCTGCCGCGCGTGCGCGTCGAGCCCGATCGACTCCAGCCGCACGCGCAACTCCTGCTTCGCATCGACCAGCCACGTGCTGCCCAGCGAGAAGAACACCTGGTCGGCCCGGTACGTGCCCACCAGGTTGTCGCCGCGCCACAGCAGCCAGTCCGGGTTGTGCGACAGCTGGGTGCCGCCGAAGAAGCTCAGGCGGTCGTTCACCTGGTAGGCCGGCTCGACGTACAGCTGCACCTGGCCCTCGTCCATGCCACCCAGGCCCTCGGCCGCGTAGCGCGCTTCGCCGTAGATCGACCACGGGCTGTCCCCCTGCCGCGGCCGGAAGCGTTCGTAGTACAGGTACAGCTTGCCGGGCACGTCGACCGCGCCGTTGCCGCGCGTCACCAGGTCGTCGTGGCCGGAGGTGAAGGCGGCGATCTCGAAGAAGTCGTTGCCGCCATCGCGGCGCTCGCCCTGGCGGTTGAGCGAAGCGGCATCGGCGATGTGCACGCCGTTGTCGTTGGTCCTGCGCGACACGGCGCCGCGCCAGAAATGCGAGGCGTAGGCGGACGTCTCGGGCAGGTCGGTGATGCGCTTGCCGAGCTCGTAGCGCACGTAGTTGAAGTTGTTGCGCTCCAGGTACCCGAAGTCGTTGAGCTGCAGGTCGTCGCCCAAATGCAGCGCGTACAGCTGCTGGCGCCACTGGTTGCCCAGGTCGTGGTTGACCAGCACCTGCGCACCGCTGTCATCGGTGCGCGCGCCGGCCTGCTCGATCTGCGAGCCGGCCACCGCGGTCCGCACGGACAGCCGGTCGCTGGGGCGCCACTGGTGGTCGACCTCGAACACGGTGGCCTCGCGGTCCAGGAACGGGCGCTCCACTCGGGTGGCCATCGCGCCCAGGCCGTGCCCGTCGAAGTCGCGCGTGACGCGCGCGGCGAAGAAATCACGACCGGCATCACCGTCCTCGCTGGCGGCAAACACGCCGTAGTTCAGCCCCAGGCCGCTGCCATTGAGCTTGACCGCGGCGGCCACGTCCGACGCGCCGCTGCCGTCGTCGGCCGCCGCGCCCACCCGACGCGTGTACAGCAGGCGGCTGTTGTTGTTGAGCGACCCGAAGGGCACGTCGAAGAACCCCTGGTTCTCGGTGAAGAAGGGGCGCCGGTCGCTGAAGAACGTCTCCACGGCGCCGAAGTTCACCACCAGCTCGTCGCTTTCGACCTGGCCGAAGTCGGGGTTGAGCGTCGCGCTGAGCTGGAACTGGCCGTTGGGCTTCCAGAACAGGTCGGCGCCCGCGTCGAACTCGCCGTCGCCGGCGACGTTGTCGTACAGGCCCACGACATACGGCGTCACCGCCAGCAGCGACTGGCTGTAGGCCGGGATCGGGATGCGCTCGAACACCGACAGGAAGCGCGGCTCCTGGAAGCTCACCGCCGGCCACGACGCGCGCTCGCCGGTGGCGCCGATCACGCGGTCCAGCGACAGGCCGATCGTGCGGCTGTCGCCCTGCGCCTCGCGCATGGTGGCGATGTGCCACGGCAGCAGGATCTCCGCGGACCAGCCGGCCTCGTCCTCGGTGACCGCGTGGCGCCAGTCGCCGTCCCAGTCCTCGTTGAACTGGTTCTCGTTGGTCACCGTGGTGTCGATGATTCCGCCGCCCAGCGTCAGCGTGAAGTTGTAGCCGGTGCGGCCCTCGCCATCGAAATCGACATAGACGTTGACGCGGTCGAGCGGCCCCCCGGCATCGCGCTGGGTCAACTGCCGCGTGCGCGGATACTGCGCCGCCTGCAGGTTGCGGAACGCGATCGCCAGTCCCTCCGGCGTGGCCAGCACCCAGGCCTCGGTGGGCTGGGGCGCGGGCGCGCGCGACAGGGGCTGGGTCAGTCGGAAGTCGGTGACGTGGCGGGCGCCGGCCCATTCGTCGGCGCCGATCACGCCGTCGACCTCCACGGCATGGGCGGCGGGCATCGCCAGGGCGGCGAGGATGGCGGTCGTCAGGGGGGCGCGCATGGGCTTTCTCGGCAGCTCACGCCCGCGCCAAGCCGGGCGTGCGCTGCCGAGAAAGCCCATGCG
>CAMPJI010000038.1 GCA_946886865.1 uncultured Lysobacterales bacterium | reverse complement strand
TCGACCGCCTTGACGTCGTGGTTGGTGGTGCGCTCGATCTCCTTGACCCGCGCGGCATCTTCCACCGAGAGGTTCTCGGCCAGGTCGCGCAGGCGCCGGGTGGCGCCGTTGGTGAAGGGTGCGAGTTCGGCGATGCCGGGCTCGGCCGCCAGCGCCAGCAGCCACTCGACTTCCACTTTCACCCGGGCCTTGATCAGCCCGTACTCGGAGAAGATCGGGCGCAGGGCATCGACCTTGCCGGCATAACGGCCATCGAGCGGGGACAGGGCGAGCAGCTGGGTTTCGACGGACATGGACGGACCGGGCAGGCGAGGGGGCGACAATTCTACAGAGCCCGGGCCGCCCGGGCCCGACCGCAGGGGCCATTGCGATCCGCCGCGCGCGTCGACTCACGGGACGCGTGGCGCCGACGGACTATCCTCGCGATCACGAGTTCGCGGCGTCGGTCCGCGATACCGATCCCGCTGCAACCAGGAGACCGGCCATGGCAGACACGTCCGCAACCCGTATCGAGCACGACAGCATGGGCGAACTGCGCGTCCCCGCCGACGCGCTGTGGGGCGCGCAGACCCAGCGAGCCGTCGAGAACTTCCCGATGTCCGGCCGGCCGATGCGCCGCGGCTTCATCCGGGCGCTGGGGCTGGTCAAGGCGGCATCCGCCGAGGCCAACGCCAGCCTCGGCCTGCTGCCCGACGCGACCGCCGCCGCCATCATCAGGGCGGCCGAGGCCGTCGCCGGCGGCGGGCATGACGGCCAGTTTCCCGTCGATGTCTTCCAGACGGGGTCGGGGACGTCGAGCAACATGAACGCCAACGAGGTGGTCGCGACGCTAGCGTCCACGAGCCGGCGGCGCGTGCACCCCAACGACCACGTCAACCTCGGCCAGAGCTCCAACGACGTCATCCCCACGACGATCCGCGTGAGCGCCGTGCTGGCCGTCGCTGAAGACCTGCAGCCGGCCTTGCGCCACCTGCGCCGGACCATCGATCGGAAGGCTAAGTCGCTCGACAAGGTGGTCAAGACCGGCCGCACGCACCTGATGGACGCGATGCCGTTGACGCTGGGCCAGGAGTTGCGGACCTGGTCGGCTCAACTGACCTCGGCCGAGGCACGAATCGGGGACGCACTGGGGCGGCTGAAGCGGCTGCCCATCGGCGGTACGGCCATCGGCACCGGGATCAACGCCGACCCGCGGTTCGCCAAGGCCGTGGTGCGGGCGCTGTCGCGCCGCTCGGGCGCGCGCTTCGCATCGGCCGCCAACCTGTTCGAGGGGATTGCCAGCCAGGACGACGCCGTCGAACTGTCGGGCCAGCTCAACGCGCTGGCGGTGGCCCTGATGAAGATCGCCAACGACCTGCGCTGGATGAACTCCGGGCCGTTGGCCGGACTGGGCGAGGTGGAGTTGCCGGCGTTGCAGCCGGGCAGCTCGATCATGCCGGGCAAGGTGAACCCGGTGGTGCCCGAAGCGGTGGCCATGGCCTGCGCGCAGGTGATGGGCCACCACGTCGCAATCACCGTGGCAGGCCAGAGCGGCAACTTCCAGCTCAACGTCATGCTGCCGCTGGTGGCCGACAACCTGCTGGATTCGATCGGCCTGATGGCCGCCAGTGCGCGCCTGTTGGCCGACAGCGCGATAGGCGGCATGAAGGCGCGCCGCGACCGGCTGGATGATGCGCTCGCGCGCAATCCGATCCTGGTGACGGCGTTGAACCCGGTGATCGGCTACGAAAAGGCCGCGGCGATTGCGAAGCGCGCGTATCGCGAGCAGCGCCCCGTGCTGGACGTCGCGCTGGAAGAGAGCGGGCTGGATCGGCGCACGCTGGAAAAGCTGCTGGACCCCGCGGCGCTGACGCGGGGCGGGATCCAGTCCGGCGCGGGTTGAGGGGCAACCGGGCTCAGCGGCCGGCGGCCTCGGCTTCCTCGGCGGCGGACAACTTTTCGGACCCTGCGTCATCCGCCTGCGAGCGCTCGTTTGCGGCGCCTGTCGCACCACGGATCGTGTCGCGGATTTCTTCGCGGATGGTTTCGCGCACGGCTTCCTGCTTCACGGTGCGGTTGCCCGAGTCGTTCCCGCAGTCGTCGACATCCTGTTCGGTCATCGTCGCGTAGGGGCGGAACTCCGGCAGCGACGCCGCCAGCGCCTGCTGGCTGGCCAGCATGGCCGGGAGCCGGTCGCAGATCTTGAGCGCCTCGGTCTCGATGGCGGCCGCCTGCGCTTCGATACGCTGCTCGAACGCGTCCATCTCGCCGGTGAAGATGCTCTTGATCGCACCGCCGGCCGCTTCCATCCCCAGGTCCGCGCCCTTGGCGCCCAGCGTCATGCCGGTGCCGATCACGTCCACGATGTGGCCGCGGTAGTCGAGCAGCATCGTCCGCTGCTCCGGCGTGACGGCAACCGTCTTGCCGTCGATCAGCAGGTCGCCCTGCGGGCTGATCTCGGCCTTGGGCAGCGGATTGCCGTCGGCATCGCGCGGCTGGTCGCGGTTGATGTGGGTGTCACCCACCTGGATGTCCATGTCGCCGCTGACGCTGATGTTCTCGGTCGCCATTTCCTGGCGGGCCTCCTCGAGCGCATTGGCGACGGTGCGACCCAGCGCGGTGCGGGGCTCGTCGGCGGCTGCCGCAGTGTCCTTGCTGGACGCGGGCGTGGAGTCGGTGCTGCAGGCAGCCAGGGCCGGGGCGACGGCGAGGCAGGCAACGAGGGCGAGTCGGCGGGTGTTGTTCATTGGGGCCTCGGATCAGATCGTGGCGAGTTCATGCCGGATCGTGGTTTCGCACTCCTCGATGTCGGCAGGCTCGAGGTTGGCGTATGGCTGGAACTGCGGAAGGCTGGACGCCAATTGCTGTTGCGTGGACATCACCGTCGGCAGTTGTCGGCAGATGTCCCGCATGGCCGGCCCGAGGTTCTGCTGGACCGTACGCTCGACATCGCGTTCCAGTCGGCCGGTCATCGCGCTGAACACCAGGCCGATCCACGAGCTGTCGCCCACCGCGTCCAGTGCGGCGTTGGCCGTCTGCTCCCCGGCGTCGATGCCGGCCAGGGCGATGGCCACCACCTGGCGGCGGTAGGCCAACAACTGGGCGCGCTGCCCGGCATCGATGGCCTGGGCCTGGCCTTCGATCAACAGGTCACCTTCGGGGGTGATTTCCGCACGGGGCAGGTCGGAAGGCGCCGCGTCATCGCGGTCGCCGAATCGCAGGCCGTTGTCGATGCGCAGGTTGCCGGTGCGCATGTCCCGTCGCGCCTCGTCGAGGTCGGCGCGGACTTCCTTGCGGGCGGCGCTCATTTCCTGCCGGATTTCGGCGTTGATACCGGCCGGTGCGGGCTCGCCGGCCTGGGCGGCCCAGGGAGACAGCAGGCACAGGGCGAGGGCGGCTTTGTGGATGGTCATGTGCAGGTCCTTGTCCGTGGGAGCGGGCGGGTATCAGCCTTCGTCGCGCCAGCGGCGCAGCCGGATCGCGCCGAAGATCATGGCCGCGCCGACGACCGCGCCGATCCACAACTCGGGCATGGCCAGGGTCTGAAGCTGGCTGGCCGCAGAGAGCTCGTGCGAGATGTTCTCGATGCCATTGCCGTCGAACCCGTCGCGGTAGGCCGCATCAACCAGGGGGAAGGTGCCCAGCAGCAGGCGACCCACCGCGTTGGCCCAGAACCACGAGCTGTCGAGGTTGAACAGCTCCATCAGGTCGAACCAGCTGACGAAGATGCCGGCAAACAGCGGGACCATGATGGCCCAGAGGAAGGGCTTGCTGCGCGCCCAGGCCGAGCAGAGCAGCAGCCAGCCAATGGTCGGCAGGGCCCACAGGGCGTACACCGGAATCCAGGCGATGTGGCCACCGATCAGCGTCAGCGGGTTGGCCGGGCCCCAGAGCAGCTCCACGGGGTTGCCGCCGTGCATCAGGACGACCGTGCTGATCATCAGCATGAAGACGATCATGGTCACGATCGACGCACCGATGGCGATGATCGGGGCGACCACGGCGGCACTGGCGACCTTCGACAGGACCGTCTGCGTGTCGGAGATCGGAAGCGACTTCCAGAACAGCACGCTGCGGTCCTTGCGCTCGTCGTACAACGCACCGAGGCAGTAGAAGAACACCACGAAGCCCAGGACGATGAAGGGCCACGAGGAGCTCAGCAGCAGCGTCAGGTCCAGGCCCTGCGCCATCTCGGCCATGTCCTGTGCGCTCATGCGACTGGTCAGCTGGCCGATGTCCAGGCCGTTGACCTGCACGCCGTCGATTTCCATGTCGCCGTCGGCGATGGCGCGGCGGGCGGCGATCAGCCCGACCACGATCGCCATGAGCGTCAGCAGCAGCGAGATGCCGCCGGCGACCAGCGGCGCCCAGAGGAAGCCGCCCTTGTGTTCCCAGAACTCGCGCTTGAGCAGCAGTTTGAAAGTGTGCGTCGGGTGGGTGGCGTGCGCCACCGCGCGTGGCGCGGCCGGGCTGCCACCGTCGATGCGGGTGTCGAGGGCGTTCATGCGTAGGTCCCCTTCATGGTGGCGACGAACAGGTCGGCCAGCCCGGGCGTGCGGATCTCGCCCAGCGTGGCCAGTTGGGAGGCGGGCACGCCGTCGAAGAGCATCACCGTCTTGCCGAAGGGCAGGGCGCGCTCGTCCAGCGGCTTGAGTGCGCGGGCGGCCTCGAGGTGGTCGGCGTTGACCAGCACTTCGGTGAAGCGCTCGCCCAGCGTGTCCATCTCGGTGTCGAGCACGATCTTGCCGTCCTGGATGAACATCACGTCGGTGAGGATGTGTTCGATCTCCTCGACCTGGTGGGTCGTGACCAGGATGGTCTTCTGTTCGTCGAAGTAGTCCTCCAGCAGGCGCTGGTAGAACTGCTTGCGGTACAGGATGTCCAGGCCGAGCGTGGGCTCGTCGAGCACCAGCAGGCGGGCGTCGATCGCCATGACCAGCGCCAGGTGCAGCTGCACGATCATGCCCTTGGACATCTCGCGCACCCGCATGCCGGGCTTGAGTTGGGTGCCGGCGAGGAAGCGCTCGCAGCGGGCACGATCGAAGCGCGGGTGCACGCCGGCGACGAACTCGATGGCCTCGCGGACCTTCATCCAGCGCGGCAGCACGGCGACGTCGGCGATGAAGCAGACATCACGCATCAGCTCGTCGCGCTCGGTGCGCGGGTCGCGGCCCAGGACGCTCAGCTCGCCGTCGAACGGGATCAACCCGAGGATGGCCTTGAGCGCGGTGGTCTTGCCGGCGCCGTTGGGGCCGATCAGCCCGACGATGCGGCCGGCCGGGATTTCGAACGCGGTGTCGGCCAGCGCGAGCTTGTTCTTGTACTGCTTGCGGAGGCGGCGGGCGCTGACGACCGGGGCAGTGGTGGTCGCGGTGTCGAGGACGGCGTTCATCGTGCACCTCCCGTGGCGGGGGCGGCTTTCATCAGCTCGTCCATGTCCAGCCCAAGGCGGAGGATGCGCTCCAGCACGAGCGGCCACTCCTCGGTGAGGAAGCGCTCGCGCTCGTTCACCAGCAGCTTCCTTGCGGCTTCTTCGGTCACGTACATGCCCAGTCCCCTACGTTTTTCGACAAGGGCCTCGTCCGCCAACTCCTGGTAGGCGCGCGAGACGGTGATGGGATTCAGCTGGTACTCGGCGGCCACCTGCCGGACAGAAGGCAGGGCGTCGCCGGGCTTGAGCACGCCGTCGAGCATCATCGCGACGACGCGCTCCTTCAGCTGGCGGTAGATGGGAGCGCCGTCGCTCCACTGGATGGCGGTCATGGTCAACCCCGGGGTGCGAAGGAGAAATAGGGCATGGCCAACGCCTGGCGGCGGGCCGTCGGACGCGACGAGCGCTCGGTGCGTGTACCTGCATCCGAATCGTCGGTGGCGGGTTCCAGCGCTGCGGCAAGCGCGGCGGCGGTGGCCAGTTCGGTCAGTCCTGCCGGGCCGGCGAGCGCGTTCAGTTCGCCGGCCCGGTTCAGGGCCGCGTCCATCGGGGCCGCGCCGTAGGCGTCACCCGGGCTGGCCATCATCGGCATCGCCTGGCTGGACGCCACCAGCCCCAGGACCAGCAGGGCGCCGCTGGTCATGAGGGCGGAGATCGTGTTCTGCAGCTTGCGGTTCATGGGGTCCGTCCTGCTCGTTGGTAGACCGGTGTTGTAGGTGACTATAACACCAGTTTCCCCCATGTCAACGGGTCGGCGTCTCCGGGGCACCCCAACTGAAGTCATACTGGCCCGCCGCCTACTCCGGAGTCCGCGCATGCCCCTCATCCAGCGGTGTTTCCAGACCTCCCGGCCGGCCCGCCCCCTCGGGCGCTTCGCACTGGCGTGCGCGGTTCTGGTGGCGTCGGCCGCTGCCTTCGCCGCGCAGGGGCTGCTCTCCGGGCACGTGTTCCGACCCCTGGCCGGCAAAACCCCGGTGGACCTCCAGGCCGAATACGGCGGCCAGGTGGTGCTGGTGGTCAACACCGCCAGCAAATGCGGCTTCACCCCGCAGTTCGAAGGGCTCGAGGCGTTGCACGCGACGTACAAGGACCGCGGGTTCGCGGTGCTCGGCTTCCCGTCCGGCGATTTCAAGGAGCAGGAATTCGAGGACGAGACCGACATCCGCGAGTTCTGCACGCTCACGTATGGCGTGAAGTTCCCGATGTTCGAGAAGTCCCACGTCGTCGGCGCCGACGCGTCCGGCCTCTACCGCGGCCTGGCCCGCGCGGCCGGCGAGGCGCCCAAGTGGAACTTCCACAAGTATCTGGTGGGGCGCGACGGGCGGCTCATCGCCAGCTATGGCAGCAAGACCGTCCCGGACGACGCGCAGCTGGTGGCCGCGATCGAGCGGGCACTGGCGTCGCCGCGTCCCCCGCGCTGAACCCGGCAGGCGTCGGGCGGCCGTGGTGTTTGCCCGGCGGCGTCCCGCCCGCGACAATAGGCGGCTTGCCGGGCCTCCAGTACCCGGCGCTGCATGCCGGCGTCGCACCATGACGCCACTTCAATCACAGGAGCAGGACCGGATGAAGGCTTTCGTACGCGGCGCGGCCGTGATGTTGACCACCGCCGTGGCGCTGCTGGGTACGGCTGCCATGGCCCAGGAGAAGACCGTGTTGACCACCGACCGCGAGAAGGCCAGCTACATGGTGGGCTACGACGTCGGCCGCTCGATCGGCCCAGCGGGCCCCGACCTCGACGTGGATGCATTCGGGCGTGCGCTGGACCAGGCCTTCACCGGCGGTGAGCCGCTGCTGTCGGAAGCCGAAGCGCAGGCGACATCGCAGGCGCTCATGCAACGTGTCGAATCGCGCGCCGGTCGCCTGCCCGCCGACGCCAAGGTGCCCGACATCAACACCGCCCACGTCGGCTACCTGATCGGTGGCAACGTCGGCCGCTCGCTGGCGCCGATCAAGGACGAGCTCGACATGCCCGTCGTGATGCAGGCCGTGCGCACCGTGCTGCGCGACGGCGAACTGCTGATGGACGAGACCGCACTCAACGCGGTGCGGCAGTCGTTCTCCACCCGGCTGCAGGCCGGCATGGCGCAGAAGGCGCAGGCGACCGCGGAGGCCAACCGCGCCGAGGGCGAGGCCTTCCTGGCCAAGAACAAGCAGGTCAAGGGCGTGTTCACCACCGGCTCCGGCCTGCAGTACATGGTGCTGCGCCAAGGGTCCGGTGCCATGCCGCGTGCCACCGACCGCGTCCGTGTCCACTATCACGGCACGCTGCTGGATGGCACGGTGTTCGACAGCTCCTACGACCGCGGCGAGCCCACGGAATTCGGCCTGAACCAGGTCATCCCGGGGTGGACCGAGGGCGTCGGCCTGATGCCGGTGGGCGCCAAGTACCGCTTCTGGATCCCCGGGGACCTGGCGTATGGCGCACGCGGTACGCCGGGCGGCCCCATCGGTCCCAATGCCACGCTCGTGTTCGACGTGGAATTGCAGGCGATCCTCTGATCGTGCAGGCCGCCGGTTGGGCCGGCGGTCAGCTGTTGCGTGCCACCGTCCGGGGCCGCCGTCGCCGGCCGACCGGCGTGATCGTGTTCCGTGCTGGGGCCTGCCTGCCAGGTCCAGCCTGCCGCCACTTCTGATCCGGAGTTCCCCCGATGTCCCGATTCGTCCGCTCCACCGCCACCGCCCTGGTTCTGGGTTCGCTGACCCTGCTGGCCGCGGGCTGCAAGCCCGATGGTGACGCCACCACGCCGGCCGAGACCGCCAAGACGGGCGAAGAGGCCGACGCCGCCGAGGGCGCGGCGCTGGAAATCGCCGGGCTCGAGGGCGAGAAGGCACAGGTCAGCTACATGATCGGCATGGAGATGGCCAAGTCGCTGGAGCCGGTGAAGGACGAGGTCGATCTCGACACGCTGACCAAGGCGATGAAGACGGTCATTGCCGGCGAGACGCCGTTGATGACCGAGGAGCAGGCCAAGCAGGTCGGCGAGACCTTCGGCCAGAAGATGCAGGCCAAGCAGATCGCCGACATGATGGCCAAGGCCAAGAAGAACGCCGAGGCGGGCGCTGTATTCCTGGCGGAGAACGCCAAGAAGCCGGGCGTTGAAACCACCGAATCGGGCCTGCAGTACAAGGTGGTGACGGCCGGTGACGGCCCGCGCCCGTCGGCTGAGGACGCGGTGAAGGTGCATTACAAGGGCACCTTGCTGGACGGCACGTCGTTCGATGATTCCTACGAGCGCGGCGAGCCGGTGACGTTCCCGTTGTCCCAGGTGGTGCCGGGCTGGCAGGAAGGCATCGCGCTGATGCCGGTCGGCAGCAAGTACACCTTCTGGATCCCGTCCAACCTGGGCTACGGCGAGCGCGGTACGCCGGGCGGGCCGATCGGGCCGAACGCCACGCTGGTGTTCGAGGTCGAGTTGCTGGACATCGTCAAGTAACAAGGATCGGGTCCCTGCGCCGGATCGTCGCCAGGCCGGCCGAGAGGTCCGGGGCGACCCCGTCCCACAAGGAAAGCTTCAAAGATGCATGCCACGATTTTTGGTACCGGCTACGTCGGCCTGGTCACAGGCGTATGCCTGGCCGAGATCGGCCACGATATCGTCTGCGTTGACGTCGACGCAGCGAAGGTCGATCGACTGCGAGAAGGGGAGATCCCGATTTTCGAGCCCGGTCTTGAAGAGCTCGCGGAGCGCAACATCGGCGCCGGCCGGATCGTCTTTACGACCGACGCGGGCGAGGGCATCGCCGCCAGCGACATCATCTTCATCGCGGTCGGCACGCCGCCCGACGAGGACGGCAGTGCCGACCTCACGTACGTGCTGGAGGTGGCGCGCACCATCGGCCGCCATATCGATCGCCCGTCGATCGTCGTCAGCAAGTCGACCGTGCCGGTGGGCACGGCCGACAGGGTGCGCGCCGCTATCACGGACGAACTCGCCACGCGCGGCGTGGACATCGCATTCGACGTCGTGTCCAACCCCGAGTTCCTGAAGGAAGGGGATGCGGTCAACGACTGCATGCGGCCGGACCGGATCGTCATCGGCGCATCGGACCCGGCGTCGATCGAACAGCTGCGCCGCCTGTATGGCCCCTTCGTGCGCAACCATGACCGCTTCGTGTGTATGGATGTCCGCTCCGCCGAGCTGACCAAGTACGCAGCCAATGCGATGCTCGCGACCAAGATCAGCTTCATGAACGAAATCGCGAACGTTGCGGAACGCGTCGGGGCCGATGTCGAGATGGTCCGGCTGGGCATCGGTTCGGACCCCCGGATCGGCTGGCACTTCATCTATCCCGGCGCCGGGTATGGCGGCTCGTGCTTTCCCAAGGACGTGCAGGCGCTGGCGCGCATCGCGCAAGCCCACGGCGTCGCACCGGAGCTGCTGGACGCCGTCGAGTCGGTCAATCACCGCCAGAAGGGGCACCTGTTCGAGCTGGTCCAGCGGCATTACGCCGACGGCGCGCTCGCAGGCAAGACGTTTGCGATATGGGGGCTGGCGTTCAAGCCCAACACCGATGACATGCGCGAGGCATCCAGCCGCCGTTTGATCGGACAACTCTGGGAAGCCGGCGCGACCGTGCGGGCATTCGATCCGGAGGCGATGGACGAGACCCGCCGTATTTTCGGCGAGCGGGACGACCTGGTGCTCTGCGACTCCGAGCACGCGGCGGCCGAAGGTGCCGACGCGCTGGTCATCGTGACCGAGTGGAAGCAGTTCCGCAGTCCGGACTTCGCGCGTCTGCGCCAGTCGTTGGCGGACCGCGTGATCTTCGACGGACGCAACCTGTACCCGCCGGAGCAGGTCGAGGAGGCCGGGCTGGCGTACTACGGCATCGGTCGCGGCCGGTCGGTGGTACGCGGGGCATGATGCCGTCCGACGGGTCCACCATGCAGGCGCTTGAAGACCGCGTAGCGGAACTGGAGTTGCGCCTGGCTTTCCAGGAGCACGCGATTAATACGCTGAGCGATGCCCTGGCGGCTGCGCGGGACGAGGAAGCCCGCAATGCGCTTGTGCTGCACCGTGCACTGGACGAGCTTCGGCAGCTGCGTCTGTCCATGTCGTCCAACCCGCTGGCAGCCGACCCGTCCAGCGAACCGCCACCTCCACACTACTGAGCCGATGAGCGACACACTGCGCAACCAGCTGATGGGGCTGGGCTTCAAGCCCGCCCCCAAACCCGAGCGTCCGTCCGATGCCGGCAAGCGCGGCGCGAAGCCGCGACGCGAGGGGCCGCCTGCGGGTCGCAAGGCGCCGCAGCGCAACCCGGGCGGGCACCAGGCGGGCCCGCGATCCCGCGAGGACATCGACCTGGCCAAGGCCTATGCGATTCGCGCGCAGAAGGAAAAGGACGACCGCATCAAGGCCGAGCAGGCCAAACAGGAAGCCGCGCGCCAGCGTCGTGAAGCCAAGGCGAAGGTCGAAGCGCTCGTCAAGGACAAGGCACTCAACGTCGCGGACGCGGATATCGCACGGCACTTCCCGTACGGCGGCAAGATCAAGCGCGTGTACGTGACCGCGGAGCAGTTGAAGGCGGTCAACGCCGCTGCACTGGGCGTGCTGCAGCTCAACGGGCATTACAAGGTGGTGACCGCGGACGTGCTGGCGCAGGCCGAGGCGATCTTCCCGGACTGCGTCGCGCTGAAGGTCGACCCCGATGCGCCCGCGGGGGATGACCCTTACGCCGACCCGAAGTACCAGGTGCCCGACGACCTCGTGTGGTGACCGCCCGGGCCGGGCGCGGTTTGCGCCGGAAGCCGCTGCCACACGCGGGTCCGGTTCGGCCTGCTGACGGCTTATTCAGGGTCGTAATCGAGGTTCGACGCCAGCCAGCGCTCGGCCTGTTCCAGGGCGACGCCCTTGCGACGCGCATAGTCCGCCACCTGGTCCTTCGATACGCGACCGACGACGAAATACTGGCTGCGCGGGTGGGTGAAGTAGTAGCCCGACACCGCGGCAGCGGGGTACATCGCGAAGCTCTCGGTCAGTTTGAGGCCCGTGTGCCGCTCGGCGTCCAGCATCTCGAACAGTGTGGTTTTTTCGCTGTGCTCGGGGCATGCCGGATAGCCCGGCGCCGGGCGGATGCCACGGTAGGCCTCCTCGATCAGCGCATCGTTATCGAGCGTTTCATCGCCGGCATAGCCCCAGTGGTCGCGTCGCACTCTTGCATGGAGCCACTCGGCCAGGGCTTCGGCCAGGCGGTCGGCGAGGGCCTTGAGCAGGATCGCGTTGTAGTCGTCGTGCGCCGCTTCGAACCGGGCCACGTGCGGCTCGATCCCGAGCCCCGCGGTGACCGCGAACGCACCGATCCAGTCCTGTTTGCCGCTGGCCGCGGGTGCGATGAAGTCGGCCAGGCAGAAGTCGGGGCGGTCGACCGGCTTGTCGGCCTGTTGGCGGAGGAAGTGCAGGGTGGCCGTACGCCCGCCGTCGACCGGGACCTCCACGTCATCGCCCACGCTGCAGGCCGGCCACAGCCCGAACACGGCTTTCGCGGTCAGCCACTTCTGCCGGACGATCGTGTCGAGCATCCCCCGCGCGTCCTCGAACAGCTCTCGCGCCTGCGCGCCGACGACGACGTCGTCGAGGATGGCCGGATACCGGCCCGCCAGCTCCCAGGTGTTGAAGAACGGCGTCCAGTCGATGCAGTCCACGAGTTCGGCCAATGGCACGTCGTCGAACACGTGCAACCCGGGCGAGCGCGGCGCCGGCGGATCGTACGCATCCCATCCGCCATCGAACTTCTGCGCGCGGGCCTTCTCCAGCGACACCAGCCGCTTGCCGTCCCCACGGTTGCGGTGTCGCTCGCGGATGTCGGCGTAGTCGGCATCGTTGGCGGCGATGAATGCGTCACGCGAGGCCTTGCCGAGCAGCGTCTGGGCGACACCGACGGCGCGCGAGGCATCCTTCACCCAGACCGTCGGCGATTTGTAATGCGGGTGGATCTTCAGCGCCGTGTGCGCGCGCGACGTGGTGGCGCCGCCGATCAGCAGGGGCATGTCGAGGCCCTGGCGCTGCATTTCGCGCGCAACGTGGCTCATTTCCTCGAGCGAGGGCGTGATCAGGCCCGACAGCCCGACCAGGTCGGCGCCCTCGGCTTTCGCCCGGTCCAGGATGGCCTGCGCGGGCACCATCACGCCCAGGTCGATCACCTCGAAGTTGTTGCAGGCCAGGACAACGCCGACGATGTTCTTGCCGATGTCGTGCACGTCGCCTTTGACCGTGGCCAGCACGATCTTGCCGTTGGAGCGGCCGGTGTCGCCGCTGCGCCGCTTCTCGGCCTCTATGAAGGGCAGCAGGTGGGCCACCGCCTTCTTCATGACCCGAGCGGACTTCACCACCTGCGGCAGGAACATCTTGCCGGCGCCGAACAGGTCGCCGACCACGTTCATGCCATCCATCAGCGGCCCTTCGATCACGTCCAGCGGACGCGATGACCCGGCACGGGCTTCTTCGGTGTCGGCCACGATGTACTGGTCGATGCCGTGCACCAGCGCATGCGACAGGCGGTCGCGAACGGGACGCTCGCGCCACGCCAGGTCCTCGACGGCCTTCTCGCCCTTGATGCCCTTGTAGCGCTCGGCGATTTCCAGCAGGCGCTCGGTGCCGTCGGCGCGCCGGTTGAGTACGACGTCCTCGACCCGCTCGCGCAACTCCGCGTCCAGGTCGTCGTACAGCGGCAGCGCGCCGGCGTTGACGATGCCCATGTCCATGCCGGCCTGGATGGCGTGGTAGAGGAACACGACGTGGATGGCCTGGCGTACCAGCTCGTTGCCGCGGAACGAGAAGCTGACATTGGACACGCCGCCCGACACGTGGCTGTGGGGGAAGCGCTGGCGCAGCTGCCGGGTGGCCTCGATGAAAGCGACCGCATAGTCGTCGTGCTCCTCGATGCCGGTGGCGATTGCGAACACGTTGGGGTCGAAGATGATGTCTTCGGGCGGGAACCCGACCTTGCCGGTCAGCAGCGCATACGCACGCGCGCAGATGTCGACCTTGCGCTCGACGGTGTCGGCCTGTCCGGCCTCGTCGAACGCCATCACCACGACGGCCGCGCCATACCGGCGCACCAGCCGGGCCTGGCGCAGGAACTCGTCCTCGCCTTCCTTCAGCGAGATCGAGTTGACGATGCCCTTGCCCTGGAGGCACTTCAGGCCGGCTTCGATCACGCTCCACTTCGAGCTGTCGACCATCACGGGCACGCGAGCGATGTCCGGCTCGGCCGCGATCAGGTTGAGGAACGCCACCATCGCCTGCTCGGAATCCAGCAGGCCTTCGTCCATGTTGACGTCCAGCACCTGCGCGCCGCTCTCGACCTGCTGGCGTGCCACCGCCACGGCCTCGTCGAGACGGTCGTCCTTGATCAGCTTGCGGAACTTCGCGCTGCCGGTGACGTTGGTGCGCTCGCCGACGTTGATGAAGTTGGACTCGGGGGTGATCTGCAGGGGTTCCAGGCCGCTCAGGCGGGTCCGACGGGGCAGGGCACTCATGCCGCGACCTCCATTTGCGGCAGGCGCCGCGGCGTCATGTCGCGCATCGCATCGGCGATCGCGGCGATATGCGCCGGCGTGGTGCCGCAGCAGCCACCGACCAGGTTGAGCAGGCCAGCCTGGGCGAATTCGCGGAGCACGCCGGCCATGTCCTCCGGTGTCTCGTCGTAGCCGCCGAATGCGTTGGGCAGCCCCGCATTGGGGTGCGCGCTGACATGCGTGTCCGCGACCTGCGCCAGCACGTCCACATGCTGCCGCAGCTCGCGCGCACCCAGTGCGCAGTTCAGGCCGATGGCAAGCGGGGCGGCATGGCGGACCGAGTACCAGAACGCCTCGGCCGTCTGCCCGGACAGCGTGCGTCCCGAGGCATCGGTGATCGTGCCCGACACCATGACCGGCAGGCGCGCACCGCGCGCGTCGAACGCCTCCTCGATCGCGAACAGCGCCGCCTTGGCATTGAGCGTGTCGAACACCGTCTCGACCATGAGCACGTCGGCGCCGCCATCGATCAGGCCCTCGGCCGACTCGCCGTAGGCCGCGCGCAACTGGTCGAACGTGACCGCCCTGAAGCCGGGGCGGTTCACGTCCGGGCTGAGCGAGGCGGTGCGGTTGGTGGGCCCGAGCACGCCGATGACGAACCGCGGGCGCGACGGGTCGCCTGCGGTGGCTTCGTCGCACGCGTGGCGCGCCAGCCGCGCACCGGCGTGGTTGAGTTCGCGTGCGAGGTGCTGCAGGCCATAGTCGGTCAACGCAATCGACGTCGAATTGAACGTGTTGGTCTCGACCAGATCGGCGCCAGCGGCGAGGTATTCGGCGTGGATTCCGGCGATGAGGTCGGGCCGCGTGAGGCTGAGCAGGTCGTTGTTGCCGCGCTGGTCGTGGGCGGCGCGGCCGCCCGGATGCTCGCTGTCGTAACCACCGGCAAAGCGGGCGCCGCGGTAGTCGGCCTCCTCCAGCCCGTGCTGCTGGATCATCGTGCCCATCGCGCCATCGATCACGAGGATGCGGTCGGCGAGGGCGCGCTGCAGCGCCGCAGTGCGATCGGGGTGGAGCCAGGGGAGGCGGTGCATCGAGGACTCCTGGGGCGGTATGTCCCGACCTGGGGCGGGACGAGCGTCTGAAGACGCTGCGTGAGGGGGCGGACCGTGGCCTGCCGATACCCGTCTTCTGTCGCGACGACGCCTCAGCGCGCCGGCGGCTTCCGGCCGATCAACGCGATCACTTCGAAATGGGGCGGACGGCGTTCGCGCGTCACCGTGCCGCAACTGAGGATCTCCAAGCCGGCCCTGGTGACGAAACGGCGCAGGTCCTTTTCGGCAAAGCCGAGGTTCACGTGCCCGAACGACTCGACCACCGCGCGATGCTCGTGGCGCGCCAGGCTGGTCAGCAGCAGGCGCCCGCCGGGGCGCAACACGCGCGCGGCCTCGGCGACGGCTTTCTCGGGGTGGGCGGCGTAGGTCAGGGCGTGCATCAGCGCGACCAGGTCGAAACTGGCGTCGTCCAGTGGCAGCGCGTGCATGTCGCCCTCGCGCACGTCGACGTTGGGCAGTCGACGCAGGCGCTCGGTCGCGGCGGCCACGACCTTGGAACTCGCATCCAGGCAGACGTAGCGCTTGGAGTGCGGCGCCATCAGTTCGGCCAGCACGCCGTCGCCGGATGCGATGTCCAGCACGTCGCCCGGTTCCAGCAGGGGCAGGGCGGACCGCGCCATCGCCTCCCAGGTGCGGCCCGGCGAGTAGTGGCGCTCCATGTCGCCGGCCACCGAATCGGCCCAGTTCTGGTCGGCCGCACGCATCGCCAGCACCCCGGGGACGCGCTCTGCGTCCTGGCGCAGCAGCGGGTCGTCGCTGCCCTCGCGAAGCGTCTGCCACAACGACCGCTGCGGGGCGTCGAGCGCGGCATCGTCGAACCGGTAGTAGGCCGACACGCCGGAGCGCCGGTCGCGGACCAGGCCGGCGTCCTTCAGCTTGGACAGGTGGGTGGAGACGCGCGGCTGCGCCAGGCGGGTGATGGCCGACAGCTCGGCCACGGTCAGCTCCTCGTGCTCGAGCAATGCCAGCAGCCGCACGCGGGTGGCATCGGCAAACATTTTCAGGCGTGACGACCAGCCTTCCAGATCCATTCAAACCTGCCTTTTATCGACGTATCGCGATACAGCGATAAGTCTCCTCCGGCATCCAGTGGGGGTCAACCCCGCCGCCCACGTGCGATTGCAATGGAGTGGGGTTCCGGCGCGCCCGGGGCTACAATTCGCGTCTTGTCCGAAACTGACCGACCGAGGGTGCCGACGTGGATTTTCGTTTCACCGAAGAGCAGTTGATGATCCAGGACGTGGCCCGGCGCATCGCGCAGGAAAAGATCGCGCCCAGTGCCGAGCACCACGACCAGACGGGCGAGTTCCCCCTGGAGAACATCCGCACCCTCGGTGAGAACGGCCTGATGGGCATCGAGGTGCCGGCCGAGTACGGCGGCGCCGGCATGGACCCGATCAGCTACGTGCTGGCCATGGTCGAGATCGCCGCGGCCGACGCCGCGCACTCGACGATCGTGTCGGTCAACAACTCGCTGTTCTGCAACGGCATCCTGAAGTTCGGCACCGAGGAGCAGAAGCAGACGTACGTGCGAGCGATCGCCGAGGGCAAGGAGATCGGTGCGTTCGCGCTGACCGAGCCGCAGTCGGGGTCCGATGCCACAGCCATGCGTTGCCGCGCGGTCAAGCAGGCCGATGGCAGCTTCAGGATCAATGGCAAGAAGAGCTGGATCACCTCCGGCCCGGTCGCCAAGTATTTCGTGCTGTTCGCGATGACCGACCCGGACAAGGGCGCGCGCGGCATTACCGCGTTCCTGGTCGACGGCGATCGTGACGGCTTCCACCGCGGCAAGACCGAGCCCAAGCTCGGTATCCGCGCATCGGCCACGTGCGAGATCGAGTTCGAGGACTACATCGCCCGTCCCGAGGACGTGCTGGGCGAGGAAGGCCACGGCTTCAAGATCGCCATGGGCGTGCTGGACGCCGGCCGCATCGGCATCGCCAGCCAGGCCATCGGCATTGCCCGCGCCGCGTACGAAGCCACGCTGGAGTACGTCAAGGAGCGCAAGGCATTCGGCCAGCCGATCGGCGCGTTCCAGATGACCCAGGCCAAGATCGCCGACATGAAGTGCAAGCTGGACGCGTCGCTGCTGCTGACGCTGCGCGCCGCCTGGCAGAAGGGCGAGGCCGAGAAGAGCGGCGGCCGCTTCAGCAACGAGGCGGCGATCGCCAAGCTCACCGCGTCGGAGGCGGCGATGTGGATCACCCACCAGGCCGTGCAGATCCACGGCGGCATGGGCTACTCGAAGGAAATGCCGCTGGAGCGTTACTTCCGCGACGCCAAGATCACCGAGATCTACGAGGGCACCAGCGAGATCCAGCGCCTGGTCATCGCCCGCAACGAGACCGGCCTGCGCTGACCATGCGCGGCCCGGGTCGCCGGCTGCGGGGTGGCGCGCCATGCGGTGCGCCATGCCCGCGTGCGGCCGCCCCGAATGCGAAGTCCATCACGTCCTGAACCGTCCCATGGCCCGTGCGCAAGTGCGGGCCTCATTGCATCGGATCCCACGATTCCATGAGCACTGCACGCAAGTCCCCGAAGAAGAGCAGCCGCCCGGTCGCCGGAACATCCCATACCCCCCAGGTAGAGGCGCCGGCATCGCGCGCGCGCCAGGCGGGCACCGTATCGCTGTCGCCCATCATCGCGGCCATGCGCAAGCGCGTGCCGGCGGCGCGCCATGCCGAAGCGGAGGCATTCGCCCGGGCGTTCTACCAGCGCATGGGCGATGACGAACTGCCGCAGCACAGCGCCGACAGCTGGGCCGCACTGGCGGCGGACTTCCTGGAGTTCGCACGCACGCGCAAGTCCGGCACGGCGCGCGTCCGTCTGTTCACGCCCGGTCTGAAGTCGCACGGCTGGGAGTCGCCGCACACGGTGCTGCAGATCGTCAATGACGACATGCCGTTCCTGGTCGACTCGGTGACGATGGCGCTGGCCGAGCTGGGCATCGGCGTGCACGTCCTGGGTCACCCGGTGGTGGCGATGGAGCGCGACAAGGCCGGGCGGCTGCAGGCCGTGGGGCAGGGCAAGGCCGAGTCACTGATGCACCTGGAGATCGACCGCCAGGCGCCGGAGGCGATGCCGCAGATCGAGACCGCCGTGCAGGCCGTGCTGTCGGACGTTCGGTCGATCGTCCGGGACTGGTCGGAGATGCGCGGGCGGATGTTCGAGGTGGCCGATGGCTTGTCGAGCCAGCCGCTGCCGGGAACCGAGGCCGGGCGGTCCGAGGCGCAGGAGTTCCTGCGCTGGGCGGCAGGCGACCACTTCACGTTCCTGGGGTACCGCGAGTACGAAGTCACCGACAAGGGCGGCAACGAAGTGCTCTGCGCCGTCAAGGGAACCGGGCTGGGCCTGCTGCGCGGCAAGGACGCGGGGACGCCGCGCCTGCTCACCTCGCTGGCGGCGCATTACATGCCGCAGTCGGGCGCGGTCGATGCGCTGATCCTGACCAAGACCAATGCACGCTCGACCGTCCACCGCCCGGGCTACATGGACTACATCGGCGTGCTCGAATTCGACACCGGCGGCACGCCGGTGCGCGAGCACCGCTTCCTCGGCCTCTACACCTCCAGCGCCTACAGCCGCCGCCCGTGGGACATCCCGGTGGTCCGCCAGCGGCACGAGTTCGTGATGGAGAAGTCGGGGCTGCCCGCCAACAGCCACAGCGGCAAGGCGCTGCGCCACATCCTGGAGACGCTGCCGCGCGACGAGCTGTTCCAGTCCAGCGGCGAGGAGCTGCTGCGGACCGCGACCGGCATCCTGGGCCTCCAGGAGCGCGTGCGCAGCCGCCTGTTCCTGCGCCGCGACCGCTACGGCCGCTTCTTCTCCGGCCTGGTCTACATCCCGCGCGACCGGTTCAACACCGACGTTCGCCTGCGCATCGAGGCGATGCTCAAGCGCGTGCTGCACGGCGAGCACGTGGACACCACAGTGGTGCTGGGCGAGTCGCCGCTGGCGCAGCTGCACCTGCTGGTGCGGCCGAAGTCGGGCGAGGCGATCCAGGTCGACAACGCGGCCATCGAGGCCGAGCTGGCCGAGATCGTGCGCAACTGGCAGGACGACCTGCGCGAGCAGCTGGTCGAGCGCAACGGCGAGGAGCGCGGCCTGCACCTGGCCAGCCTCTACGGACGTGCGCTGCCGGCCGGCTACATCGAAAACATCTCCGCCAAGGTCGCCGCGACCGACGTGGAACACCTCGCCGCGCTGGAAGGCCCGCAGGACCTCGGCCTGAGCCTGTTCCGCGCGCACCAGGGCACGGGTGGGCTGCGCTTCAAGTTCTACCGCCAGCACGACGACATCCCGCTGTCGGACGCGCTGCCGATGATGGAAAACATGGGCCTGCGGGTGATCACCGAGCATCCGTACCGGCTGTATGCCAATGGCATGCTGATGTACATCCAGGACTTCGAGGTCGAGACCACGGTCGACTTCGATGTCGAGTCGCTGGACGAGAACTTCGAAGAAGCCTTTGCCCGCATCTGGCGGGGCGATGCCGAGAACGACGGCTTCAACCGCCTGATCATCGCCGCCGGGCTGTCGTGGCGGCAGGTCGCCATGTTGCGGGCGTACTGCAAGTACCTGCAGCAGGTGGGCGTGCCGTTCTCCCAGGCGTATGTCGAGGAGACCCTGACGCGCTATCCGCTGTTGGCGCGCCTGCTGGTCGAACTGTTCGAGGCGCGTTTCGACCCGGCCACCGGCAAGGAGAGCAAGGCCGAGGTCAAGGCGGGCATGGCCGTGCTGCAGCAGCAGTTCCAGGCCCTGGCGGGGGGCGACGAGGCCGCGCTGGCGGTGCTGGAGCACGTGGTGACCTCGCGTACCGGCAACCGCGAGGCGCAGGTCGAGGCGACCCGCAAGGCGCTGTCCAAGCTCATCGATAACGTGTCGAGCCTGGACGAGGACCGCATCCTGCGCAGCTACATCGGCGTGATCGATGCGACGCTGCGCACCAGCTACTACCAGGCCGGCGCCGGCGGTGCGGGCAAGGGCTACGTCAGCTACAAGTTCGATTCCGCCCAGGTACCGGACCTGCCCAAGCCGCGTCCGTACCGCGAGATCTTCGTCTACGGCCCGCGCGTGGAAGGCATCCACCTGCGCTTCGGCCCGGTCGCGCGCGGCGGCCTGCGCTGGTCGGACCGCCGCGAGGACTTCCGCACCGAGGTGCTGGGCCTGGTGAAGGCACAGATGGTGAAGAACACGGTGATCGTGCCGGTCGGCTCCAAGGGCGGGTTCATCAGCAAGCGGCCGCCGGCCGGTGGCGACCGCGACGCCGTCTGGGCCGAGGGCGTGGCGTGCTACCGCATGTTCATCAACGGCCTGCTGGACATCACCGACAACCTGGTCGACGGCAAGGTCGTGCCGCCGGCCAACGTCGTGCGTCACGACCTCGATGACCCGTACCTGGTGGTCGCCGCGGACAAGGGCACGGCCACGTTCTCGGACATCGCCAACGGCATCGCCCGCGAACACGGCTACTGGCTGGACGACGCCTTTGCCTCCGGTGGCTCGGTGGGGTACGACCACAAGGGCATGGGCATCACGGCCAAGGGCGCGTGGGAGTCGGTCAAGCGCCACTTCCGCGCGATGGGCCGCGACAGCCAGAAACAGGACTTCACCGCGGTCGGCATCGGCGACATGTCCGGCGACGTGTTCGGCAACGGCATGCTGCTCAGCAAGCACATCCGCCTGGTGGCGGCGTTCGACCACCGCCACATCTTCCTGGACCCGAACCCGGATGCGGCGCGCACCTTCAAGGAGCGCCAGCGGATGTTCAAGCTGCCGCGTTCGAGCTGGGAGGACTACGACAGCGCGCTGATCAGCAAGGGCGGCGGCGTGTACCCGCGCACGCTCAAGTCGATCCCCGTGTCCGCCGAGGTGCGCGAGGCGCTGGGTATCGAGGGCAGCGTCAACGCCTTGAGCCCGAACCAGCTGATGAGCGCCATCCTCAAGGCCCCCGTCGACCTGCTGTGGAACGGCGGCATCGGCACCTACGTCAAGGCGTCGTCGGAGACGCATGCCGATGTCGGCGACCGCGCCAACAATGCGCTGCGCGTCGACGGCCGTGACCTGCGCTGCAAAGTGGTGGGCGAGGGCGGCAACCTGGGCCTGACCCAGCTGGGCCGCATCGAGGCGGCCCAGCACGGGGTGCTGCTCAACACCGACTTCATCGACAACTCCGCGGGCGTGGACACCTCCGACCACGAGGTGAACATCAAGATCCTGCTCAACG
>CAMPJI010000037.1 GCA_946886865.1 uncultured Lysobacterales bacterium | reverse complement strand
CCGGTCAGCGCATAGATGTTGCCGAAGGTGTCGCCGAACTCGTCGTTGAAGAAGGGGCCGATGACATCCGCCGGCAGCAGCGGCCGCAGGTCGCCCACCTTCTTGCGCACCTGGTACCAGAGCGGCTTGATCTCCGCCGAGCGCATCGAGTCGCGCGCCGCGAAGATCACCTGCGACTCGCCGGGCCGCGAGTAGGAGCGGATGAACTCGTATTCGCCCGTCTCCATCAGCTTCTGTTCGATCCGCTCGGTGACCTGGCGCGACACCTCCTCGGCCGTTGCGCCCGGCCAGCGGGTCTGGACCACCATCACCTTGAAGGTAAAGGCCGGATCCTCGCTGCGTCCGAGGTTGAGGTAGGACAGCGTGCCGGCCAGCGCCAGCACCAGCATTGCGTAGACCACCAGGCTGCGGTGGCGCAGGGCCCACTCGGAGAGATTGAAGCGCATGGGGCGGCCCGCCGTCAGGGACGCACGGGGCGGTTGTCGCGGTCGACCGGTGCGACCTGCTGGCCGGCGCGCAGCAGGTGCCCGCCGGCGGTCACCACCCAGTCACCGGCCGAGACGCCATCCAGCACCACCACGCGGTCGGCGCCATAGGGGCCGATCCGGACCGCCCTCAGCGCCAGCGTCGACTCCCCGGGCTTCACTACGAACACCGCGGGCGCGTCGCCCGCCCTGATCAACGCCGACAGCGGCACGCTCAGGCGGCCGTTGCCATCGCCGGCCAGGAACACGCGCGCGCTCTGGCCCAGGTCGAGCGCCTCGGGGGGCGCATCGACGGTGGCGCGCGCGGCAAAGGTCCGCGATGCGGGATCCGCGGCGGGCGCGATCTCGCGGATGCGCCCGGGCAAGCGCCGGGACTCGTCAGACCACAGCACCACCTGCACCGGGTCGCCGACGTCGATGCCATCGATGGCGCCTTCCGGCACGGCGAACACCACGTCGCGCGGGCCATCCGCCGCCAGCGTGAACACCGGCTGCCCTGCACCGACCACCTGCCCCGCCTCGGCCTGGCGCGCGGCAATGACGCCGTCGGACGTCGCGATCAACCGCGTGTAGCCCGCCTGGTTGCGCGCCACATCAAGGTTGGCGCGCGCCGCGTTGACCTGGCCCTGCGCGGCGGCGGCCGCGGCGTTCTGCGCATCGATTGTCGAGCGGCTCACGAGCTGCCCCTCGCCGAGCTGTGCATAGCGGGCCTGGTCGGCGCGCGCGCGGCCCAGTTCGGCCTCGGCCGCGGCCAGCTGTGCCTGCGCGGCACGCGACTGGGCCTGCAGGTCGCCGGGGTCCAGGCGCGCCAGCACATCGCCGGCGCTGACGCGGTCGCCCACGTCCACCTGCCGCTCGACCAGCTTGCCGCCGACGCGGAACGACAGCGCGCTTTCCTCGCGCGCCCGCACGTCGCCGGCAAACGCACTGGTGGCGGTCGTCGCCGACGTCGGCCGCGCCACCAGGACGGGCCGGGGCGCTTCGGGCACGGCGTCGCCGCCGCTGCAGGCCGCGAGCAACGGCAGGAGCAGGAGCCCCGCCCAACGGCGGACGAACGGAGGGGCGGGACGTCGGGCGAAGCGCATGGGAGCGGCCTCAGGCACAATTAATGGACCGGCCGGTACTGTATAAATATCGAACCGATTAGTCTAGTATTCAGTCATGCCTGTACCGATGAAACGCGACGGCGCGGCCAAGCCCGCCGGTCCCGGCCGCCCCAAGGACCTGGCCAAGCGCGCCGCCATCCTCGATGCGGCCAAGCGCATGTTCACCCAGCACGGGTTCGAGGGCGCCAGCATGGACCAGATCGCCACCGAAGCCGGGGTGTCCAAGCTCACCGTCTACAGCCACTTCGGCGACAAGGACAGCCTGTTCGTGGCCGCCGTGCGCGCGTATTGCGAACAGCAACTGCCCTCCTCGCTGTTCCAGACCGAGGAGCCGGGCATGCCGCTGCGCGAGCGGTTGCTGGCGATCGCCCGCGCCTTCTACGCGATGATCAGCAACCCCGAAGCCGTCGCCGGACACCGCGTGCTGTGCTCGCCGCAGCTGTCGGAATCGCCGCTGCCACGGATGTTCTGGGAGGCGGGGCCGCAGCGGGTCCAGGACGAGTTCGGCGCGCTGTTGCGACGCCGGGTGGCCGCGGGCGAACTCGAGATCCCGGACGTGCCGCGCGCGTCGGCGCAGTTCTTCGCACTGCTCAAGGGCGAGCCGCACGCGCAGCTGGTGTTCGGCTGCGACGGGCTGTGCCAGCACGACGTCGAGTCACATCTGGCGGCCTCCGTCGACCTGTTCCTCCGTGGCTATGGCCTGCACGCATCCGGCGCCCGGCGCGGGCGCTGAGGGCGCGATGCCGACGGTCCCGGTGACTTCCGGCACTCAGTGGCGGCCGCCGGGCACGGCGATCCTGTGCGCGCCGGCCGCCATGGCCGCCGGTACAATGCGCGGCTTGCCCGCGAGAGCTTGAAATGACGACGATGGACTACGCCAAGGCCCGAGAACTGATGGTGGAACAGCAGGTGCGTCCGTGGGACGTGCTGGACATGCGCGTCCTCGACACGCTGTCCCATCTGCCGCGCGAAGCCTTCGTGCAGGACCCGCACCGCAACCTCGCCTATGCCGACCTGGCGCTGCCGCTGGGCCACGGCGAGGTGATGATGAAGCCGGTGGTCGAGGGCCGCACGCTGCAGTCGCTCGCGCTGGAGCCCACCGAGGACGTGCTCGAGATCGGCACCGGCAGCGGATTCCTCGCGGCGTGCCTGGGCCGCCTGGCGCGGGCCGTCGTCAGCCTGGAGATCCACGCCGATCTCGCCGACGCGGCGCGCGCGCGCCTGCAGCGCCAGCAGATCAACAATGTTGAAGTGGTGACCGCCGATGCCTTCGGCTGGGACACGACCCGCCGCTTTGACGCCATCTGCGTGACCGGCGCGACCGCCGATGTCCCGCAGGCATTCATGACGTGGCTGCGCCCCGGCGGCCGCATGTTCGTGGTCCACGGCCGCCCGCCGGCCATGGACGCCGCACTGGTGCATGCCCCGGGCGGGCGCAACGACGTCAACGCCGGCCGCATCCAATCGTTGTTCGAAACCGATCTTCCCTATCTCGTCGGGGCCGCGCCGCGGCCCAGCTTCGTACTCTGACCGGCCGCGTCGACCCGGGCACCGGGACGGACACGGCGAACCCGCGAGTCCCCGCAGCGCCGCACCGGAGGGTGCGGTTGTTCAAAAAAGGAAACCGCATGACCCGCCACCGCTTGCTCCGCCGCCCCGTCGCCCTCGCGCTCGCCCTCGCCCTGCTGCCGGCCGCCGCGTCGGCCGAAGACCTGCTGCAGACCTACGAACTGGCGCGCCAGGGCGACCCGCAACTGTCGGCCGCCGAATCCAGCCGCCTCGCCATCCGCGAGGGCTCCGTGCAGGCCCGCGCGGCGATGCTGCCGCAGCTCAACGGTGAAGCCTCCTACCGCCGCTCGCGCAGCGAGGGGCCGGCCACGCAAACGCAGTTCGACCCCACGACGGGCGAGCCTGTCGAATTCCGCGGCGACATCGACAGCGAAACGACCACGCGCGACGTCGGCATCAACGGCAGCCAGATGCTGTTCGACCTGTCGCGCTTCACCACGCTGGGCAGCCGCAACGCGCTCAGCCGCGCCAGCGACTTCCAGCTGGAGTCGGCCAATGATTCGCTGGTGACGCGCACGTCGGCCGCCTACTTCAACGTGCTGGTGGCGCTGGAAACGCTGGCCGCCGCCGAAGCCGCGGAGACCGCACTGCAGAAGCAGTTCGACTTCGCCTCCAAGCGCCTGGAAGTCGGCCTGGCGCCGATCACCGACGTGCACGAGGCCCGCGCCACCTATGACAGCGCCCGCGCCAACACCATCCTGGCCCGCAACGCGGTCGAGGATGCCTATCAGGCGCTGGCGGAAATCACCGGCCAGCCGGTGCGCAACCTCAAGGGCCTGCCGGAAGACTTCCAACCCGCGCTGCCGGCCAGTCAAGGTGCGGACCAGTGGGTACAGACCGCGGTCGACAACAACCCCGCGCTGCGCGCCAAGGAACTGCAGGTCGAGTCCGCCGAGGCGGACATCCGCACCGCACGCGCCGGCCACCTGCCGACGCTGTACCTCAATGGTGGCTACGGCGACACCAAGACCACCGGCGACCGCACCTTCAGCAGCGCAGACCTGCCGACGTCGGTCACCAGCCCGATCGAGAGCGAAAGCCGCGGCCCCAACGTCGGCATCGTCCTGTCGGTGCCGATCTTCTCCGGCGGCGCGACGCAGTCGCAGGTGCGGCAGGCCGTGGCCCAGCGCGATGTCGCCCAGGACGAGTTCGTCCAGCAGCGCCGCGCACTCGAGCGCAACACGCGCAATGCCTATCAGGCACTCGTGGCGGGCATCAGCGAGATCGAGGCACGCCGCCTGGCGCTGTTCTCGGCCCGCAGCGCGTACGACGCCTCGCAGGTGGGTCTGGAAGTGGGCACGCGCACCGTGCTGGACGTGCTGACCAACCAGCAGAACCTGTTCACCGCGCAACAGGCGCTGGCACAGGCACGCTACAACTACCTGCAGAACCTGTTGCTGCTGGAGCAGGCGGCCGGCACGCTGGACATCGAGGACGTGCAGGACGTCAATCGTCTGCTGACGGTCGACACGGCGGCGCAGGTGCAGTCCGACGTGACGCCCTGACACACTGCGCCATCGCGCCTGCGAGCGCCCCCGGTCGCCATGGCCGGGGGCGTTCCCGTTCAAGGGGCCGCGACCGCGGCAGCCGCACTATTGCGCGGGCAGGACCGGGCGCAGCAGCGCCAGCGTCTGCGCCAGTGCACCCCGGCCGGTTTCCACCAGCGCGCGGCCGGATTCGGACATGCGGTGGCGCACGGCGGGGTCGTCCAGCAGGTCCAACACCGCACGGGCCACCTCGTCGGCGTCGCGGCCGATGCGCAGCGCGTCGGCCGCGGCCAGGCGCTGCGCGATCTCGCTGAAGTTGTGGAGATGCGGACCGGTCACGATCGCCGCACCGGTGGCGGCCGGCTCCAGCAGGTTGTGGCCGCCGATGGGCTGGAGGCTGCCCCCGACGAACGCCACCTGCGCGCAGCCGTAGAAGTTCATCAGCTCGCCCAGCGTGTCGATGACGAAGACCGCATCGCTGCCGGACGGCCACCGTGCGCGCGAACGCGTGGACACCTGCAGCCCCGCGGCGCGTGCGTGTTCGGCCGCGCTGCGGAACCGCTCGGGGTGGCGCGGCGCCCAAAGCATCAGCGCGTCGGGATGGCGGGCGCGGACGCGCCGGTGGATGGCGATGGCCGCCGCCTCCTCGTCCTCGTGGGTGCTGGCGGCGATCCAGACCGGGCGATCTCCCCCGGCGCTGCCCCGGAACGCCTCGACGAAGGCGTCCAGGCCCACGGGCACCAGGACGTCGTATTTCAGGTTGCCGACGTCCACGACCTGCGCGGGGTCGGCGCCCAGCCGGACGAAGCGCATCGCGTCGGCCATCGATTGCGCCGCCACCGTGCGCACGGTACGCAAGGCGCGCCCGACCAGCGGCGCGAGCACGCGATACCCCCGCAGCGACCGTTCCGACAGCCGCGCATTGAGGATGAACACCGGCACCCCACGGTCGCGGCAACCGAACAGCAGGTTCGGCCACAGCTCGGTTTCCATGATGAGCGCGGCGTGGGGCCGGAAGTGCGCGAGGAAGCGGCCGACCGCGCCGGGCATGTCGTAGGGCAGGTAGACGTGGTCGACCTCATGGCCCCAGAGGGCGCGCACGCGCTCCGAGCCCGTCGGGGTGATCGTGGTCACCAGCAGCCGCAGGTCCGGACGGCCGCGCCGCAACGCGTTGACGACCGGCACCGCGGCGTTGACCTCGCCCACCGACACCGCATGCAGCCACAGCGTGCGCTGCGTCGGCGTTGAGCGGTATCGCGCGTAGCGCTCCGACCAGCGCTGCAGGTACGCGGGCAGCCTGAAGCCACGCCAGATGAGGTGGTAGACCGTCACCGGGGCCAGCAGGTAGAGCGCGAGGGAATACACGATGCGCAGCAGGCGCTCGATCGGATCGGTCCGCATGGCGGCAAGGATAGCGGGCGCGCGCACCGGGGACTCACGCGTCATCCACGATTCGGTCTCCAGCGCGCCGGCATGCCCGTTCGTAGTCGCATCGAGGGCTCATGCAACGCGGCGGTGCCCTGCGTCGCCCGGGGTGCTGGTGGCGCTTCGCTAGAATCGCGGTCATGTCATCCGCATCGTCCACGCCTCCCGCGCCTCCGACAGGCCCCCGCCATTGGCCGACCTGGCTCGCCGTGGGCGTGATGGTCCTGGCCGGCCGCCTGCCGTGGCCGCTGCAGCGTGGCCTCGGTCGGGGGCTGGGCGCGCTCGCCTACCGCCTCGTGCCGCAGCGCCGCCACGCCGCCGAGACCAACCTGGCGCTGTGCTTCCCCGACATGGATGCCCGGTCACGCGAGGCCCTCGTGCGTGCGAGCTTCCGCGACCTGGGTGTCGGGCTGTTCGAATTCGCGCGCGCCTGGTGGGGCCGCGTCACGCCCATGCGCCGCACCGTCCGCATCGAGGGGCTGGCGCCGGTCCAGGCGCTGCAGGCGCAGGGCCGTGGCGTGCTGCTGGTGTCGGGCCATTTCATGACGCTGGAGATGTGCGGCCGTCTGATGTGCGACCACCTGCCGCTCGCCGGCATGTACCGGCGCTACCGCAGCCCGGTCATGGAATGGGCGGTGCGGCGAGGCCGCGCCCGGTACGCCGCGGCGATGTTCGGCAACGAGGAGCTGCGCCCGGCGATGCGCCACCTCAAACAGGGCGGCATCCTCTGGTACGCGCCCGACCAGGACATGCGCGGCAAGGACACGGTGTTCGCACCGTTCTTCGGCGTGCCCGCCGCGACGATCACCGCCACCCACCAGTTCGCGCGGCTGACGGGTTGCGCGGTGGTGCCGTTCTTCCACCGCCGCGAGGGCGCCGACTACGTGCTTCGACTGGGCGCGCCGCTGGAGGACTTCCCGTCGAAGGACGCGCTGGTCGACAGCACGCGCGTCAACGCCGCGATCGAGGCGATGGTGCTGGAAGCCCCCAGCCAGTACCTGTGGATCCACCGACGCTTCAAGCGCCGGCCCGAGGGGGAAGCGAAGCCGTATTGACGGGCCGGGCGCGGGGCCGGGGACGGGTCGCAGCGGCGGCTACTGCTGGGCCGTCGACGGCTGTGCCAGCAGGCTGCCCGCATAGAGCGCGGCCAGCAACAGCGTCAGGCCGCCCCAGAACGTCGAATAGAACGCCAGGTGGGTGTTGAGCGGGAACACCGTGACCGCCAGCGCCAGCATCGCCGGGCGCGCGTGCTCGCGCGAGGCCGCATCGGCGAAGCGCCACGCGCGCCACGCCATCGCCGCGCCGGCCAGCCACAGCAGCAGGCCGAACACGCCGGTTTCGCTCAGCACTTCCAGCACGATCTGGTGCGCGTGCAGCGCCGGGCCATCGCCCCACGCGGCCACTTCGCCGGGCTCGGGATCGCAGGCGGGAAACGCCTCGCGGAAGCCGCGGGCGCCGACGCCATTCACCGGGTGCTCGCGCACCATGCACGTGGCCGCGCCCCAGATGCGCGACCGGCCCGACAGCGCCATGTCGACCCCGGCTTCGTCGGCCTGCAGCACGTGCGTGGTGCGCACGATGCGCTCGCGCACCTGCGGCGACGCCGCGGTCAGCACGACCAGCGCCACCGCGCCGAACGCGAAGACGCCCAGCAGCTTGCGCCACCCGAGCAGGCCCCAGCCCGAGAACAGGATGACGAGGCCGTAGGTGATCCACGATGCCCGCGACCCGGCCAGCAGGATCACCAGCCCCACGGCCGCCGCGGCCACCAGCCAGCCGGTGGTGCCGAAGCGGCGCCCCGCCGCGAACAGCAGGAACGGCGACAGGCTGGCCAGCACCAGGCCGAGCTTGAGGTTGCACGGCCCGAGGATGCCGCTGAGGCGGTCGACGCTGGCGACCTCTTCGGCCGTGCACATGCCGTGGCCGCTGATGAGCTGCTTGATCGCATCGATGCCGAAGAACAGTGGACTGGTGCCGAAAATGGCCTGCGCCAGTGCATCCACGGTCCAGACCGCCATGATCACCGCCAGGCCGCCGAAGGTGGTGCGCCGGCCGCGGTCGTTGGCCACGGCGGACGCCGCCAGCCACAGGAAGGGCAGGTAGCGCAGGTCGACGGCGGCCTCGCGCAATGCGCGGCCGACGTCGACCGAGTCCAACGCCGACACCAGCTCCGGCAACCAGTAGGCGAAGAACAGCACGCTGCTCAAGGCCCACGCCTGGTGGCTGAGCAACTGCACGCCGCCGCGGAAGCGCGAGGCGACCAGCTGGTAGATCGCCACCAGCGCACCCAGCACCAGCAGCGCCTCGGCATAGCCTGGCGCCGGCCACAGCGCGACGTGGGTCAGGATCCAGGCGGGCGCCCAGCGCCAGCCGGTGGCGACGGAGCGGCCCGGCGGGGCGAGGTCAGCCGCGGGGGCGGTCGAGGAGTTCGGCATAGACGGCAAGGGTAGCGTCCTGCATCGCCTGCAGGGTGTAGGGGATCGAGGGCGGCAACGCAGGTGGATCGGCCAGCAGCGCGACGGCCGTCGTTGCCAGCGCCTCGGCGTCGAAGGCAGGTACCGCGCCCGACGGCTGCAGTTGCAGCAGCAGTTCGCCAACGCCGCCATGCGCCCAGCCGAGCACGGGCCGGCCCATCGACAGCGCTTCCACGACGGTGCGACCAAAGGCCTCGGGCTTGCGCGAGAGTTGCAGGACCAGGTCGCTGGCCGCGTAGGCGCGGGCGATGGCGTCCGTCGGCGCGGTGAACGCGATCGTATCCGCCACGCCCAATGCGTCGGCCTCGCGCTCGAGTTCGGCGATGTAGGCCTCGCGCCCGCGTTCGCGCGCGCCCGGCAGCCACAGGCGCGCATCCACGCCACGGCCCCGGACGGCGGCCAGCAGCGCCAGTGCATCGGCGTGGCCCTTCAGGCGGGTGCCGCGGCCGGGCAGCAGCAGCAACGGACCCGCGCCGCCCAGCGCGGGGTGCAACGATGCCGCCCATGCGCGCGCATCGGCATCGGGCCGCGCTGCGCGGGGGAAGTCGGCCGGGTCGATGCCGCGCGGGATGACACGCAGCCGCGCGGGTTCGGTCGCGGGGTACTGCCGCAGTACGTAGTCGCGCACGGTGCCGGAGACGCAGATCACGCGCTCGCCGCGCGTCATCACCGCGCTGTAGCGCGAGGGCGAATTCAGCCCGTGCACCGTGGTGACCAGGCGCGGGCGCGCGGCCGCGTCCATGCCCTCGATGGCGCGCAGGCCCAGCCACGCGGGCAGGCGCGAGCGCGCATGCACCAGGTCGACGCGCTCGCGCTGCAGCAGCGCGCGCAGCGGGCGGACGTGGCGGAGGGTCAGCAGCGACTTGCGACCGATGTCGAGGGTGACGTGTTCGGCGCCGATCGCGAGCAGGCGCGGCACGAGACGGCCACCGGCGGAAACGACGATGGCGCGGTGGCCGGCCGCGACCAGCGCCTGGGCGATTTCCAGGGTCGAACGCTCGACCCCGCCGGACTCCAGCGCAGGCAGCAGTTGCACGACGGTGCGTGGCGCGCCGGCGGGGCCGGCTGGGCGCTCGGGCATCGTCTGGCCCGGCGCCGGATGGGTCACGGCCGACACCGGGCCGCGGCCTGGCTCAGTCCTCGAGCACGAAGTGCGCGCCGCAGTACGGGCACTGGCACTCGCGCTCGGCTTCGATCGGCAGGTAGACCCGTGGGTGCGAATTCCACAGTGCCATCGACGGCAGCGGGCAGCTCAGCGGCAGGTCCGCGCGGGTGACGGTGTAACGGCGCTCGGCGTTAGCCTGGGTCGGATGGTCGTGGGCGGCGGTCATGGCGGTCGAATCTCGCGGGGGCCGCAGTCTACCAGCCGGCCCCGCGCGGCGGCCGGCTCAGGCCGGCAGGTCGAACACCAGCGCGACCGCCTGGCCGGTGCCGGTGGCCGACAGCGCCAATTCGCCGGTTTCCTCGACCAGCCCGAGGGCGTCGCCGGCCCCCAGCGCCTGCCCGTTGACCGCGAGGTCGCCGGCCACGACCTGCACCCAGTAGCGCCGGCCGGCCTGCAGGGGACGCCCGAGCGCTTCGCCTTCGTCCAGACGGGCCTCGAACAGGCGTGCGTCCTGCCGGATCGCGAGGCTGTCGTCGTGCCCGTCGGGCGAGGCCATCAGCGTCCACGCCCCGCCGCCGTCGCTGGCCGGGCGCTGTGCGTAGGCCGGCGGCGCGTTGACTCGATCGGGCTGCAACCAGATCTGCAGGAAGTGCACCGGCTGCTGGTCGGAGGCATTGAACTCGCTGTGCTCCACGCCGTGGCCGGCGCTCATCCATTGCAGTTCGCCCGGGCCGATCACACCGCCACCGCCCGTGCTGTCGCGGTGCGCCAGTCCGCCGGACACCACGTAGCTGAGGATTTCCATGTTGGCGTGGCGGTGCGGCGCGAAGCCGCCACCGCCCGCCACCCGGTCCTCGTTGATCACGCGCAGCACGCCGAAGCCCATCCACGCCGGGTCGTAGTAGTGCCCGAACGAAAACGTGTGGCGGCTGTCCAGCCATTCGGTCCGGACGTGGCCGCGCTCGGCGGCCGGGCGGTGGACGATCATCGTGGTGCGTTCCGGTTACTCGGCGGCGTCGGGCTTGGGCACCACCGCCTCGGTGGTGATGCGGATCTGCACCTCGTCGCTGACGTTGGGCGCGTACAGGCCCAGGCCGAAGTCGGTGCGCTTGACGGTGGTGGTGGCATCGAACCCGGCGGCGGCGCGCTTGGCCATCGGCTGCTCACCGATCTTGTTGATCGTGGTGTCGAGCACGACCTCCTTGGTCACGCCGCGGATCGTCAGGTCGCCGATCACACGCAGCTTGTTCTCGCCTGCCGCCTCCACGCGCGTGCTCTTGAACGTCACCTGTGGGTGGTTGGCCGCGTCGAAGAAGTCGTCGCTGCGCAGGTGCTCGTTGAACGCGGGCACGTGGGCCTCCAGCCCGCTCAGCGGCAGCGTGACCTCCACCGAGGACTGGCCGACGTTGTCCGGATCGTAGGTGATCGCGCCTTCGGCATCGCCGAAGTGGGCGATCGGGTTGGAGAAGCCGAAGTGGCTCCACTGCGCGGTGACGTCGGTGTGGTTGGGGTCGATCGTGTACGTCACCGGCGCGGCCGCCAGCGGGGCGGCGAAGGCGGTCATCAGGGCGGCGGTCAGGAACAGGCGCTTCATGGCAGGTCTCCGGTGCGGGGGTGGCGTCAGGATGGCCGCGGCATCACTCGATGCGCGCGGCCTCGTCGAAGGACAGGCGCGGCGAGCGCGGGAACAGCTTGGCGGTGTCACCGTGGCCCAGGTTGATCAGGAAGTTGGACTTGATGGCGGTGCCGGCGAAGAACGCCTCGTCGACCTTGGCGTTGTCGAAGCCCGACATCGGGCCGGTGTCCAGGCCCAGCGCGCGTGCGGCCAGGATCACATACGCGCCCTGCAGGCTGCCGTTGCGGAACGCGGCGTCGCGGCGGCCTTCGCGCGGGCCGTCGAACCAGCTCTTGGCGTCGGTATGCGGGAACAGGTACGGCAGCTTCTCGTGGAAGTCCTCGTCATGGGCGACGATCACCGTGACCGGCGCGGCCAGGGTCTTGGCGCGGTTGCCTTCGTCCAGCGCGGGCTCGAGCTTCGCCTTCGCCTCGGCCGACTTCACGAACACCAGCCGCGCCGGTGTCATGTTGGCGCTGGTCGGGCCCCACTTGGCCAGGTCGTACAGCTGCCGCAGGGTGTCGTCGCTGACGTCGCCGCCCAGTTCGTTGTGGGTGCGGGCGGTGCGGAAGATCTGGTCGAGCGAGGCGTCGGGCAGCGGCTTGGACATGCGGGTCTCCTGGTGCGTAGCGATGCAGCGTCGGCGCCCGGATGCGCAGGTGCGCGGGGGCAACGCCGAGGCCGGCCAGTGTAAAGTCTTGCCCGCAGCGCAACAGACGGCACCTTCGGAACGGATTGACCACACCCATGCAACAACGATCGCCCGCGACCTGGACGCTTACCGATGGCAACGCCGGCAACGTGCGGCAGGCCGAGGCGCTGGCGCAGGCGCTCGGCCTGGACGCCCGGGCATGGGCGCTGGAGGCACGTGCCCCCTGGGCCTGGTGGGCGCCGCGGCGGTTCCCGGGGGATGCGGCGGCGTTCGGCCCGGACTTCCAGCGCGCGATGGCGGAGCCGCCGCAACTGGCGATCGGCTGCGGACGACGCGCGGCGCTCGCAACGCGCCTGCTCGGCGCCCGCGGCGCGCGCACGGTGCAGATCCTTGCGCCCCGCATCGCACCCCGGCACTGGGACCTGGTGGTCGCACCGGAACACGACGGCCTGGACGGCGCCAACGTCATCCGCACCCGGGGCAGCCTGAACCCGGTCGATGACCAGTGGCTGGCCGCGGCGCGCCACGAGTTCGCGGCGCTGGGCGAGTTTCCCCGGCCGCGTACCGCTTTGCTGCTGGGCGGCCACAGCCGCCATTCCAGTTTCGACAGCGCACTTCTGGGCCAGGCCGCGGCACGCATCGGCGCGGCCGTCGCGCGCGAAGGCGGCAGCGTGCTGGCCACGGCCTCGCGCCGCACGCCCGCCACCGCGCGGACCCACCTGCGCGAGCGGTTCCTGGGCATCCCCGGCGTGGTCTGGACCGGCATCGAGCCCGGCCCCAACCCCTACCCGGGCCTGCTGGCATGGGCCGACCGCATCGTGTGCACCGCCGACTCGGTCAACATGCTGTCGGAGGCGTGCGCGACCGACGTGCCCGTGTTCGTCGCCGGCGCCGAGGCGCTGCACGGCCGCCACCGGCGATTCCTCGACAGCCTGCTCGGCAGCGGCCGCGTGCGGATGCTGGATGACGCCCTGGTCGACTGGCCGGTGACGCCCCTGCGCGAGACCGCGCGCGTGGCGGCCGAAGTCCGGGCACGCCTGGCGCTCTGAAGACCGGCAGGCCGGTGCCGGCGCCGCACCGCGGCGGGTGGTGCAACGCGACCGCCTATGCCGTGTTGCCGGGGACCGGTGCCCTGGTGTCCGCCGTCGCGGCGGCGAAATCGAGCCCGTGCGTGCGCGCCACCTCGCGGATCGCGGTCCGCGCCGCTTCAATGCCTTCGTCCAGCGGCACGCGGCGCGACCGGCGGTCCAGCGTGCACTCCAGGCCTCGGGCCAGCAGCGTGGCATGGGCGTTACGCAGCCGGTCCGCTTCCACCGCCGCGAGCACGTTTGCATGCTCGGCCGCGTCGATCAGCACCGGGGTCGCACGCGGATGCAGCAGCGCCGGCTGCGCCGCGGCATGTGCCAGCACCAGCGCCTGCAGCAGGAACTCCAGGTCCACCAGCCCACCCTCGCCCTGCTTGAGATCGAAGCCCCCCGCATCGCTGCGGTCGAGCTCGGCACGCATCCGCGCACGCATGTGCACGATGTCGGCGCGCAGCGTCGCCGGGTCGCGCCGCCGCGCCAAGGTCTCCCCACGCACGCGCTCGAAGGCGTCGCACAACGCCGCATCGCCGCCGACGCAGCGCGCGCGCACCAGCGCCTGGTGCTCCCACGTCCACGCCCGGTGGGCCTGGTAATCGGCGTAGCTGGGCAGGCTGGACACCAGCAGCCCGCCGGCGCCGTCGGGCCGCAGGCGCACGTCGACCTCGAACAGGTGGCCGGCGCCGGTCGGTGTGTCCAGCAGCGCGACGATCTTCTGCGCCAGCCGCACGAACCAGCGCGACGCGTCCAGCGGGCGCGCGCCATCGGACACCGCCTCGCCCGGTGCGTCGTACAGGAACACCAGGTCGAGGTCCGAGCCGAACCCCAGCTCCTCCCCGCCCAGGCTGCCGTAGCCGATCACCGCAAAGCGTGCGCCCGGCACGCGGCCGTGGCGCGTGGCGATCTCGCGTTCGGCCAATGCCAGCACGCGCCGCACCACGCCGTCGGCCAGCCACGCCAGCTGCCGTGCGCTGTCGGACGCGCCCTGGCGGCCGTCGCGCAGCGCCATCGCAATGCGGAAGCCCAACGCCTGGCGCAGTTCGTTCAGTGCCTGCAACGTGGCTTCGGTATCGGTGCCGAAGGCGTTGTCCGGATCGACGCCCGCGCATAGTTCGAGCAGCTCCGTGCGATCGGGCAGCGGACCGGAGACGCGCACGTCGAGCAGTTCGTCCAGCAACAGCGGGTAGGCAGCCAGGCGCTCGGCCAGCAACGCGCTGTGCTCGACCACGTCCACCAGCCGCGCGAGCGCCGTCGGCTCTTCGTCCAGCAATGCCAGGTAGGCGCTGCGGCGCAGGATGTTGTGCAGCATCGCCAGCAGCCGGCGCAGCGCCAGCATCGGCTCGCCTGACGAGGCGGCGCCGTGCAGCAACGCCGGCAGCACGCGGTCCAGCCGTGCACGCGTGACATCGGACAGGCCGGCGACGCTCGGACGCCGCGCGAAGTCGCGAAGGACGGCGTCGGCCGATTCGGCATCCTCAAAGCCCGCCTCGCCCAGCACGTCGCCGCTGCCGGCCTCGGGCAGCGCGCGCCAGTACGCGGCCAGCGCATCGGGGGCGTCGTGCTTGCGGCGCGGCGCCAGCAACGCGGCGAATTCCTCCGCCACGACCGCGCGCTGCACGTCCAGCGCGGCCAACAATGCCGACCAATCCTCGTAACCCAGCGCGCGTGCGATGCGCTCGCGGTCCAGCGGGTCCTCCGGTAGCGCATGCACCTGCGCGTCGCGCACCATCTGCAGGCGGTTTTCCAGGCGACGCAGGAAGCCGTACGCGGCGCGCAGCGCATCGCCGGCCGCCGGTTCGATCTGGTTGGCCTCCACCAGCGCATCCAGCGCGCCCATCAAGTGGCGACCGCGCAGCTCGGGTTCGCGTCCGCCGCGGATCAACTGCAGCGCCTGCACGAGGAACTCGAGCTCGCGGATGCCGCCGGGCCCGCGCTTGATGTCGTCGGCCAGTTCCTTGCGCGCGACTTCCGCCGCGATGGAGGCCTTCATGGCGCGCAGGCCGTCGAGCGCGCCGAAGTCGAGGTAGCGCCGGTAGACGAAAGGCCGCAGGGCGTCGAGGAACCGCTCGCCAGCCTCAAGGTCGCCCGCCACCGGTCGCGCCTTCTGCCACGCGTAGCGTTCCCAGTCGCGGCCCTCGTGCTGGAAGTATTGCTCCATCGCCGGGAACGACCACGCCACGCGGCCGGCAGTGCCGTACGGCCGCAGGCGCAGGTCGACGCGGTGGCAGAAGCCGTCGGCGGTGACCTCGTCCAGCAGCCGCCCCAGTTGCTGGGCCAGACGGGTGAAGTAGGCCTCCGCGTCCAGCGGGCGCGGCCCATCCGACAGGCCGCCGGCCTCGTAGCCATGGACCAGGTCGATGTCGGAACTGAAGTTCAGCACCTCGCCGCCGAGCTTGCCCAGCCCGAACACCACCAGCCGTTGCACGTGGCCATCTGCATCACGCACCACGCCGTGGCGCTGGGCGAAATCGCCCTCCAGCGCATCCAGCGTCAGCTGCAGGCAGCGGTCGGCCAAGCGCGTGCTGCCGGCCAAGGTGTCATCGACCGTGTCCAGGCCCAGCACGTCGCGCCACACCAGCCGCGTGGACTCGGCGGTGCGGTAGCGCCGCAGCTGCGCCATCCACCGGTCGCGTTCGCCCGCCTGCAGGACCGGCGCGGCGATCGGTGCACTGGAGTCGGCCAAGAGGGTGGCCAGCAACGACGGCTGCCGCACCAGGGTGTCGATGGCGAAATCGCTGGCGGCCGCGACGCGCGTGACAGCGGCAATGCATCCGTCGTCCTCGACGTCGGGGGGCAACGCGCCCGCGGCACGCAGGCGCTCGATTGCGCGGGCGGTCAGGTCATCGAGCGGTGTCTGCATCCGTCGATGATGGCATGCACCAGACGGCAGGACGCCCGCCACGGGGGCGGGCGCCTGCACGGGCCGGGGCGGTGCCTTCGCCGCCAGCCGTTCCGGAGTCGAGGCCGGTTACAGCGACTGGTCGGCGTTGACGCGCCCGCGGCCGAAGAAGGCATCGGTACCGCGCTCGCCGATGTCATCGGCGCCAAGACGCAGCGCTTCCTCCACCTGGTTGGGCGACATCTCGCCGCCCGCCGCGCCGATCAGCATCGCCGCCACGCCCGAGACGTGCGGGGCCGCCATACTGGTGCCGGCCGCCCACGACCAGCCGCCGTTGGAGGTGCTGAACACCAGGTCCAGCACCCAGCACGGACGGACCAGGCCGGCAACGGCCGGGCAGTTCTCGTTCGTCGGGTACATGTCGTCGCCGCCCGGGCCGGCCAGGTGCACCATGCGCCGCCCGTGGCTGGTGTAGCTGGCAGCCAGGTCGAGGTCGGTGTCCGGGTCCAGGCCCCAGCCGATCGGCGCGGTGGCCGACACGGCAATCACGCCGTCCACCTGCGCCGGGAAGGCCATCAGCCGGTTGCCGTCGGGGTCGGTCGCGTTGTCGTAGTTGATGCCGTCGTTACCGGCGGATGCGATGACCGTGGTGTTCTGGCTGCGTGCGTAGCTCACCGCGCGCGTCACCGAATGCACCAGCTCGTTGGTGTCCTGGCTCAGCGGCAGGCCGCCGCGCACGCCCAGGCTCATGTTGATGACATCGGCGCCGGCGTCGGCCGCGTAGACGATGCCCGACAGGATGCTGTCGAAGCTGCCGCTTCCGGTGAACGCCGACAGCACCTTGACCGAGAAGTAGTCCGCGTCCGGTGCCACGCCGATCGACCCGAAGGCGTTGTCGGCGGCCGCAACGGTGCCGGCGACGTGTGTGCCGTGGTTGAAGCCCGCCGGCAGCGTACACACCGCCTCGCCCGGGACGAACGAGGCATTCAGCCCCGCCAGGTTGTTGGGCACCATGTCCGGGTGGTCGCAGTCCAGTCCCGAGTCGAGGATGGCGACGGTCGCGCCGGCACCGCGGTAGCCGCGGTTCCACGCCTCGACCGCGTCGATCGCGTCATGCCCCCACTGGAGGTCGAAATAGAAGTCGTCGTCGCCGCTGGTGGGCGGGTTGGCGGCGGCCTCCTGGAAGCTGACCTCGAACGCTTCGGGGATGTCGAACTGCAGCGAGATGTCCTTCACCGCCGAACGGATGCCCGGTACGCGCGCGGCGCGGCTGCCAAAGCCGTTGTCGCCCTCCACGATGGCCACGCCGATCTGCGGGAACCGCCGCAGCACCTGCCCGCCGTTGGCTTCCATCTTCTTCGCCAGTGCCTGGTCGAACGCCAGTGCCTTGGCCTGGACCACGTAGGTGGCCGCCTGCGCACCGCCGGCCAACAACGCGGCCGCGATGCCTGTTGCGAGGACTGAACCCTTCATTGCTCTCTCTCCGGATAACGTGCGCGACTCGCGTCGCGGTTATCTCCCCCGGAGGCTGACGATAGCGGCCCCGCGCGCGGCCGCAAGGCACGTAGTTGGTCAGCGAAACCGGCCACGTGCGCTCATCCGGCACCACGACCGCACCGGGTTTCCGGACCAGGCCGACGCGGTGGACCGGACGGCCCACGCGCACGGCCGACGGCATCAGAGGCGGGCCGGCATCGGCTTCGGGGCGACAACGCCCGCCCGGAACATAAAAAAGGCCCGCCCCGGTCGAACCGGTAGCGGGCCCTGCTCCCTCCCCCACGTCGGGATGCAGGTCGATCGTGAAGGAATCGTTAGGGCCATTGCACGCTGCAGTGCAAAAGAAAACCAGCGGGTTCAAGAAAAGCGCCGCTGCACGCCCGAACGGCGGATCCCCGCCCATCGACCGGGCGCTCGACCCATGCGCTTACCAAGAGCGGCTCAACCCGACCACCCACCCGCTCGCATCGGCGCCCGGCCCGACGTCACCCGCCAGATAACCGGTACGACCGGCCACCGCCACATACTGCACGTAGAAATTGAACGCGGCAGCCTCCATCCCCACGCCGATACGCCCGTCCAGATACGTGCGGTCCGTGCCCGGTTCGAGCGGGCCACCGCGCCATCCGGCGCCCACGTGGCCGAACAGCAGGATGCGCTCGCCCACGGGCCGGCTGAGGTTGCCTTCAACGTACGCCGCCGGCCCGTAGTCGCCCAGCGGCTCGGGCTGGTAATAGGTGCGCATGCTCCAGCGGTCCGACAGCACGCCGGCATACAGCTCGGCGTAGTCCTCGTTTCGATGGCGGCTGAAAGCCACGTATTGAACGCCCGCTTCAATGCTGCGTCCGTTCTGGAGGCGCCAGCCGCGCCCGGTGTAGGAGACGAGCTGTACACCCGGCTCCTCCCCTATTTCCGTTCCTGCCGCGACGACGCCCGCGTAGCCGCCCGCGTCACCGTCCCAGGCCCATGCGACGTGGACGGACGGCTGCCCGCCGGTCAGGGACAGGCCGCGATAGCGGTAATCCGACACGATGCCGACACTCGTTTCTGCGCCCGCGCTGGCGCACGAGAGCAACCCCGCCAAGCCCGTCAGCAACACGTATCGCGGCACGGAACCGTCTCATCGGTGCGGCCTGGCCTGTGAGGGGCGTGCGGCCGCGCAGTCGCAGGCGCACTGGCCGGACACGCGTTCGAACACCACGCAAGCGTCCACCGGGTGTGGCGGCCGTGCCGGCAAGCCTAGCGCACGCGGCGGCATGAAGGCGGCGCGCACGTGCGCCGACCCGGCGCGCGGGGCCAACTGCCAGCCCAGGGCAACGAGCCCGCTGAGCTGGGCGGAGGCAAAGGAACTGCCCGACACCAGGTTCCAGCCGCCGCCAACGGCCGGCGCTGGAATGCCGCGGTCGGGGACGCGCAGCACGTCGGAACCGCGGGGTCTCGGGTCCTTGATTCCAGTGACGGCCAGGACACCGGCGTGGCTGGCAGGGAACCCCGGGGCATCCGATTCCGGGTCCACGGCCCCCACCACGATGGACCCGCGCTGCAGGGCGACATCGATCAGGCGCCCGAGGAGGCGATCCTCGGGCCCGGTCAGGCTCATGTTCACCACCTGCGCGCGCGCGGAAACCGCGAACTGGAGCGCCTTGGCCAGGCTGAAGGTGTCGCATGCGGCCTCGCCGCGGGGGCCCGACTGGGTGCAGGCGCGCAACGCCAGCAATGCAGCGTCGGGGGCGATGCCGACGATGCCGGCGCCGTTGCCGGGCCGGGCGACGATGATGCCGCCAATGGCGGTGCCGTGGGCTTCGGCGCGGTAGTCCTGGCCTTCGACGAAATCGTGCGTGCTGATGCGCTGCCCGCGAAGATCGGGGTGCCCCGTATCCACACCGCTGTCGATGGACGCCACGAGCACGCCCCGTCCCGTGGCGACCCTGTGCAGCTCGTGCAGGCGCCAGGCCTGCACCGCGGGTTGCGCGCCGGAAAGAGGATCGCCCAGGTTGGAGGACAGGGCGCGGAAGCGCTGCACCGGTTGCGCGGACTCCACGCGCGGGTCGGCGAGCAGACGCGGCAATACGCGGGCACGCGCATCCGCACTGGGCGCCTCGAGCACGAAACAATCGAGGCCGAGGGCGGGCATCGGCCAGTCCTCCACCATGCGCAGCCCGTGCTGCCGGGCCAGCTGCCTGACGGCCTGCCGGCGCGACTGGACGCCTGGCGGATTGAGGTAGCCCCCACCGTACGCCTTGTCGGGCCGGTAATGCGTCGGCGGGACGCGCAGCATCAGCAGGATGCGCTGGTCGATGGTCGACGTTGGCTGCTCCACGTCCTGCGGCGTGCCCGGCGGCTGTGCACGGGCAGCGGGTGGCGCGGCCCCCCACAGGAGCACTGCAAGCGCCACCAGCAGAAAGCGGGCGCTGCGGTTCACCCGGGACCGCCCGCGCCGAGCGCTTCCAGCAACACCACACCGTCGGCTTCGCTCAGCGTCCGATGCATGGCCCCGGCGTCCACCGCGTCGACTTCGACCATGTAGGCGCCGGCATCGCTTGGACCGTCGACGATGCGCGCGCCGTGGGCATGCAACAGCTGCCGGGTCCGCCCCTGGCTCACATCGGGCGCGAGCATCAGCAGGAACCGCGTCTTGCCGGGCGTCGGCACCGCGACGGACGCATCGCTGCCCAGGGTGCGGTACGCCGCCGGTCGCTCCGCCAGGCCGGGCACCCGCATCGACCACGCGGTGGCGACGGCGATCAACAGGGCGGCCTGGAGGCAGGCCGCCGCTCGCAGCCAGGTCGGCGCCCTGACCCACCCGGCCCGCGCCGCGTTCAATCGCGCACGCACCCCCGAAGGTTGCGGTACGCGCGCCCCGGCCTCGACGCGTGCGCGCAGCCGCGCGAACGCCGGCGGCGGCACCGGGTCCGCGCCCGGCGCGCGGCACGCCTCCCGGAGCGCGTTCAACAGGTCCCGTTCGTTCCGGCAGTGCGCGCACGCCTGGAGGTGGGCGCTCACGAACGCATCCTCGCGTGCGTCGAGGCTGCCATTGACCAGCCACGGGAGCATGCGGATGGCCTCGTCGTGCTCGCTGCCCGTGAACCGAAGCAGTTTTCCGCTCATATCGCCTCCTCGCGGTCACCCAGCAACGTTCGCAACCGCTTGCGCGCATAGAACATGCGGGTCTTGACCGTATCCACCGGGCACCCCATCACGTCGGCGACATCGCGACAGCTGCAGCCCAGGAAGTACGTCATTTCCACCACGGCGCGCTGCTCGAGCGGCAGCGCCTCCAACGCACGGCCGATTCGGTCGTGTTGCTGCTGTCGGTGGACGAGTTCGCCGGGATCTGCCTCCTCGTCGACGACCGGATGACCCTCGCCGACATAGGCGATGCGCGTGTCGCCGGCCTGTCGCAGGGCCTTGAGTGCCTGGCGGTACGCGATGCCGAAAATCCAGGTCGACACCTTCCCGGTCGGCACGAAGGTATGCGCGCGCCGCCAGACGACCAGCATCGTGTCATCGAGCACTTCTTCGACCATGTCGGGCCGGGCGGTCATGCGCTGCACGAAACGCGCCAGACGTGGCTGATAGAGCAGGTACAGGGCCTTGAACGCGTCCATCCGTGCCGCGGCGACACCGGCCATCAGGGACAGTTCCTCGTCGGCCGCACGGGCGGCGTCCGGATTCCCATGCGGGGTGCCGCTCATGATCGTCCTTCAGTGACTTGAACGGTGGTGGATACCGGGCCGGGGCCGTCCGGTTCAATCACCCGCCAGAGCATGCGCGGCATGAACCGGTTCGCCCGGTTCCGGTATGTACGCGGTCCGACAACACGTCCGGACGCGGCCACGCACACGGCCGACCACCCGACCTGGAAAGAGGCCCCGCATGAAACCGTCCATCCTGTCCGCCGCACTGTGCCTGTGCACCGCAATCGCCGTTGCACTCCCCGCCGTCGCCGACGCCGCCAGCCTCCGCGTGCGCTGTGAGGTCCGTGCCAATCCCGCCCGTTCGAAGATTTCCGTGGACGCCAGCAACGTCCTACCCAACGCGCTGTATACCGCTCGCGTGCTGTCGGGCAACGCGGGCGTGACGTCCGCGCCGCGCAGCGCGGAAGGCGACGAAGTCGAGTTCGACTTCGACAGCAATCCCGCCGACATCCGGGCTGGAGCCACCCGTATCCCGGCAACGTTCATCAAGAACCGGGCCGTCAGGGCAGCGCTGTTCAATGCCAACGGCCAGTTCGTTGCCGGGCCCACCACGGCGAGCTGCCGGGTGAAGTAGTGCCGGTCAAAAAAGAAAGGCCCGCTTTCGCGGGCCTTTCAACTGGACATGTGCGCGGTGATGCGACGGGCTGCGTCGGCCACCTGGCACCGTGCAGGGGCGGGATCAGAAATCCATGCCGCCCATGCCGCCCATGCCGCCGCCGCCCGGCATCGCCGGCTCGTCCTTCTTCGGCAGCTCGCCCACCATCGCCTCGGTGGTGATCATCAGGCCGGCGATCGACGCGGCGTTCTGCAGCGCGGTGCGGGTCACCTTGGTCGGGTCGAGGATGCCGGCTTCCAGCATGTCCACGTACTCGCCGGTGGCGGCGTTGTAGCCGTAGGCGCCGGTGCCGTCCTTGACGTTGTTGAGGATGACCGACGGCTCTTCGCCGGCGTTGGTCACGATCTCGCGCAGCGGCGCTTCCATCGCGCGCAGGGCGATCT